>CAJXUB010000022.1 GCA_913061125.1 uncultured Flavobacteriaceae bacterium
AATAATTTTTCAAAAACTTAAATTAACAAAGAAAACTCCGCTCCGGCGGAGTTTTTTTTATGTCTTTTTTTGTGGGTGAGAATTAAAATGCATTGTGTAAATTTGTTACTATGATTGCCAGTGATTTTTCATTTATTATACCCGTTTACAACCGCCCAGAAGAAGTGCGGGAACTTTTGGAAAGTTTTTGTCAGTTGGACGGACCAAAAACCTTTGAAATTATAATCATAGAAGACGGCTCCACCATGGATGCCAGGCTCATTGTTGAGCATTTTTCAAAGACCTTAAATATCAGTTATTATTTTAAGAAAAACTCGGGTCCTGGACACTCCAGAAACTTTGGTATGGAACGGGCAAAGGGGCATTATTTTATCATTTTAGACTCCGATTGTTTGCTTCCAAATCACTATCTAAACTCCGTTATTTCAGCTCTAAATCAAAACTATGTCGATTGTTTTGGTGGCCCTGATGCCGCAAAACATAATTTTTCTCCCATACAAAAAGCCATCAATTTTACTATGACTTCATGGATCACTACAGGAGGAATTCGTGGCGGTAAGACCCAAGTTGACGGCTATGAACCTCGAAGTTTTAATATGGGGCTGTCCAAAGAGGCCTTTTTGGCCTCTGGGGGATTTGGAAATATTCACCCAGGCGAAGACCCCGATTTATCGATCCGTCTTAAAGATATGGGCTATAAACTTTGCCTCCTTCCTGAGGCCTACGTGTATCACAAACGTCGCATTTCTTTTGAGCGTTTTTTCATTCAAGTGAATAAATTTGGACAAGTCCGTCCAATTCTAAACAAATGGCATCCTCACACCCGTAAACTAACGTATTGGTTTCCAACGCTTTTTGTGGCTGGATTTCTTGTCAGCGTCGTGTTAATTGCGCTGGACGTGACTTGGGGTTTGACATTATATGTGGCTTATTTAATGCTTGGTTTTATATTGGCCTTGCAATCCACAGCCGATGTTGTAGCCAGTGTTTTGGTGATTCCAGCCATTTTAATTCAATTATTTGGCTATGGATTGGGCTATTTAAAATCCGTCTCAAAACTCTGTCTATTTCGAAAACCAGAAGTTGTCTTGTTTCCAAAACTATTTTTTAACCCCAAATCGTGAAAGCCCTAAAACGCATACTAACAAATTGGATCCAAGTGAAACGCATCAACGTATTTGTGTTGTTTCTATTGATGGCTTTATTGATTTCCATTGTCATAAAACTCGCCAATGAGGCCACCTACACGTTGCGCCTAGAATTGATTCCTAATCACGATAATCCGCGCGAGATTATTATTAAAAAACAACCTCAATTCATTGATATCACCCTGAAATCTGACGGTTTTGGCGTTTTAAAATATGCCTTTTCCAAACGACTCCTTCAAACCGATTTAAACACCCTGGAAAAAAGCAGTGAGGCTTACCTTTGGAACGCCAAAAACCAGCGCAAAGATCTCGTCCAATTTTTCGGTTCAGATGTGGACATTCTGGCCATTGCGCCAACTGTCATAGCCTTTGGCTACGACGAGCAATCTGTAAAAAAACTTCCTGTAAAAATTCAATCTAAAACCAGCTTTGCGACGGGCTACGACATGTTTTCTCCCCTTCGAAGCACTCCAGATTCTGTTGATGTTGTAGGCCCCAAAACCGTACTGGATAACACCAATGAGGTTTTGACAACTCCTGTTGTTTTAGACAATTTGAATTCCAACATCAATCAAACGGTAAAATTGATCCTCCCAGAGCCCTCAAACGATTTGATATTGACTGAAAATGAAGTCGTTATTAAGGGGGATGTGGAGAAATTTACAGAAGGTGTGGTTCGGGTTCCAATCCGCCTAATTCGTGCTCCAGAAGAACAGCTTGTTTCGATTTTTCCAAAAGAAATATCGGTGGTGTTTTATACCAGTTTAAAAGGTTACAACAGCATTGCCTCAGAGGATTTTATTGTAGAATGTGATTTTAGCACATTGAATGATTCGAATGATTTGCTCATCCCCAAGCTGCTGTCTTATCCCAGTTCTGTCAAGCGTGTTTCTCTTCAGTTGAATCAGATTGAATATGTTATTAAACCTAAAAAATGATGAAAACAGTAGGGCTTACAGGCGGTATTGGAAGTGGAAAATCCACTGTTGCATCCATGTTTAAATCCTTGGGGGTACCCACTTATAACGCCGATACGGAAGCCAAAGTGTTGATGCAAAACTCGGAAGCATTGCAGGCCGGTTTAAAAACCTTATTTGGAGATAAAGCTTTTAAAAATAATGTGCTGAACAGAACGTACATTTCAAAAAAAATATTTTCCGATCAATCGTTATTAAAACAAATGAACGCCCTTGTTCATCCTGCCGTGGCAGCGCATTACAGCTTGTGGTTGTCTGAACAAACCGCGCCCTACATTATCAAAGAAGTAGCTATCCTTTTTGAAATCGGTGCGCAAAATGAATTTGAT
This sequence comes from uncultured Flavobacteriaceae bacterium, assembly GCA_913061125.1. Taxonomy (GTDB): domain Bacteria; phylum Bacteroidota; class Bacteroidia; order Flavobacteriales; family Flavobacteriaceae; genus UBA3537. The sequence continues at coordinate 2,455 of CAJXUB010000022.1, forward strand.
TTTATTTTAACTGTTACAGCTCCAAAACAGACACGGATAGACCGAGTTGTTAATCGCGATACCAAATCCGCAACTGAAATTGAAGCCATTATGGCCAATCAATGGAGTGAAAACTACAAGATAAAGCATTCCGATTTTATCATTGAAAATATAGAGTTGTTAAAAACCCGCAAAAAGGTTTATGCTATTCATAATAAAATTCTTAAAATAATCAGTTGAATTTTATTTTTTAACATTTTAGTTAATAACGAGTTAAAAACAACTTAAAATATTCTTAAAAAACATAATTTTGTCTCATGAACAAAAAGCTGTTTTCCATCCTTGTCATTTTAATGAGTCTTTCTCTTATTGGGATTATTTTTGTTCAGGCCTATTACATTAACAATGCCCTGCAAACCAAGGAGGAGCAATTCTCCTTTAATGTAAAAAAAGCGTTGACTTACACGTCCAATCAGGTTGCTGATATCGAATACCGAAAGTATGTTATGGCTTTAAATGCCTTGATTGCACGTGGCCAAGAACCCGATTCTATTGCCCTACGGAATTTAACCATTTACAAAGAGCAAGACAATGAAAACCACATTGTGGTGTACGACACTGGGGTAATAGAGGAAAATTACACCATCCCATCCATTGCTGGTGCTGACAAGGACAGTTTAGACCTGTCCAAAATACATGGAAAAACCACCAAAAAAACATATTCAAGCTCGAATTTGGACGGTAAGGCCACCAAAAATTTAGACGTTTCACTAACCAAAGTTCTCAATATGGATCGCCTTCAGAGAGCGACTTTTGAAGCTCAATATAAAGAAGAGGTTCAAAATACGCCCATTGAACAACGTGTTTGTTCTTGTGATATTGAACGGCTTTTGGGTAAAAAATTATCTGAAGATGGTATAGATATTCCCTATGAGTTTGCAGTATTTAAAGCCGGTGCACCAACTTCAGTGGCATCCAACACGTTTCAGCCCGATTTGGTACCAACAATTGGGGTTCCTATTTTTATAGATGAAAACGGCGATAGCAACTACAATCTTTACGTTAATTTTCCGGAACGAAAACGGTTTATTATGTCCTCTATTATTGGAATGACGCTGTTGTCCATCCTCTTTACGGTCATCATCATAGTGGCCTATACCAGTGCTCTTTTTCAATTGATTCAGCAGCGAAAAATATCTCAAATGAAATCGGATTTCATTAATAATATGACCCACGAGTTTAAAACCCCCATCGCAACCATCAACCTTGCTTTGGACGCCATCAGAAATCCAAAAATTTTTAAAAACTCAGAAAAAGTTAAAAGTTATTTGTCCATGATTAAGGACGAAAATAAACGGATGAATGCTCAGGTAGAAAATGTTTTGCGGATCTCTCAACTTCAAAAAAAGCAACTCATTTTAACCAAAGATCGTCTTAAATTACATGATTTAATTTTGGATGCTATAACTCATGTTGAGCTTATTATTGAAGACAGACAAGGGTATATCAAAACGGATTTTAGAGCTCAAAAATCATCCATCTTGGCCAACAGCACTTATTTTACTAATGTTATTGTAAATATTTTGGATAACGCAGTGAAATATTCCGAGGGCCCCCCAAAAATTGACATCACCACTGAAAATGTAGGCAATAATATTCTGATGTACATCAAAGACCAAGGGATTGGAATTAGTAAGGCCGCTCAGAAACGAATTTTTGAAGAATTTTACAGAGAGCACACCGGCGATGTCCACAATGTGAAAGGCCACGGATTGGGCTTGGCTAACGTCAAGAGAATTGTGGAAAATCACCAGGGCATTGTTGTGGTGGATAGCGAAAAAGGAAAAGGGAGTACATTTATCATAAAATTACCATTAATAACATAACATCATGGAAGACATCACAAAACGTATTTTGCTCGTAGAGGACGACCCTAATTTTGGAACCGTCCTAAAGGAATACCTCACTATAAACAACTATGAGGTGGTCCTTGCTAAAAATGGTATGGAGGGTTTTGAAAAATTTAAAAAATCAGATTTTCATCTGTGTATTTTAGATGTTATGATGCCCTACAAAGACGGCTTTACTTTGGCTCAAGAAATTCGTGAAAAAGACAAGGACATTCCCATTATTTTTCTCACAGCCAAAGCTCTTAAAGAAGATGTTTTGAAAGGCTATAAAGTTGGGGCAGACGATTATTTGAACAAACCCTTCGACAGCGAGGTGTTGTTGCTAAAAATTCAAGCCATCATTCAGCGCAAAACCGTCGAGAGTATCGCAGACAGCAAACAATTTGAATTTGAAATCGGGAGTTTTAAATTGAACTCAAAACTACGTTTTTTAACACACAATGACAACACTCAAATCAAGTTATCGCCAAAGGAAAACGAGTTGTTAAGACTGTTGGCTCTTCACATTAACGACCTAATGCCTCGCGAGATAGCTTTGACAAAAATATGGCGCGACGATAATTATTTCACTTCAAGAAGTATGGACGTTTACATTGCCAAGTTGAGAAAATATTTAAAACTCGACCCTAAAGTTGAAATTTTAAACATTCACGGCGAAGGTTTCCGATTGGTAGTTAATCCCCAATAATCGCATTATAATACCGATTCGAGGTAAGCGATAATGGTACTAAATTCGTCATTGTAGTTAAACCATTTGGTATTGGGCTGTTTATTAAACCAAGTGAACTGCCTCTTGGCGAATCGCCTTGTGTTTTTTTTAATTTCTGATACGGCAAATTCCAAAGTCCATTGGTTGTCCAGATATTTGAACAGCTCTTTGTAACCAACGGTATTCAGGGCGTTTAAATTGTTGTACAGATACACCGATTTTACTTCGTCCAAAAGCCCATTTTCCATCATCTGATCCACCCGTAGATTAATGCGGTTGTAAACAACATCACGGTCTGCAGTCAGACCTATGGCTACGGTTTCAAAATTTCTCACTCGGGTTTTATTGTTCAAAAAACCACTGAAAGGACGACCTGTTCCACGACAGATTTCTAACGCTCGAATGACGCGATGCGGATTATTTAAGTCCAAATTAACATATGAAATTGGATCAGAATTTTTAAGTTCCTGTTGTAGTGGTTTTAGTCCTTCAGTTTCTAAAATAGTGTTTAATGTTTTGCGAATACTTGAATCCACTTGAGGAAACGCATCCAATCCTTCAGTGATGGCCTTTACATACAGTCCAGATCCTCCCACGACAATCAAAACATCGTTGTTAAAATGCAGCTGGGTGATGCAATTTATCGCCTCTGTTTCAAAGTCCCCCACGTTATAGGATTCTTTGATGGATTTGTGGTGTATGAAATGATGTTTAACTCGTTGGAGTTCTTTTGCTGTTGGGGCAGCAGTTCCTATCGGAATTTCTTTAAAAAATTGGCGAGAATCGGCAGAAATTATCTCTGTTTTAAAATGTTCGGCCAATTTTAAACTCAAGTCCGTTTTTCCAATTCCTGTTGGACCAACAATGGTAATTATTTTTTTAAGCATGATTTAATTCGTGTCCGCATTTATGACAAAAACGGGCATTATCGGCGTGGTAGGATTCCATACAATTGGGGCAGGATTGGGTGTTTTTGGGGATTTTGTCCCGTTCTTTTTTGGTCATTTCAGAGGTTACAATTCCTGTTGGGATGGCAATGATTCCGTATCCCAAAATCATAATTAGTGATGCAATAAACTGACCCAATGCACTTGTGGGTGCAATGTCTCCGTAGCCAACTGTGGTGAGAGTTACTATGGCCCAGTACACACTTCTTGGAATACTTGTAAAACCGCTGTCTTTGTCCCCTTCAACCAAGTACATGACGGTTCCCAGAATGATACACAACACTAAAACAAAGGATAAAAATACTGCAATTTTCACACGACTGCGTTTTAGGGCTCTTCCAAAATTGGTGCTTTCACTAATGTATCGTGTTAATTTTAAAATCCTAAAAACCCGCAACAATCGCAATGCTCTTAGGGCAACTAACGAATGCGTTCCGACCAGAAAAATGGACAAGTATTTTGGAACCGTTGAGAGCAAATCTACTATGCCGTAAAAACTAAAAATATAGGCCGTTGGTTTTTTGACACAAACAATTCTGGCAACGTATTCCAGGGTGAACAAAATGGTAATTACCCACTCTAAAGTATCCAACAGTACAAAATATGTTTTTCCGATATCCTCAACACTTTCCAGCATGACAAGAACGATGCTCAACAGAATAACCAAAAGTAAAACGACATCAAAAAGTTTTCCCGCAGGGGTGTCTGCTTCATAAATTATTTTATGGAGTTGATGTCGCCAAGATGAGGTTGGTTTTGTTGTTGACATGCATCAAATGTACTAAAAAGTTTAATTTTCTAGCGGAATGACCTTCAATCTTTTGTGACGTCGCAGGTAGCTCTGAATGATGTGTTTGGCATCTTTGTTATGCTCCAAAGGGGTAATAAGAGTTGATAAAACCTCAGGATTCGTAATCTGAAAATTCAAATTAAAATATGTAAATCCGCGTAAGACGCCTTGTTCTATCCACACTGCGCTGCGCTCATCCAATGCCCGACCTTGGTCAATAATGAGCATGCTTTTACGCTTAAAACTATAATAATCTATTATATTTTGAACTCTTGTATTGTAAGTTTCAGGAGATTCTTCTGAAACACATGCGCCAAAGCACTCTTTTATGGTAAACTTAAAACAATTAGTTTTGGTCTTATAAAGGCCACACAATTTTTGACACAATTGGTGTTTTTCCACCACTTTTGTCATAAAACGTTTCCCGCTTTGGATGTTAGCAAATGTTGTGATGGGTTTGTTTTCACCCCTGATTTTTTCAATATTTAAATTCAAATACCCCTCACTGTCCATAAAACTGAACAGCCCATGAGTAAAAATAGTTCGGCGTAATGCTCTATTATATTTCGGTTTATGGTATTTAATTTCTGCACTTTCTTTCAATAGAGCCAACAACTCACTTCCAGTATCTTCGTAGGTAACGGCTTCCACCTCCAACTGAATTTTTTTTGATTTTGGAGCATTCCCAACAAAGTGTTGATTGATGCGTTGTTTTATATTTTTGCTTTTTCCTATATAGATAATATCGCCTTCAGCGTTGTGAATGTAATACACGCCGGTGGTTGAGGGAAGTGACTGAATGATAGCTGATAATTTTGGTTCAATTTGCCGTTTGGGTTCAAAGCGGATGGCCGATTTTACAATGGTTTTTTCTATATCCTTACTCAGCAACAATTCAAATAATTTGGTGGTAGCTAAAGCATCGCCAGAAGCTCTGTGCCGGTCGCTAATTGGAATTCCCAACGACCGAACTAATTTACCCAAACTGTACGATGGAAGGTTAGGGATCAATTGCTTTGACAACTCAACGGTACATAAGTTTTTTCGCTCAAATTTAAATCCTAATCGATTAAATTCCAGTTTTAAAATACGGTAGTCAAATTTCGCATTGTGAGCCACCAAAACAGTGTCTTCTGTAATTTCTACCACACGTTTTGCAATTTCAAAAAATTTTGGCGCACTCTTGAGCATGGCATTAGAGATCCCCGTAAGACTAACCACATAGGGCTGGATGGGTCTCTCAGGATTCACAAGACTGATAAATTGATCTATAACCTTGTGACCATCATGTTTATAAATGGCTATTTCGGTAATACCTTCTTCATTGTATTTGCCCCCAGTGGTTTCTATGTCAACTATTGCGTAAATCGTAGTGCGTTTTAATGTCTGGCGCCAAAAATTCCGCTACCCACACGAATCATAGTGCTGCCGCATTCAATTGCAAGGGGGTAATCGCCACTCATGCCCATGGATACAATTTCCAGAGCAGGGCAGATTGTTTTTAACGCATCAAAACAATGTTTTAAAGTTTTAAATTCCGACCTTATTTGTCGTTTGTTTGCTGTAAAACTTGCCATACCCATCACCCCCAGAATGGTAATATTATTAAGCGAATCCAGAGCGTTGGACTGTAAAAGACTTAAAGCATCATCTGGTGTCATTCCAAATTTTGAATCCTCTTGAGCGATTTTTATTTGCAATAAACAGTTGATGGTGCGGTGGTGTTTTTGGGCTTGTTTGTTAATTTCAGAAAGTAATTTTAAGCTATCCACCCCATGAATTAAATCCACAAATTCAGCCATATATTTGACCTTATTTCGTTGCAGGTGACCAATCATGTGCCATTGAATATCTTTGGGCATATGATGGTATTTTTCAACCATTTCCTGAACCTTATTTTCGCCAAAAATCCGCTGGCCAGCATCATAGGCCTCCATCAAATTATCGATAGGTTTGGTTTTAGATACTGCAACCAAAGCCACGTGGCTGGGCAGGGATGTTTTTAAATCGATAAGGTTGTTTTTAATCCTCATTTTAAAATTCGTAAATGGTAATGCCACTTCTGAGTTTAGGAAAAATATAGGTGCTCTTTGGGGGCATCACCAAATCGGCATCAGCAATGGCTTTCAGTTGCTGAATTGTTACAGGGTTTAGTCCAAATCCAACCGCAAATAACCCTCGGTCTATTAAAGATTTAATTCTTTTCATGTTGTCACTTTCAGCACTGTATTTTAATCGGTTATCGTGTCTGGGATTTTTTACACCCAAAATGGGCTTTAAGATAAATTCCTGCAACACGTATGCGCCTATGTCTAAGAGCGGATTCTCCGATTTTTGAACCTCACGTCGTAAAGATAGGCAATAAAAATGGCCTTTTAGATACATGGTGATACTATGTTTATTTTTGTTATAGCACAACCCATTCTCGATTGATACAACATCAAAATTCTGTTTTAAACGTTCCAAAAATTGATGCTCAGTTAATCCGTTTAGCCCTTTAAACATTCTGTTGTATTCTCTGATGATCAACTCATCTTCTTGAATAAGATAGGCCATAAAAAAATCGGTGCTTTGGTTTTTGCCAACTTCTTTTTCTTCTTCTGAAAGACGCACCGATGAAGCCGATCTGTGATGGCCATCTGCAATGTAAAGTGACGGAATTTTTTCAAAAGCTGTTTTAATGTTTAACACCCTTTCAGTTGAATCGATTCGCCAAATCTTATGCCAACAAGCATCCTGCGTTTCAAAACTAACAGTTGGTTGGGATGTTTTGCAATCCGAAATGATTTGAGAAAGAACCTCCGATTGATTGTAAGTTATCAAAACAGGTTCTGAATTAAAACGTGTTATTTTAAGATAATTTTTAAAGATTTTTTCGCGTGTTTCAATGGTATTTTCGTGCTTTTTTATAATCCCATTGGCATAGTCCTCAATGCTTACTCCACCAATAATTCCCGTAAATGAATGGTTTTCGCCCAGAGTTTCATAGACGTAAAAGGCAGCTTTGGAATCCCGAACCAATATGCCGTCGTTTTTGAATTTTTCATAATTCAGTTTTACGGCATTGTAGCGCTCTTTTGGGTTCAGTTTAGTGGGGTTTTGAATACTGGGTTTTATGATTTGAACAAAAGAGTTTGGATTGGAATTTAGAATACATATTAATTCTTCTTCAGAATAAAAATCCACAGATTTGCTGCAAAATTTTTCGGCCAAATGGTCATTTGGACGAACGGCACTAAATGGAATTACCTGAGCCATAACATAAAGGGATTCGTTCTGAGCTCTCTAGTGAAATTGAGCGGCCGGAACAGTCGCTTTTTTGTCGTTGCTGTAATCGTAAAACCCTTCACCGGTTTTTTTACCAAGTTTTCCAGCACGAACCATATTGACCAGCAAGGGGTTAGGGGCATATTTCGGGGTTTTAAATCCAGCATGCATAACTTCCAAAATGGAATGGCACACATCCAGTCCGATAAAATCGGCAAGTTCCAAAGGCCCCATAGGGTGGGCCATACCAAGTTTCATTATGGTATCGATTTCTTGAACGCCACTAACACCCGTTTGGAGCGCTTCTATGGCCTCGTTAATCATTGGCATGAGAATTCTGTTGGCTATAAAACCGGGATAATCGTTTGCTAAAACAGGAGTTTTTCCAATGAATTTAGTAAGTTCTACAATAAAATCAGTAACCTCTGTTGAGGTGTTGTACCCGTTAATCACTTCTACCAATGGCATGATGGGAACAGGGTTCATAAAGTGCATTCCAATCACTTGGGAAGGGCGTGAGGTGGCTGCTGCAATTTGAGTAATTGAAATGGAGGAGGTGTTTGTGGCCAAAATCGTATCTTCGGGACAAGCATCATCCAGGGTTTTAAAAATATCCAATTTAAGGGCTTCGTTTTCCGTGGCGGCTTCTACCACCAAACTGGCATATTCAACCCCTTCAGAGATGTTGGTAAAAATTGAAATGTTTGATAAGGTATGTTGTTTGTCTTCTTCGGAAATAACCCCTTTTTTAATCATCCGATCCAAGTTATTGGAAATGGTTTGAAGGGCATTTTCAAGAACCTTTTCGTTAAGATCAACGAGTTGGACTTTGTAGCCGTTTTGGGCAAAGGAGTGCGCTATCCCATTTCCCATGGTTCCCGCGCCGATTACTGCTATGTTTTTCATGTTATAATAAGATTAAAAACAATCTATAATTTGATGTGCCACTCGAAGGGCATTCGTTCCGTCTCGAAGCGTAACAATCGGTTTACGATTGTGAGTTATAGCATCTGCAAAGGACTCCAATTCATCTAATATGGCATTGTTTGGTGAAATTTCAGGGTTTTTAAAATAAATTTGTTTTTTAACCCCTTCGGCATTTTGTAAAATCATGTCATAATCGCCGGGATGTTTTGGGGCATTTTTCATCTTAACGACTTCCACTTTTTTGTCTAAAAAATCCACACTAATGTAGGCATCTTTCTGAAAAAATCGGCTTTTACGCATATTTTTCAATGAAATACGGCTGGCCGTTAAATTGGCCACACAACCGTTTTCAAATTCAATTCGTGCATTGGCAATATCTGGCGTTTCACTAATGACCGAAACACCGCTGGCCTGAACAGATTGCACGGGTGAGTTGACAACACTCAAAATAATATCAATATCGTGAATCATTAAATCCAACACCACAGGGACATCGGTGCCTCTAGGGTTAAACTCGGCCAACCGATGCGTTTCAATAAACATCGGTTTTTTGATTTCGGATTTAACAGCCAAAAAGGCAGGATTAAAGCGTTCTACATGCCCCACCTGACCCCTCAGGTTATTTTCGGAGACTAACAAACGGATATGTTCTGCCTCCTCAACAGTTGTCGTTATTGGTTTTTCAATAAAAATATGCTTCCCTTTGGTAATGGCTTTTATGGCGCAATTGTAGTGCGAGAGGGTGGGGGTAACAATGTCCACCACATCCACAGCATCGATCAGCTCATCAAGGGATTCAAAATAATTGTAGTTGAATTCTTTGGCTACTCTTTGCCCGTTCGCAATATCTGGGTCAAAAAATCCAACCAAATCATAATGTTCAGATTGTTGGAGCAGTTTCAAGTGAATTTTCCCTAAATGCCCTGCGCCTAATACACCAATTTTTAGCATGTAATTTAATTTTCACAAAATTAAATATTTTAATGAGATATTGTCTCATTTTCCTCAAAACCTCTGGATTTTAAATTCTTTTTAAGATTTAATTTTAATCTCAATTATCTTTACTTAATTTTGGATTTGAAACACCACCGCAATTGATAGATTCGTTTAAACACAAAGGGCTTCGTCACAAATTGGTTCAAACCTTAGTTTCGAAGGGTATTACCAGCGAAGCTGTGCTGGAGGCGATGGGTAAAGTGCCCCGGCATTTGTTTATGGACTCTGGTTTTTTGGAGCATGCTTATCAGGACAAGGCCTTTCCAATTGCTGCCAATCAAACCATATCCCAACCCTATACGGTGGCGTTTCAAACGGAATTATTGGACGTTTCATTGGGTCAAAAAGTCTTGGAAATTGGCACTGGAAGCGGGTATCAAACGGCCGTTTTGTGTTTGTTGGGTGCGGAGGTTTATAGCATCGAGCGCCAATTGGAATTGTTCAAAAAAACAAATTTATTTCTTCCAAAAATCGGATATGTGGCCAAGCGGTTAATTTTTGGTGATGGCTACAAAGGGCTTAAAGAAGAGGCCCCTTTTGATCGAATTTTGGTTACAGCTGGAGCACCTTTCGTCCCAAAACCACTATTGGCCCAATTGAAGGTTGGTGGCCGACTCGTAATCCCTGTTGGCGAGACAGAACAAATCATGACGTTGTTTGTAAGAACTGGTGCAAAAACCTTTGAAAAACAAGAACTTGGACAGTTTAAATTTGTACCCATGTTGGAAGATAAATCGTAAATTTCCTAAAGACTAAATCCAAACATCAAAGCATCATCGGTGTGTCCATTGTGGTAGGATCGGACGTAATCCAGCCGTAAAAATCGATATTTTTTCCACCCCAAGTTTCCAAGTCCAACATTAAATTCGTTGTATGGTAATTGGCTTTTTGATGAAATTCCGTGCGCTCCAACAATTAGGTTAAAATTGAGTGTATTCAGCAAGGGGATTTTACCTAAAATATAGCCCTTAAAATCATGTTCCACATGATATTCCAGATAACCATCGGCCGTGCTGAAATCGTAATACCCCATGTTTTTAAAACTGGACAAATAATTACCTATTGTATTAATGTGTGTCAAATTCCCATTGAAGTGTTTGTAATCAATAAAGGACAGGGTCTTGTTCCCAAAAAAAGTGCCTCCAATGACGTTATATTTCAAAACTCCGGTGGTTTTTAAATTGATATTCTGCCGCAAACGCGCACTTAAATGATCAAAATTATAGGCCGAGTTACTCGCGCCAAATCCTTTTTTGTAATTGAGATTTAAGCTTGGAAAATCCGAATTGCTAACATTAAACTTGAAATCCGGGTAGGTCATGTATTTTTCTCCAAATCGGATGGCAACATTGGCATCAAATCGAACGATGCTGTGATTGGAAAAAGGCGCAGTTCCAAACCCCTGGGGCGATAGCGGATTGTTGCTGGTGTACTCAATATCGCTTTTTGGAGCAATCACTCGATCGGAATTGTTATACAAAGCACTTCGTTTGTCGTAACTTAATTTGCTTGAAATGGTTAGCCCATTAAATAGCTCTCTGCGGTAGCCAATTTCTGCAAATTGGCGGTCATAAATTTTCATATAGTTGCTTTCAAAAAGCAAACTACTGATGGTATTATGCCCTGCAGAAATAGGATTTTCAGTGTTAAATTGTTCTGTTCTAACCCCAAAATTTACCCAAGCCATTGCATCATTAATAGCATTGAACCTGTAGCGTACGCCCAGCGTCCCTCTAAAACGCTCCGTCTCAATGCTGTAATTCATAGTGCCAATGACGGATAGGTACTTTTTGTACTCGTTAAATTGCTTTGTAAAATTACCATTTAATGAAATGTTATACCCCTGAACGGTGTTGTACTGAATGCCTTCAATAGGTCCAGAAATACTAAAACTTTTGTTGTTGTAGGAATCTTTATACGTTTTTCCCACCAACAAATTCATCAAACTGAATTTATTACTCTCTCGATCTATTGAATCCAGATATACTTTGGAATTTCGGATTGTTTCAATGCTATCCCGCCGTATGTAGTCTTTCAACTCGTCTGTGCTTAGCGGAACGGGTCTTTTTTCTGACCAATAATCTATTTTCTTTTTGTTGGCATCTTTCTCAAAAACTAAAATTTCGTTGCGATTTTTTTTTGAAAAATCAGTGGGGTTTAAATCATAATTGGTGTAATTGGCCACAAAACTACCATCCCCCTCAAATCCAAATAAACTGTAACCAAAATCAATGCTCTGCGCCCTTACCAACCATTGATCCTCTTGGGTGTCGTATGTTAAATTTTGTCGAATTCGAATGCGGTCGGCAGGAGGAACTTGAATCTGACTGCCTTCAACTTGAACATCAATTCCAAACAATGCCCAAGTTTCATCTACGATATAAATAACTCCAGAAAATACTCGGTCGTTTTCACGTTTGGGCAGCAATGATATTTTATAGATTAAATGCCCTTCGGAGTCGTAAAATTCGCCCTCAAGCTTGTATCTGTAATACTTAAAAGCATAATCTGCGATGGGCGAAATGATATCGTTGTTGATATTTACGGTGTTATTGTACAAGTTAAAATCCACATCCCTGGCGGAGTTAAAGCTAATGCCGTTGGAATTTCCACTCACTTTGGAAGCTGTTATAGTTTCGAACAGATCAGGTTTTTGGTAAATTATTTTTGAAATGGTTTCTGAAAGATAAACAATACCAGTTCTTGTGGAATCCAAAGCACCATCAAAATCGCCCAAATCTTGGCCCAGAAATTTCTCTGGGGCGTTCTTGATCCGAATGACGCCCTTGGAGTAAAAATCAGCCGTGTAGGCGTCTAATTTTTCAAGGAATATTTTTCGTTTTTTAATGGCAGCTCGAACGATTCTGTTGGCTGGATTTTCCTGAGCATCAATAACCACTTCATTCAGGGTGATGTTTTCTTCCTCCAATACCACATTTAGCGTGTAAGGGAAGCTGTCAATTTTAATTGTTTTTGAAACTGTTTTATATCCTAAAAACTGAAATACAACTGTGTAACTTCCTGAATTTGAAATAGTTAGCTCATATTGTCCCTCCGAGTTTGAGGTTGTGCCAGTATAGGTATTCTTCAAGAAAACATTAACATAGGGCAGGGGAGCTCCAGTGGCGTCTTTGACGGTTCCAGTAAGTTGTCCGTAAGTGAAATTTACACTCAAAAAAAACAACAGAATAACTAGTTTCTTCATTTTTGATATAATGATTTAGGGTTTAAAATTTTTCTTGATTCGGTCCAAATTACGCTTATTGTCTCGGTCTTTTATCGTTTCTCGTTTGTCAAATAATTTTTTCCCTTTGGCAAGTGCAATTTGGAGTTTTGCAAATCCTTTGTCATTGATAAATAGTTTTAACGGTACAATGGTGAGGCCCGTATTTTTGACCTCTTTTTCCAATTTTTTGAGCTCCTTTTTGTGTAACAACAACTTGCGTTCTGCTTTAGGTTTATGATTAAAATGATGGCCATAATCATACTCTTGAACCGTCATGTTAATGACAAACAATTCCCCACCATCATTAAACTCACAAAAACTCTCGGCAATAGAGGCCTTACCGGCTCGTATCGATTTAATTTCGGTACCTGCCAGAACAATTCCCGCCGTGTACGTATTCAATAATTCGTACGAAAATCGAGCTTTTTTATTGAGAATATTTACCGTTTTTTTCATGTACATCAAAGCTAACCAATTATTTAATGGATTGGTTACCATAGCGTTAAAAAAATTATTAAAACAAAAAGCAGCACCGATTAAACGTACTGTACTAATCAAGCGCTGCTTTTTCAACTAACTAACCAACATCTTTATGACGATCGAACTCTAATATTGTTACATTTTATAACGATTTTGGAATGGTATCGTTTTGATTTCTAAATACCAAAGCATTGTCAAATGCGTCCATCAAAATGACATGATCCGATTGGATTTTTCCCGAAAGGAGGTCTTTACTTAAAGCATTTAGCACCTCTTTTTGAATCACTCTTTTGACGGGGCGCGCCCCATACTCGGGTTGATATCCTTTTTTGGCCAACAGTTCAATGGCCTCTGGACTGGCGTCAAAAACAATCCCTTGAGCTTCCAGAGTTTTGGACAATTGTTTCAGCTGAAGCGAAACAATGGCCTGAATCTCATCTTCATTCAAAGGGCTAAATAAAATTGTATCATCTATTCGATTTAAAAACTCTGGGCGAACCATCGTTTTCAATAATCCTAAAACCTCTATTTTGGCCGATGTCATAGCTGAGGAATCCTGACCTGCCTCTTCAAACTTGGATTGTATAATTTCGCTTCCCAGATTAGAGGTCATGATGATAATGGTATTTTTAAAGTCGGCCAGTCTTCCTTTGTTATCGGTCAATCGGCCTTCATCCAACACCTGTAGTAAAATGTTAAACGTGTCGGGGTGGGCTTTTTCAATTTCGTCTAAAAGAATCACAGAATAAGGTTTTCGCCGAACGGCTTCTGTGAGTTGCCCGCCTTCATCGTAGCCCACATAACCTGGAGGAGCTCCAATTAGACGGCTAACCGCGTGACGTTCCTGGTATTCGCTCATGTCTATTCTTGTGACCGCATTTTCATCGTCAAACAAATAGGCAGCCAACGCTTTGGCCAACTCCGTTTTTCCGACACCAGTGGTTCCTAAAAATAAAAATGTACCCGTTGGTTTTTTTGGATTTTGAAGACCAGCCCGACTTCGTCTGACGGCATCGCTAACCGCCGAAACCGCTTCTCTCTGGCCCACAACTCTTTTATGTAATTCCTCTTCCAAAAGAAGTAATTTTTGACGCTCCGATGTCACCATTTTTGTGACAGGAATTCCCGTCCACTTGGCAACCACCTCGGCGATGTCTTCATAGGTTACTTCTTCCTTAATAAGAGCAGAATCTTGATTAGAATCCAATTTTTGTTGTGCAGTTTCTAGGTCTTGTTGTGCTTCTTTGATTTTACCGTAACGCAATTCGGCTACCCTTCCGTAATTGCCTTCTCGTTCGGCCCGCTCGGCCTCAATTTTGAGTTGCTCAATGTTTAATTTTGCGGCCTGAACAGATTCTACAATTTCTTTTTCGCTTTGCCATTGCGCCTGAAGGGTGTTTCGTTCCTCTTTAAGGTTGGCCAATTCTGCGGACAACCCCTTGAGTTTTACTTCATCTTTTTCACGTTTGATGGCTTCAATTTCAATTTCCAATTGCATGACTTTTCGATCCAAAACATCCAATTCTTCAGGTTTAGAATTAATTTCCATTCGTAATTTTGAAGCAGCCTCATCCATAAGGTCAATGGCCTTATCGGGCAAAAAACGATTGCTGATGTAACGGTTCGATAATTCAACCGCACCAATTATGGCGTCATCTTTTATGCGAACCTTATGGTGCGTTTCGTATTTTTCTTTTATGCCGCGAAGAATCGAAATGGCACTTTCTTGGTCCGGTTCATCAACCACAACCTTTTGAAATCGGCGTTCGAGAGCTTTATCTTTTTCAAAATATTTTTGATATTCATCCAAAGTTGTAGCTCCAATGGCTCTAAGTTCACCACGCGCCAAGGCGGGTTTGAGAATATTGGCGGCATCCATGGCGCCCTCTCCGCCACCAGCTCCAACCAGCGTGTGGATTTCATCAATGAAAAGAACAATATCGCCCGCACTTTCTGTGACTTCTTTGATGACCGATTTGAGGCGTTCTTCAAATTCACCTTTGTATTTTGCACCAGCAATTAGCGCCCCCATGTCTAAGGCATAAACCAGTTTATTCTTTAAATTTTCTGGAACATCTCCAGCGATAATTCGGTGGGCCAAACCTTCTGCGATGGCCGTTTTTCCAGTGCCGGGTTCGCCTACCAAGATGGGATTATTTTTGGTTCGTCTGGATAAAATTTGAAGAATTCGTCGGATTTCTTCATCACGACCAATCACAGGATCCAAACGGTTGTCACGCGCCAAAAGGTTTAAATTTTTTGCATATTTTCCCAATGCATTGTAGGTGTCCTCTTGGCTTTTGGAGGTTACTTTTTGGCCTTTTCTGAGCGATTCAATCGATGTTTTGAGGTCTTGCTCTGTTACGCCTTGATCTTTTAAAATTTGGGCTATTTTATTTTTGGTTTTGAACATGGCTAAAAATAAATCCTCGATGGAAACAAATTCCCCTCCAGATTTTTGGGCTATTGCCACAGCTTCATTCAAAGTTTTGGCAGTTGCGCCAGAAAGTGCCTGTTGACCACCACTAACTTTCGGAAAACGCTGGATTTCTTTTTTAACGACCTCTTCAAGCGTTTTTGGGTTGAGGTTTAACTTTTTCAATAAAAAGGGCAACACATTATCGTCAATGGTTTTTAGGCCTAAAAATAGATGTTCATTTTCAATTTGTTGATGCCCATATTCGTGTGCAATTTGTTGCGCTTGTTGTAGGGCTTGTTGAGATTTTATTGTATAATTGTCAAAGTTCATAATGGGTTTTTTTTCTGGAACGTTCAATTTTCTTACCAGAACAAAAATCCAGACAAAACGGCATAATTTTAACTGAAATCCTGACGATTAGTCAGTTTTTATTTCAATAATGGGTTTTTTTTCGCGCACACAATCAAAACAAGAGCAATGGCCCGGCCAATTGCTAACTTCAGAGGAACAATTGGAAACCATTTTGGCCAGTTCATTTTCAATGCCACAGCTGATTTTTAAGCATTCCACACGCTGCAGCATCAGCCGTTTCGTGTTGAACGATTTTACATCCAGCTACAGTTTTTCTGACAAAGATTTTGGAGCTTGGTATTTGGATTTACTCGCCTACCGTTCCATTTCAAATGCCATTGCCAAGCAATTGGATGTGGTGCACGAATCGCCACAATTGATTGTTATTAAAAATGGAAAAGTCGTTGCGCATGCTTCTCACGAGACCATTGGGACTGTTATGCTTATTGATTTTTTAGATTAAACCCCTAATTCTTCTAACAATTTTACGATATCTTTATTGGACGGTCTAGGCGCATCTGGATCTATAATATTTCCTTGAGGATCTATTAATATAAAACGCGGAATTCCCATAACTTTGTATGCTTTTAAAAATTCATCCGAACGCCCTGCACTTGAAAATAATTGAACACCAGAAAGTTCTTTTTCCTTCACTGTTTTTTTCCAATCCTCTCGAGCTTTTTCAAACGATCCGCTGGTTGTGGCATCATCAACAGAAATACTCAAAAATTCAATGTTGCGGTTGTGCATTTGGGTTTCAAGTTTTTTCAGAAATGGAACCTCGGCTAAACAAGGGGCACACCATGTGGCCCAAACGTCAATATAGACGAATTTTCCTCTAAAATCTTCCAAGGAATTGGTTCCTCCGCTGTAATTTTCATAATTTGTAAATACTGGAGAGGGAGTGCCTTTTGGTAATTCTTTTTTGATGGCGATACGCTGATCGAAAAATTGTTTCATCGAGCTTTTCATCAGCTTAAAATTCTTATCATCTTCTTCAAAGTAAGTGGGTTCAATGGAATTATATTTGGATTTTAGTGCATCAAATTCAGATTTAAGTTCACTAAAACTGTTTTCAAATTCATCCTCTGTACTTTCCATTACGGAGGATAAATATTTATTTTGGAGTACTGCATATTCTGCCAAAACATTGCTTTTATTGGCATCATCACCTTCAAATTTTAGTGATTCGTAAAACGATTTTGTATCGACATTGAATGAGGTCGAGTTTCCATTTTTCAGAAAAATAGCCCCCATTTTTTGGCCGTCAGAGAATCGGTATCGGCCTTCCACCACATTTAGGGTGTCGGAAAATGTTCCGTCGGAATTAACAGAAATAACTTTGGAATATCCCTCACGACTGCTGATGGTAATTTGGTCGGAAGTTGGATGACTAATTAATCCAGAAAGTTCAACATAATTTTTAGGTTCTTGACAATTGTAGATAAAAACTGCGGCTATGGTAGCCCACAAGAATTGTTTTTTCATGATTTTAGATTTAAGGTTTTCAGTGTAAATATAAGGTTTTTATTTTAAACGCCTACTCGTCTAAATCTGGTCTTAGAAGTGTAACTTTTCCTCGGCCCGTGCACTTTATGAATAATTTGAAATGTATCATTTTCCAAAAATTTGTATTCAGAACAATAGATGTCGTTGCCACAATAATGAGTTGCTCTTCCAGCGATTTCCTTTCCCATGTCTTCAAACTCTACTCGTTGAAATAGGCGGGAGGGATTTTCAAAAAAATACACCAAAATTTCCTTAGGTTGGATTTTATAATAATAGCGTATTGAGGATTTTAAAGTTTGACCATCTTTTAAAATCAACGCGCCATTTTCAATGTATTCCAGCATGTTAGAATCTTGTTCAACAAAAACCGCAATACCTGTCCCTTTCGACCCGTTATCAAATTCGCGATCGAATTCCCAAGTGCCAATAAAATCGGATAAATCAGACCATTTTCGTCTCATTTTTTATGTCGATTTAATATTTTGACTGCTTGTGTTTCAGTCTTTTTTTTGTTCGAATCAAAATTACATATTAATAATTAATTGCATCAAAAATTTGGAAATATTGAAAGGAATAATCAAATTTGAAAACATATCGCAACCATTCATGTTTGAAATCACAACCCAATCTTTTGACTTAAAAACTCTTAACGATTTAGTATTAAACGCTTCTTTAATTGGTTTGTCCGATGAGGTTAAAATCAAAATTACCGATTGTCGGACGTACCTTGAAGAAAAGATAGCTGCGTCGGATGCTCCCATTTACGGAATAAATACAGGGTTTGGTGCTTTGTGTGATGTAAAAATTAGCTCCGAAAACTTGAGCGCATTACAACATAATCTTGTTCGATCCCATGCCTGTGGTACAGGTGCCCTGGTGCCAAAACCAGTGGTAAAGCTCATGTTACTTCTGAAAATCAAAGCATTATCCTTAGGTCATAGTGGTGTACATCTCACGACGGTAGAGCGGTTGGTGGATTTTTATAATAATGATATCTTACCAGTGGTTTACACACAAGGGTCGCTGGGCGCATCTGGAGATTTGGCCCCGTTGGCGCATCTCGCTTTAGCCCTGATTGGAGAAGGCGAAGTGTGGATGGGAGACCAGCGCTGCGCAACGTCTGAAGTTTTGGATCGGATGAAATGGTCCCCCATTCAATTGCAATCCAAAGAGGGATTGGCCCTTCTGAACGGTACACAATTTATGTCCGCATATGCAGTTCATTGTTTGTTAAATGCCTATAAGATTTCGTATTTGGCGGACCTAATCAGCGCCATATCACTGGACGCCTTTGATGGCCGTTTAGAACCTTTTGATCTTTTGATTCATTTTGTAAGACCTCATAAAGGACAACTCGTAACGGCACATCGGATTCAAGAATTTTTAAAAGACAGCGATTTGATGAACCAGCCCAAAATTCATGTCCAAGATCCTTATTCTTTCCGATGCATTCCACAGGTTCACGGTGCTACAAAAGACACTTTAGCATTTGTGGAAAAAACTGTAATGACCGAAGTCAATTCTGTAACCGACAACCCCAATATTTTTAGGGCTAGCGATTCGATTATTTCCGGTGGAAATTTTCATGGACAACCCATAGCTTTTGCGCTGGATTTCCTAAAGATTGCAATGTCTGAGTTGGGCAATATTTCCGAACGTCGAACCTACCAGCTTATTTCTGGACAGCGACAGTTGTCGTCATTTTTGGTAAAATCACCTGGTCTAAATTCCGGCCTGATGATTCCGCAATACACCGCAGCAAGTATCGTAAGTTCCAATAAACAACTTGCAACACCTGCCAGTACAGATTCTATTGTATCGTCCAACGGTCAAGAGGACCACGTGAGTATGGGAGCCAATGCTGCCACTCAGGCCTATCAAATTGTAGAAAATGTAGAACAAATTTTAGCTATAGAGCTGCTCAACGCCTCTCAAGCGATGACTTTTAGAACGAAAGAAACCTCTCCGTTTTTAAGTGCTTTTTTGGCAGCATTTCGCCATGATGTTCCACCTGTTGAAACAGACCGTTCGCTTTATAAGGATATGCAAAAA
This sequence comes from uncultured Flavobacteriaceae bacterium, assembly GCA_913061125.1. Lineage (GTDB taxonomy): Bacteria > Bacteroidota > Bacteroidia > Flavobacteriales > Flavobacteriaceae > UBA3537. Next base: position 22,017 of record CAJXUB010000022.1, read on the forward strand.
GCCCTATCTTTTTTGAAACAATTGGGACTTGAAAACGAGGTTTTATTTGAGCATTATGGGGGATAAAAAAACCCTGCCAGAGCAGGGTTAGTCGTTTAACTTTCTTTGGGTTTTTTGTCGCTTCCAGTGACTTTAACGCTCAACTCTTGATCCTCTTTTTTGAGATCCATCGTGATAGTATCGCCCTCTTGAATGTTAGATTTTATGATTTCTTCCGCAATGGCGTCTTCGACATATTTTTGGATGGCTCGTTTTAGCGGTCGCGCACCGTATTGTTTGTCAAATCCCTTTTCAGCAATGAAATGTTTAGCTTTTTTACTGAGTTTGAGTTTGTAACCAAGTTCAGATATTCGTTCCAATAATTTGGCCAATTCAATATCGATAATTTTGTCGATATCCTCTTTCTCTAACGTATTGAATACCACAACGTCATCGATTCGGTTGAGAAATTCTGGGGCAAAAGCTTTCTTCAAAGCATTTTCGATAACACCCCTAGCATTGGCATTTTCTTGTTGTTTTTGTGCCGCAGTTCCAAACCCAACCCCAGTTCCAAAATCTTTTAATTTTCTGGCACCAATATTCGAGGTCATTATGATTATTGTATTACTAAAATCGATTTTTCTTCCCAAACTGTCTGTCAAAAATCCGTCGTCTAAAACCTGAAGTAACATGTTAAAAACATCGGGGTGTGCTTTTTCAATTTCATCAAGGAGAATAACAGCATAGGGCTTACGACGGACTTTTTCGGTAAGTTGACCGCCTTCTTCGTAGCCCACATAACCTGGAGGTGCTCCAACCAGTCTTGAAATGGCGAATTTTTCCATATACTCGCTCATGTCAATACGTATTAAGGCATCGCTGCTGTCAAAAAGCTCGCTAGCTAACACTTTGGCCAATTGAGTTTTTCCAACTCCTGTTTGACCCAAAAATATAAAGGAACCAATGGGTTTGTTAGGGTCTTTTAGCCCAGCACGATTTCTTTGGATGGCTTTAACCACTTTCGATACGGCCTCGTCTTGACCGATTACCTTTCCGTTAATTAGCTCAGGAAGAAGCGACAGTTTATTGCCTTCGGTCTGTGCGATTCTATTCACTGGAATGCCAGTCATCATAGAAACAACTTCAGCAACATTCTCTTCAGTTACGATTTCTCTGTTGAGTTTGGATTCTTTTTCCCACTTTTCTTGAGCTTCTGCCAAACTTTTTTCCAGTCGTTTTTCGTCGTCTCGAAGCTTTGCTGCTTCTTCGTATTTTTGTTTTTTAACCACAGAATTTTTTGTAGCACGAATGGCTTCCAGTTCTGATTCTAATTCCACAATTTGTTCAGGAACGTCAATATTTGTAATGTGAACTCGAGATCCTGCTTCGTCCAACGCATCAATGGCTTTATCTGGTAAAAAACGATCAGACATGTATCGGCTGGTAAGTTTTACGCAGGCCTCAATGGCATCGTCGGTATAATCTACATTGTGATGGTCTTCGTATTTATTTTTAATATTATTTAAAATTTCAATGGTTTCCTCAACGGAAGTAGGTTCAATAATTACTTTTTGAAACCGCCGTTCCAGTGCGCCATCCTTTTCAATGTGTTGGCGGTATTCGTCAAGGGTCGTTGCGCCAACGCATTGAATTTCGCCGCGTGCCAGGGCGGGTTTAAACATATTGGAGGCGTCCAAGCTCCCTGTTGCACCACCAGCGCCAACGATGGTATGAATTTCATCGATGAATAAAATAATGTCATCGTTTTTCTCGAGTTCATTCATGACCGCTTTCATGCGTTCTTCAAATTGCCCGCGGTATTTGGTCCCAGCCACCAAACTGGCCAAATCCAATGTAACCACGCGTTTGTTAAATAAAATCCGAGAAACGTTTCGTTTTACAATTCGAATAGCCAACCCTTCTGCAATGGCCGATTTACCCACTCCAGGTTCGCCAATGAGTAGGGGGTTATTTTTTTTGCGACGGCTTAAAATTTGCGAGACTCGCTGAATTTCTTTTTCACGGCCAACCACTGGGTCCAATTTTCCTTCTTCGGCCATGGCCGTGAGGTCTCGACCAAAGTTGTCCAACACAGGAGTTTTAGATTTTTTATTGGATTTTGTTGAAGATGTTTGACCAAAATTGCTGTCGTTTCCTTTGGATTCCTCTGGTTCACTGCTGGAGTATGATTCTGCCGATGGCGCATCTGAAAATGCGCCTCCTTCATCCGTAATCATAAACTTAAACTGCTCTTTGACATTGTCGTAATTGACCCTAAGTTTATTGAGTAATTTTGTGGTCGGATCATTTTCATTACGCAAGACGCAAAGCAGTAAATGCGCCGTATTGATAGATTTACTTTGAAAAAGTTTTGCTTCCAAAAAGGTTGTTTTCAAAGCCCGTTCGGCTTGTCTGGTGAGGTGTAAGTTTTTCTTTTCATTGTTGGCAGATGTTGGATTGGGGTTGGCAGGGCTGAGGATTTCAACTTTACGTCGCAATTGGCTCAGGTCAATGTCCAGAGCATTTAAAATTTCAACAGCTTTGCCTTGGCCATCGCGAAGTAGTCCAAGCATTAGGTGCTCGGTGCCAATAAAGTCATGTCCAAGACGTAAGGCCTCTTCTTTACTGTAAGAGATGACGTCTTTAACTCGGGGTGAAAAATTATCGTCCATAGAAAATATTTTGTATAAAAATACGAATTTTATAAATGATATATCAATTATTATACCTTAAAAAAAACAGGATTTACAAATGATATAAAAATCATTTTAAAATCAAAATATTTTCCATTGAATTTATAAACTTTAACTTCTTAAAATTGTTGATAAAATATCCCAAAAAAAGGGGTTTATTTTTTGTCAAAACTTCTCATAATGTTCTATATTAGCTTGAATATAATTTTTGCAACAAAAACACTTTATGATTGAAGGAGAAAAGTTAATCCCAATTAACATAGAAGATGAAATGAAATCCGCATACATTGACTACTCAATGTCTGTGATTGTATCAAGAGCTTTGCCTGATGTTCGTGACGGCCTTAAACCCGTACATCGTCGCGTCTTGTACGGCATGCACGAGCTTGGTGTTAAGGCCAGTTCGGCCCATAAAAAATCCGCCAGAATCGTTGGTGAAGTTTTAGGAAAATACCACCCCCATGGCGATACCTCAGTTTATGACACTATGGTTCGTATGGCTCAAGAGTGGAGCTTGCGGTACATGCTTATTGACGGTCAGGGTAACTTTGGTTCCATCGATGGCGACAGCCCAGCCGCCATGCGTTATACCGAAGCACGGATGCGCAAGATTTCAGAAGATATGCTTGCCGATATCGAAAAAGAAACTGTAGATCACAAATTAAATTTTGACGACACCCTACAAGAACCCACTGTTTTACCCACCCGAATCCCCGGACTTTTAGTTAACGGTGCTTCAGGTATTGCTGTTGGTATGGCTACCAACATGCCACCTCACAACTTGTCTGAAGTCGTGGATGGTATTACCACCTACATCGATAACAACGATGTGGAAATTAGTGAACTCATGCAACACGTGAAAGCTCCCGATTTTCCAACCGGTGGAATTATTTACGGCTACGACGGCGTAAAGGATGCTTTTGAAACTGGACGTGGTCGAATTGTTATGAGAGCTAAAGCCAATTTCGAAGAAGTCAACGGTCGAGAGTGCATCATCGTCAATGAAATCCCATATCAGGTTAACAAAGCGGATATGATCAAAAAAACCGCCGATTTGGTCAACGACAAAAAACTAGACGGAATTTCTACCATCCGCGATGAATCAGACCGAAATGGAATGCGAATCGTTTACGTTTTAAAACGTGATGCTATTCCAAACATCGTTCTCAATAAATTATTCAAATACACGGCACTTCAATCGTCTTTTAGTGTCAATAATATTGCGTTGGTCAACGGTCGTCCAGAGATGTTGAATCTGAAAGACATGATTCGTCATTTTGTAGACCACCGTCACGACGTGGTCGTTCGACGAACGAAATTCGAACTTCGAAAGGCCGAGGAACGAGCCCATATTTTAGAGGGATTAATTATCGCCTCAGATAATATTGACGAAGTTATTGCCATCATCAGAGGGTCTGCCAATCCTGATGAGGCCCGTCAAAAATTAATTACCCGTTTTGAACTGAGTGAGATTCAGGCCAAAGCCATCGTTGAAATGCGTTTGCGTCAATTGACCGGTTTAGAGCAAGATAAATTGCGTTCTGAATTCGAGCAATTGATGAAAACCATTGAAGACCTCAAGGATATTTTGGACAAAAAAGACCGCAGAATGCAAATCATCAAAGATGAATTGTTGGTGGTTAAAGACAAATATGGCGATGAGCGCCGCTCCACCATTGAATATGCAGGCGGCGATTTATCCATCGAAGATATGATTCCAAATGAGCAAGTGGTAATTACCATTTCGCATGCCGGATATATCAAAAGAACCCCTCTTACAGAATATAGAACACAAAACAGAGGTGGCGTTGGACAAAAAGCATCGACTACAAGAAATGAGGACTTTTTGGAGCACCTATTTGTGGGAACAAACCACCAATACATGCTCTTTTTCACCCAAAAAGGAAAGTGTTTTTGGATGCGAGTTTACGAGATCCCAGAGGGAAGTAAAACCTCTAAAGGACGCGCCATTCAAAATCTGATCAATATTGAACAAGATGACAAGGTCAAGGCATTCATTTGTACTCAAAATCTAAAAGATGAAGAATACATCAATGCGCATTACGTTATCATGGCCACCAAAAAAGGTCAAGTGAAAAAAACCTCATTGGAACAATATTCCAGACCTCGAACCAATGGCATTAATGCCATTACCATTAAAGATGGTGACGAACTTTTGGAAGCTAAATTAACCACCGGAGAGAGCCAAGTGATGTTGGCTCTTAAATCTGGTAAAGCCATTCGATTTGAAGAAGCCAAAACCAGACCGATGGGTCGCGGAGCTTCGGGAGTGCGTGGTATTACGCTGGCTCAGGATAGTGATGAAGTAATTGGCATGATTTCTGTGAATGATATGGAAAGTGACATCTTGGTCGTTTCGGAAAATGGCTATGGAAAACGTTCCAGTTTGGAAGATTACCGCCTTACAAATCGTGGTGGAAAAGGCGTAAAAACCATTTCAATCACCGATAAAACAGGGAGTTTGGTAGCCATCAAAAACGTGTCTGACGACGACGATTTGATGATTATCAACAAATCAGGAATTGCCATCAGAATGGCCGTAGAAGATTTGCGCGTTATGGGAAGAGCCACCCAAGGGGTTAAGCTTATTAATCTTAAAGGGTCCGATTCCATTGCCGCTGTGGCCAAGGTGATGAAAGAAGAAGAAAACGACTCTGAAACACCGGATGAAACAACAATGACGGAGGATTCAAATTCTTCCAACGATACCGAACAAAACAACACACAAACAGAAGCATAATTTAAATATCTCATAATGAAAAAACACCTAATCTTTGGACTTACAATTGCATTTGCGTTGTCCTTGCAGGCCCAAAAAAAAGAACTCCGCACGGCTGGAAAAGAGCTGGACAGAGGTAATTTTGACAAAGCCGCTACAGCGCTAACCGCTGCCGAATCCTTCTCATCCAGTATGGATGATAAGCAAAAAAGCCAGTTTAATCTCTATAAAAGTATCCTGTTATTTAAAAATGGAGCAGGTACTGGCGTAGATTTAAATGCGGCTGTTGAAGCGCTAACTAAAGTGACTTCTTCTTCAGTATTGCAAGAGAAAAATCAACATCTTCAAAATCTATTGAACCATCTGCTCACAAAGGGGAGCGACCTCGTTCAATCTAACAATTTTGCCGATGGAACAGATTACTTTTACAACGCCTATACCATCTCAAAAAAAGACACCTTGTATTTGTATTACGCGGCTTCTTCGGCGGTCAATGCCAAGCAATACGACCGTTCCTTGGAAATGTATGAAATCCTAAAAAATCTTGGATTTACGGGTATCGTAAAGCAATATTATGCTGATAATGTGGAAACCAATAAGACAGAAACCTTTGATAATGAGGTACTTAGAGACGTTTCAGTTAAGACTGGAACTCATACCAATCCCACGGAAAAAAACAGCAAGTCCAAATACCCTGAAATTATAAAAAACATGGCTTTGATTTACAACGAGCGTGGAGAAACTGAACAAGCGTTGGAAGCCATGCGCGAAGCCCGTGCTGAAAATCCAGAGGATTTAAATTTAGTTCTGACGGAGGCCAATGTGCACTACACTATGGGAAATATCGAAAAATTCAAAGAACTTTTGGAATACGCTACCGAACGTGATCCCAACAATGCAGAACTGCAGTACAACCTCGGGGTTATCGCTGCCGACGCCAAAGACGTTGAAAACGCCAAAAAATACTACGAACGTGCCATTGCCCTAAACCCCGATTATGTTAATGCGTACATCAACCTGGCAGCACTTATTTTGGGTCAAGAGGAATCCATTATTAATGAGATGAACAACCTAGGAACTTCCGCCGCAGACGACCGCCGTTACGACGAACTTAGAGAAGAACGAAACCAGTTGTACTTGGATGCGATTCCATATTTGGAAAATGCTCTCAAAGCAGACCCCAATAATTTTCAAGCAGCCAAAACACTATCCAATATTTTCTCGGCCACCGGTGACGATGCCAATGCCAAAAAATACAAGGAAATGGCCGATAGTTTAGAACAATAATTATCCCCCAATAGATTACTCAAAAGCCCAATGCATTGCATTGGGCTTTTTTATTTTAATTTACAAAATCCCTAAACGATACTTTTGATCACTCGAAGCTTATGAGAGTGGGTTTTGGTATCTACATTGTAAATTCCAGAATGGTCGATACGATCGATGCGCACTTTGCCGTGCGCATGAATAATATGATGGTTTTCCATAATAATCCCCACATGAATAATATCGCCTTCGTTGTTATCAAAAAAGGCCAAATCTCCTGCTTCACTTTCTTCAATAAAACTGAGGGCTTCGCCTTGTGTGGCTTGTTGTGAGGCATCGCGCAAGAGTTTGAATCCATTAAGCCGATAGACCATTTGTGTGAATCCAGAGCAATCGATACCAAAAGGGGTTTTTCCGCCCCAAAGGTATGGGGTGTTGAGGTAAAGCAATGCCGTTTCAATAAGCTTGGTTTTGTCTTTAGCGCCAGCCATTCCTTCGCCGTCAAACGTGTGGTTTAAAACCTTGCAGGGGTTTACCAAACTTCCCATCACGATGGGGTGAAGGTGTTGGTTATGATTCGCTATAAAATTCACCAAATCATAACACAAAAGTTCCCTTGCAGAACTTAATTGTACATATTCTGATTTTTCAATAAACTGAAATTGTTTGTTGTCCACCCATCCTTCATAGCCGTCAAAAGACAACCGAATTCGACTCCAGGATTTTCGGTGTTCCAAGACCTTAAAACTTTCGCCATATAAGATTTGAGACGTGAGTTCGCTTCGGTCGGAGGGTTCTTGTCTTAATGCGACAATGCTGAGATGGCACAGGCCGTATTGCATAGTTAATTTCGTTCGAGGATTAGTGCCGAGGCACCACCGCCGCCATTGCATATGGCTGCTGCTCCTAGGGTTCCATTATTTTGTTCCAACACGTTAAGTAGGGTAACTACAATTCGAGCACCAGAGCAGCCCAAGGGATGGCCTAAAGACACAGCACCACCGTTGATATTGACTTTACTGTCGTCTAATTCCAAAATTTTCATATTGGCCAAACCGACCACAGAAAAGGCTTCGTTAAATTCAAAATAATCCACATCATCAATCGATATTTTGGCGTTGTCAAGGGCTTTTGGAAGTGCTTTGGCAGGGGCAACGGTGAATTGTTCCGGTTCTCGCGCTGCGTCGGCGTATCCTTTAATGGTTGCCAATGGCCTTATTCCCAACTCGTTGGCTTTTTCTTTACTCATCAAAACAAGCGCTGCTGCACCGTCGTTAATGGTAGAGGCATTGGCTGCCGTAACAGTGCCGTCCTTACTGAAGGCCGGTCTTAATGTTGGAATTTTTTCTAAATTAACATTACTAAATTCTTCATCTTGTGTGACCATGAGGGGTTCGCCACGACGTTGAGGGACTTCCACTGGAACCACTTCATTATTAAATTTCCCCAGATGCCATGCTTCTGAAGAGCGCTTGTAGGATTGAATTGCAAATGCATCTTGATCTTCTCGAGAGAATTGGTATTCTGTGGCACAAGCATCGGCACAAACACCCATGGCTTGTTGGTTGTAGGCATCGACCAGACCGTCTTTTTGAAGACCATCTTCCAAAGTTGCTGGACCAAATTTTCGGGCACTTCTGGCATGATAATAATGTGGAATACTGCTCATGTTTTCCATACCTCCAGCTACTATAATATCCGCATCACCAAGGGCAATGCTTTGAGCGGCTTGCATGATGGCTTTCATGCCGGAGGAGCAAACTTTATTAACGGTTGTACAAGGCACCGTGTCTGGAATTCCTGCAAAAATGGCAGCTTGACGGGCTGGGGCTTGACCGCAACCGGATTGTACCACCTGACCCATTAAAACTTCGTCTACTTTGGAAGGGTTCAGATCGATTTTATTTAAAGCACCTTGGATGGCTATGGCTCCCAGTTTTGGCGCGGGAACACTAGATAGACTGCCTAAAAAGCGCCCGATTGGAGTGCGTACCGCCGATACAATGACAACTTCTTTGCTCATGTTTTTTGTTTGATTTTTACGATACTAATGTAACTAAATTTTAGCAAAAACTCTGGAGGATTATCAATTTTTAGCGACAAAATGCCCATCTTTTTATTACATTTGATGGACGGTAGTAAGCCGTGCATTTAACCGCACGACCTAAATTTTTATTGACAGCAACAATGAATCGATTTTTACACGCTTTATATAAAAATAATGCCTTGTTATACAAGGTCTTTTTGTTTGCAGTTACCACGGTTCTTGTGGTGTATTTATTTCCAAAAAGCGGGACGTTTCGTTACAGTTTCGAAAAAGGAAAACCTTGGCAGTCGGAGAATCTATATGCGCCTTTTGATTTTGCCATTGAAAAATCCTCAGAGCAGTTGGCTCTTGAAATCGATCGGACGAAGGAAGAGTCGCCTGTTTTTTTTGAGGTGGACACAATGCGTTTTGTGACGGTTCAATCCAATTATGAATTGAGATTTGATAACGAATTTTTTAACGTACCAAAAAATCAATTTCAGTCCAATTTGTATCAAAAAGGACTTTCTGTTTTAGAGCAATTGTACGGCGTTGGTGTACTTGATACAGATTTTGGATATGCTCCACAGCAAGTCATTTCTATACTTATCAATAAGACCCAAAATAGAGTTGTTGAGTATGGTGAGTTATTTATTCAAACGGATCTAAATACTTTTCTGGATTCGCAACTCGAAGATACCATTTATGACCCTTACAGGGCCGCGTTTAAATCCATTTTCTTTGATCTTGTCGTGCCTAATGCAAGTTTTAATTCTTCATTAACCGAAGTGGCATTAAATGAACGATTATCACAAATATCGAAGGTTAGAGGGCGAGTGGATAAGGGAACATTAATCGTCTCGAAAGGCGAGGTGGTTCAAGGTGAAAAATTGGCCATGCTAAAATCTTTAGAATCCGAATACGAGTCTCAGGTTTGGAGCGAAGCCAATTACGTTTGGATTTTGGCGGCCTACAGCGTACTGGTTGCTTTGGCTTTGCTGATGTTGTTTTTATTTCTTCGTAAATACCGTCCTGAAATTTTTTCAAACAATACCAAAGTCACGTTTATCTTTTTTAATATCGCCCTGATGGTTCTCCTCACCACTTTGGTGGTAAAATTTAATTCGGCTTACATTTATGTCGTTCCCCTGTGTATTTTGCCCCTTGTTTTAAAAGCATTTTTTGATGCAAGATTGGGTCTTTTTGCACACGTCATAACCGTTTTGTTACTGGGATTTGTGGTAGCTAATAATTACGAATACATGTTCTTGCAAATCATTGCAGGCATCGTCACCATTTTAACCGTTTCCGAATTGTACAAAAGGGCCAATTTATTTATATCCGTTGGGCAGATTACACTTATTTATATTATTTCGTATTTCGCTTTTTATGTCATTCATGAGGGAAGTATAGACGGATTAAAATGGCAGAATTTTCTATTATTTGTATTGTGCGGTTTGGCCACGCTTTTTGTTCAGCCCTTAATTTATGCCTACGAAAAATTATTCGGACTGGTCTCCGACGTATCACTTCTTGAGTTGTCAGACACCAATTCAGCACTACTAAAAGAACTCTCAAATAAAGCTCCCGGAACGTTCCATCATTCGTTAAATGTCGCCAACTTGGCCGAGGCAGCAGCCAACGACATCGGTGCCAACGCCATGCTGGTTCGAGTGGGAGCCCTCTATCACGATGTGGGTAAAATGCTTAACCCAACGTATTTCACTGAAAATCAATCAACTGGAACAAACCCCCATGACGAATTATCAGCAAAAGAAAGTGCAAAAATCATTGTGGACCACGTGATTAATGGCATCGAAATTGCCAAAAAAAATAAACTTCCCGATCGTGTTATCGATTTTATTCGAACCCATCATGGCACAAGTTTTGTTCGCTACTTTTACAACAAACAGATGGCGTTAAGTTCCGAATTTGACCCCAATGATTTTCGATACAATGGCCCCAAGCCGTTCAGTAGAGAAACAGCAATTCTAATGATGTGCGATAGTGTAGAGGCGGCCTCAAAAAGTTTAAAAGAGCCCACATCAACAACCATCAATACCTTTGTTGATACCATAATTTTAAATCAAATTGAAGCGGATCAATTTTTAAATGCTAACATTACGTTTAAAGATATCGAATCCATAAAAAAAGTGTTGAAACACAAGTTGGCCAACATGTATCATCTTCGAATTGAATACCCAGAATAGGGGTCATTTGCCGAATTAAAAAATTAAATAAATAGTTTGCGTTCTTGCCAATGAAAAGTTACATTTGCATCCGCAATTTTATTGAACAAGTTCTTTAAAAATAGGAGAGGTGCCAGAGTGGTAATGGAGCAGATTGCTAATCTGTCAACGCGTAAGTGTTGCCCGGGTTCGAATCCCGGTCTCTCCGCCAAGAAATACAACATTTCAGTACGGGGTGTAGCGTAGCCCGGTTATCGCGCCGCGTTTGGGACGCGGAGGTCGCAGG
>CAJXUB010000023.1 GCA_913061125.1 uncultured Flavobacteriaceae bacterium
ATTGTCTGAAAGCTCTGGAGTCCTTCGACATTCCGTAATCCCTTTGGCTTCAAAGGTCTTATGATATTCACTAAAAATGAGTGCATGAACGCCCTTATTTTGATAATCCGGATGAACTCCAATGAGTAAAAAATTTACAGTTTTAGATTTTTTAGCTTTTAATAGTTCAATAATTCCAAACGGGAATAATTTACCTTTAATTTTTTGAAGCGCCTTAGCAAATGATGGCATCACCACCGCAAAAGCTACCAATTGGTCCTGGTCGTCAACCACAAACTTGATGTATTCTGGGTCAATAAAATTCAAAAATTTATCTTTCATGTAGGCCTTTTGAATTTCTGTAATTTTGACAAATGACGACAATCGAGAATACGTCAAATTAAATAAATCGAACATGTCGTCTGCGTAGGACATCACTTGTTTTGTACTGCTAAAATTGAGCGGTTTCAATCGGTATCGCTTCATGATAACCTCACTAAGACGCTTAAATTTTTCAATTTTAATATCTGAAAAGGCATGTTTTTGTTCAAAATATTCTTTTGAAATGCTAAAACTCAATTGTTGAAAATGACTGACGTAGTACGAGTGGTTGTACCAAGAAATCATGGTGCCAATATGATTATAGCCATAGGTTAGAACTCCCACTTTGTCTAGGTTTGAAAACCCAACAGGCCCTTCCAAATAGTTCAAATCGTGTTGTTTTCCAATACGAGCCACCGTTTCCAATAAGGCACTACTGATCTCTAAATCATCCTCGAAATCGAACCACCCAAAACGCATTTTTTTGTCCTTTTGTTCGTTAACCTCAATCCAATTGATGATGGCCGCGACCCGTCCAACCACGGCGTTATTTTGATAAGCCAAAAAGAGTTTGACTTTAGCATCTTTAAGAACTGGATTTTTTGTAGCATCAAAAATTTTGACTTCTTCGCTAATGATTGGGGGAACCCAGTAGGGTGAATTTTTATAAAGTTTAAACGGAAATTTGACAAATTCTAAAACCCCTTTTTTTGTTTTAACTTCTTTAATTTCAATCATTTAAGAGTCTTTTCAGTTCCGTTTACAATTTAGTTTGCTTGACTTTATAGGGATCTTGATGGCGGTCAATTCTGTACGAAACACCAAAATTTACACCAAATACAGAGGGCGTGTCCTTGGTATTAAAAGTAAGGGCAGTATCCAACTGAAGGTCTTTATTTAATAAATACCCACCCCCGATGCGGAATAAATTATCGGCGTAAAAGTCGCTTTTAATGCCTTGCGTTTCCACGAAAGCCACCCATTTAGGATCAAACGAATGGGTTAGGGTGAGGATGTAATGAAAATCTTGCTGATCCGAACTGATTCGATCCATCATAAAATTGGTAACAAAAACCCAACCGCCAGAAAAGTTGTTTTGCGTAATTAGTGCCGTGCGATAGCTTAAACCCTCCACACCAGAAGCGGTGTAAGGGTTGTCTTTGGTATCGAAATTTACGCCTGCAGCAACGGCTACAGCTGGAATCAAATGCCGCCATTTAAACCCGCGATTGGCATGGTAACTGTACACGTTTATTTTTTCTTCCTTGTTTTTATTGGGGTCATAAACTAGAAATTTAGCCCCTAAGTTCAGGGATTTAAAATTAGCCCGGCTACTTTCTACAGGAATAGTGGTGTTATATGTTTTAGTATCCCTTTGATAAGTTCCTTGCAAATTGACCTCCAAGGCCTCTTTGAAAAAGCCATAATGCACCGCAAAATCAACGCCATAACCCGACACATCATAACTCGGATTTGGGGTTCGTTTTTCGTTGATTAAATAGGGGCCAAGCTCGAACTGCAATACTTTTTTCCCTACCGAAAAGGCCGTTTGAGATGCTCCAGGACGATTGGAGTTAATCACATCGGTGTACTGCCCGTGAGCCATCAAAACTGTCGTTAGTGAAAGCACAAATAATGTAGATTTTATGAAAGACGTCATGGTATTTGTTTTACTCAAATCTACATATTTTTTTTAGATTCAGGAATCTTATGCTTCATAATAAATAAGAATTGTATTTTTGGTAAAATTATTTAAGGATGATTCAAACGGCTTCCATTATTGGCTTAGTTAAAACGATTTTAATAATTGTGCTAACCTATACAGTTTTCAAATATATCATGCGACTTTTAGCACCATTTATAATTCGCTCAATAGCCAATAAAATGGCAGGGAAGTTTAATCAATATCCACCGCCTCAAAAACCCAGAAAAGAAGGGGAGATAAGCATAGACAAAACCCCAAACAAAACATCAACCAACAAAGATGTTGGAGAATATATCGATTTTGAAGAAGTCGAATAAGTTATTGAATATGAGCCAGTTATCAAAAAAATATCTTAAACATGTTCCAGTTCTTATTGGGTTTGTAGCCATTTCTTTGATCTATTTCTACCCCGTTTTGAAAGGGGAGCAAATTTACCAAAGTGATATTGTTCAGTATACTGGTATGGCCAAGCAACAGTATGATTTTAGGGCCGAAACAGGCACGGAAACCTACTGGACCAACAGTGCTTTTGGTGGCATGCCAACGTACCAGTTGGGAGCCAAATACCCGTATAATTACATCAAAGAATTGGATTTATTTTTGCGGTTTTTACCCCGCCCCGCCGATTATCTAATGCTGTATCTATGCGGATTTTATTGTTTACTTCTGGCGTTCGGACAAAAATTCAAAACAGCGATACTTGGTGCACTGGCCTTCGGATTTTCAACCTATCTGATTATAATTATTGGGGTGGGGCACAACGCCAAAGCCCACGCCATTGCCTACATGCCATTTTTATTGAGCGGAATAGTTTTAACGTTTCAAAAGCGGTATATACTAGGATTTGTAGTCACAACCTTGGCTTCGGCACTTCAGTTGGTTGCCAATCATTTTCAAATGACCTATTACCTGTTTTTTGTAATTTTATTTTTTATAATATCGATTATAATTGATGCGATAAAAAGCGGACAATTAAACACCATCCTGAAGCCGAGTTTGATCCTTTTAACAGCAGCTGTTTTTTCCATCGGAATGAATGCCACCAACCTAATGGCCACCCGCCAATATGCCAAAGCAAGCACCCGAAGCCCCAGCGAATTGACCATACGTCCCGACGGCTCCGAAAAACCCAAAACAAGCGGTCTAGATAAGGCCTACATCACAGAGTATAGCTACGGAATATTGGAAACATTTAACTTATTTATTCCTCGATTTTTAGGCGGTGGAAACTCTGAGAATGTTGGAAAAGATTCACACACCTACAAGGCCTACAAGGCCCTGGGGGCATCGTCAATTCAAGCCCTAAACGCCTCAAAATCAGCGCCTATGTATTGGGGCGATCAACCCATAGTGGAGGCACCGGCCTACATCGGTGCCACCGTTTTATTTTTGTTTTTTCTTGCGCTTTTCCTTTACCATGGGCATCACAAACGATGGCTCCTTTTGGTTATTGCTCTGGCTTTGTTGCTATCTTACGGAAAAAATGCAATGTGGCTGACCGATATTTTCATCGATTTTGTACCATTTTATGACAAATTTCGAGCGGTTAGCTCCATTCAAGTGCTATTGGAATTTTGCATACCAATCGTTGCCATTTTTGGTGTAAACGAATTACTGAACTCTAAAAATGACACCTCGAAAGCATTAAAAGCTTTAAAGTTTTCGACAATTTCATTGGCTGGATTGTGTTTGTTTTTCATCGCATTTAAATCCAGTTTATTTGATTTTAATAGCATTCGCGACAGCCAATACCAAAACTATTATGGTTCCGATTTTGTCAAAGCCCTTCGTATGGATCGAAGTGCGTTATTCACCTCCGACACACTGAGATCGCTTGTTTTTGTGTTATTTATGGCGGCTGGAGTTTGGGCTTATCTCAAACAAAAAATTCAAAAGAACAGCTTTTTGGCTCTCGTTGGATTGCTTATTTTGATAGATTTGGTGGGTGTGAATCGGCGTTACGTCAATGGTGATAATTTTACATTGGCCATGAACGTCAAAAAACCTTATTCGCCTACCGAAATCGACAAAGATATTTTAAAAGACCCTTCTATTTTTAGAGTTTATGACACGGCCGATGGCACGACCAAGGCCTCTTATTTTCACCATTCTATCAATGGGTACCATGGGGCTAAACTGCGACGGTTTAATGAATTGATGGAATTTCATATCGATAGAGGGAATCCGGAGGTTTTCAATATGTTGAATACCAAATACATCATTTATCGAGACGAAAAAGATAATTTGCAACGTATTGAAAATGAGCAAGCTAACGGCAATGCCTGGTTTATTGAAACCCTCGATGCCGTTGATGATGCCAATGCAGAAATTTTAGCTTTGGAAAAAATTAACACCAAAACAACGGCTGTAATTAATACACAGTTTCATGGCAGTGCTTCATACGACCTTGGTGCTTTGGCTGACATTCAACTTAAGAATTATGCCCCCAATGCTTTGGAATACGAATCCAACAACGCCAACGATGGGTTTGCAGTATTTTCAGAAAATTACTACAAAGAGGGCTGGGTTGCCACAATTGACGATTCGGAGGTACCGATCTACAACGTCAACTACGTGTTGCGAGGGATTGAAATTCCCAAAGGCAAGCACAACATACGATTCGAATTTAAACCTGAAGTGGTTCAAAAAGGGTCTCGAATTGCGTTGTTTAGCTCTGTTGTTTTCGCATTATTGGTTTTGGGTATATTGGGCTTTAGGGCGTTTAAAAGAAAGTCATGAAAAAGGTGTTGGTTGTTACATACTATTGGCCTCCAGCTGGTGGCCCTGGTGTTCAGCGGTGGCTTAAATTTGTCAAATATCTGCCCGAATTTGATATCGAACCCATTGTCTATTGCCCAAAAAACCCGTCTTATCCAACCTTAGACCACAGCTTAGAACAGGAGATTGACGATGAGCTAACTGTTTTAAAGTCAACACTTTGGGAGCCCAATAGTCTTTTAAAATTCGGGTTTAAAAACAAAATCAAAACATTTTCAAAAGGGCATATTCCACCTAAAGAACGTCAACGTTTGTTTGACCGAATCGTATTATCCCTACGCGGAAACTGTTTTATTCCTGATGCTCGAAAATTTTGGGTTAAACCTTCGGTCAAGTTGTTGTCCAAATATATTTCCAAACACCAGATTGATACGATCATAACAACGGGGCCACCTCACAGTTTGCATCTTATTGGGATGCAACTGAAAGCCCGTCATTCGCTTCGTTGGATTGCGGATTTTAGAGACCCTTGGACTGCCATTTCCTACCACGACCAACTCTATTTGTCGTTCTTTGCTCAACAAAAACACAAGGCATTGGAAGCTCAAGTGTTAAAAACCGCCGATCATATCATCACTACTTCCGAAGCCACAAAACGATTGTTTGACCCCGATACTACCAAACCCATAACAACCGTTA
This sequence comes from uncultured Flavobacteriaceae bacterium, assembly GCA_913061125.1. GTDB lineage: Bacteria > Bacteroidota > Bacteroidia > Flavobacteriales > Flavobacteriaceae > UBA3537. Next base: position 5,423 of record CAJXUB010000023.1, read on the forward strand.
CCAATGGATTTGATGCCCAAACTTTGCCCAAGTTTACTTTGGATAAAGCGTTTACGCTAACCCAGATAGGCGCTTTGCACAGCGACAGAAATCCAACCCTGCTGTGGGCGGTTCTATCGGAGCTTATGACTGAGTATCAAGAGTTTAAAAAAGATTTTGAGTTGGTTCTGGTGGGCGATGTTAGCTCCCATGTCCGAGCTTCTATTCGTGCTTTCGGGGTAGAGTCTGCCCTTCGATGCGTTGGCCCAGTGCCTCATGCGGAGGCCATTACATTTCAGCATAAAACCCAAGTTCTGTTGCTTATTGAGGCCAATACGACTGCAGCGTCGTATATCATTCCAGGAAAATTATTTGAATATTTAAACGCTCAACGGCCCATTGTGGCCTTGGGGCCCAAAACGTCTGACATTCAGGCCATTTTAAAAGACACCGAAACGGGGGTTTATTTTGACTATACTGCTCAAAGCGCTCTTAAATCTCATATTTTGAAGTTGTACCACACCTATAAAAATCAACGCTTGACGGTTTCGCCCAAACATCTGGACCGCTATTCCCGCCGCAGTTGTACTAAACAATTGGCGGAGGTTATTTTACGATGATTTTATGGGTTATCCTTTGCCAATTCCAATCCCTGCGGGGTAGGTAATTCCGGGCCACTTTTATTTCGTTTAATCGCAGGGCGATAGCCAAGGGTTAATTCCCCGAGGCTTGCCTCGAAATGTTTAAAATAGTTTCCTTTGAATTCCTCGTGGGCTTGCCCCGAGGTAGTTGATTTGAAAATAACTTTAGTTTTATGTTATTTGAGTTTTAGGGATTTTATCTTGTAAATGAAAGACGTGGTCCGTTAGCATCAAGACCTATTAAAGTAGTTAGGACAAGCGCCTGATTTTGGATGTCGAATTTATATGTTTGGACGTTGTTGAATTTAATTTCATTGCCATTAATTGAATAATCATAAACACCGTCATTACCAAATGGCAACTTGTTACTAAAATTAGTCCCTGGTAGTATTTTAACATTAAGTTCTTGATTATTATTTAATGTCCAAACAATTTGCCCTTTTTTAAAATTCTCAACTGGAGAGAATCCTGGTTCCAGTTTCGCTAAACTCCATTTTGAATAAATAGAATTTTCTTGTGGTTCGGTTTTTTGGTCTGTTGTTGTACACCCGCTTGTGGTTAGCCCAAGAGTGAGTAAAAAATAAGTGTTTTCATTGTGTTAAGATTTAGGAATTAGGATTCATAAGGTAAACGGAAAAAAAACTAAAAAAGCAAGGGTCATGTAACAAGCGGCCATTTGACGAAATAAACGGGCAGATTTACGTCATAAGCGAGAAAAATCCCATCAAAAAACCCACACCATAGGATGTGGGTTTTTAACTAATCAAAATAAAAAACAAATCAACTTCAAATGTTGTTATTCTCGTCGAGAGCTGCGTGTAGCAGCCGTTTGGGTTTGTGACCTTGTCCTTGTACCGCTTCGGGTAGTTGTACTTCGGGTTGGCGTTGACGTTGAGACCGTCCGAGGTCGACTTTGAGATCGGGTCTGTGTGCTCGTTACAGCGGACCGTTGCCCAGTTTGAGCGGCCCGCGTCCTGGGGTCGTTTAGACGCTGAGCACTCGAACGGGTTTGTGTAGAGGGCACAGTATTTTTTTGGTAATTTCGCTGACTTCTGGAGTCCATAGAACGGGTCAAACTGCGGTTATGCTGGGTTTGAACAGCAGTATTGGTTTGGCGTTGAGACCGAATCGTTGCATTGTTATTCCGATATCCGTTGTTTAGAACCACCGCATCGGACTGCTCCCCATTGATGTGGTATTGCGCATCGGGTCTGTGGTTGTAGGAAAACGGTTCTGTGAAATGACGTCTGATGGGGGTGTAGTGCCTTCTGTATGGGCGGTCGTCCACCACACTCAAATGAACACTTGGTCGACGGTACTGATGGTGCCAGGGCTGTGGCGTATAATATCGGTTATGCGTATTGATGTACCCGTGGCAATGAAAACTCAAATTGCTGTTGTAATCCACATACATTTGTCCAATTTGTTGCACAAATCCTCGATAATTGTAGTGGATTCTTACAGAACCAATTTGTCTAACACGGCCGTAGTAATCGTAATAAATCGGGACGTGTTGTATTTGAACAATGGCCCCAAAATGATCAAATTGAAGATAGGAGTTGTACCCATAACCGCTGTTATAACTTATATTGAAATCGTCAAAATAACCACTGTCGTAAACATCATAATTGGAGTTATAAAACCCAACATGTTGGTCTAAAATATTAAAATCAAATTGCCCGTCTGGAAACAGAGCAAATTCAACCCCTTGTTCGTTAAATATAAAGGCATTACTGTAATTGATATTGGCCGCTGTGGAGGGGTTTGCATAGCCCAAAAAAGAAACTATTGCAACATGCACTAAAATCAGTAATCGTTTCATATTTATAAATTTTAAAGGTTCTTGTTTGGAATAAACCAAACAGCGTGCCAAAAATTATAAATTAGATTTAATTAATTGATTATCAGTGTTTTATATAATCAATCAAATGCGTGGCGGTACTGGATATTTTTGATTTTACGACCTCTTCCGGCGTTCCAGCAACAAGAAGTTCGCCGCCATTTTCGCCGCCATCAGGCCCAAGGTCGATGATAAAATCGGCCGATTTGATCAAATCCAAATTGTGTTCAATCACAATAATAGAATGCCCCCGATCAATCAGTGCATTGAAAGAATTGAGGAGTTTTTTAATATCGTGAAAATGAAGGCCGGTTGTGGGTTCATCAAAAATAAAAAGCCCCGTATCTGCAGTGTTCCCTTTCCCCAAAAATGAAGCCAATTTGATGCGTTGGGCTTCGCCACCAGAAAGGGTAGAGGAGCTTTGTCCCAATGTCACATAGCCCAAGCCCACGTCTTGGAGGGGTTGTAGTTTTTTTTCGATTTTTGAGCAATTGTGGGATTTAAAAAATTGCAAGGCCTCATCAATCGTCATTTTCAAAATGTCGTCAATGGATTGACCTTCAAATTTAATTTCCAAAATCTCATCCTTAAATCGCTTGCCTTTGCAACTTTCACATTCAAGTTTAACGTCGGCCATAAATTGCATTTCAATGGTAACTGTTCCTTCGCCTTTACAGGTTGGGCACCGTCCACCATCGACATTAAACGAAAAGTGTTTTGGTTGGTAATTTCTAAGGCGACTTAATTTTTGTTTGGCAAAAAGAGCTCGAATATCGTCGTAGGCCTTAACGTAGGTGACTGGATTGGATCGGGAGGAACGGCCTATTGGATTTTGATCTACAAATTCTAAAAATTTTACATTAGAAAAATTTCCAGAAATGGTAGAAAATTCCCCAGGTTTTTCGCCAAAACCAACCAGCTTTTTCTGAAGGGCAGGATATAGAATTTGTTTAACTAATGTGCTTTTACCGCTTCCAGAAACTCCAGTTACTACCGTTAAACTGTTCAGAGGAAAATCGACGTCAATATTTTTTAAATTATGTGCTCTGGCACCTTCAATGGTTACGTTATATTTGGAGGTTCTGCGCTTGGACGGAAGGTCAATTTTTGAGGTCCCGCTGAGGTATTGTGCCGTTAAAGTATTTTGCTTTATTATTTCTTGAAAATCGCCTTGTGCTACCACCTCGCCTCCTAAACTACCGGCCTCTGGGCCGATGTCAATCACATGATCGGCGGCTTCCATGATGGCTTCGTCGTGTTCAACCACAATGACCGTATTGCCCAGATCTCGTAGTGCTTTCAATACAGAAATCAACCGTTCGGTATCTTTCGGATGCAATCCTATGCTTGGTTCGTCTAAAATATACATAGATCCCACCAAACTGCTTCCCAAAGAGGTAGCTAAATTGATGCGCTGACTTTCTCCCCCAGAAAGTGTGTTTGATTTTCGATTGAGGGTTAAGTAATCCAATCCAACATCTGTTAGGAATTTAAGCCGATTTTTAATTTCTAATAGAAGTCGTTTCGCAATTTGAACCTCATAGTCGTTGAGCTTTATGGTGTCAAAAAAATCATTAAGTTTCCGTATTGGCATTTCAACCAAATCCGTGATGGATTCCCCTTGAATTTTGACATATTCGGCTTCTTTTCGCAGTCGTTTCCCATGGCATTCGTTGCATTTTGTTTTGCCTCGGTAGCGTGAAAGCATCACTCTATTTTGAACTTTATAGGCCTTAGATTCCAATTCTTGAAAAAAGGCATCGAGACCTTCAAAATACGCGTTGCCAGTCCATAGTAGTTTTTTTTGAGCAGGGCTCAGTTCGAAATAGGGTTTGTGAATGGGGAAATCAAATTTATGGCTATTGTTGACCAGCAAATCTCTAAAATACGACATGGTTTCGCCACGCCACGGAAAAATGGCATTTTCATAAATCGAAAGAGAAGTGTTGGGAATAACCAGCGCTTCATCAATCCCAATAACATCCCCGTAGCCCTCGCATTTGGGGCAGGCCCCGTAGGGGTTATTGAAACTGAACAAATGGATGTTGGGTTCCAGAAATTTTTGTCCGTCGAGTTCAAATCGGTTGCTAAATAATTTGGAGGACGACCCTTCCATAGTATGAATTTCACATTGACCTTTGCCTTCGTAAAAAGCCATTTCAATGGCATCGGCCAGACGGTTGTAAAAATCTTCTTCGTGGCGGACAATGATGCGGTCCACAACAAGTTTCAGATGGGCGGCATTGATTTTTTTTTGTGCTACTTCATCGATGCGTTTTACATCTCCTTTCATAAGAACTCTTGCAAATCCTTGATTTTGAAGTGCTTTAAGTTTGTCTTCAATAGTACGGCCCTCTTCCATCACAATAGGGGCCACCAATAGCAGTTTTTCGCCGCTTTGTTGAGATTTGATAAAATCCACCACATCGGAGGTGGAATCTTTTTTGACCTCTTCTCCAGAAATGGGCGAGTAGGTCTTCCCGATACGAGCATACAATAATTTTAGATAGTCGTAAATTTCAGTAGTCGTACCAACAGTTGACCTGGGGTTTGTCGAGTTTACCTTCTGTTCAATGGCCACCGCTGGGGCTATCCCTTTGATGTATTCGACTTGTGGTTTTTGTAACCGCCCTAAAAATTGGCGGGCATAGCTTGATAAACTTTCCACATACCGCCGTTGCCCTTCGGCATACAAGGTGTCAAACGCTAAACTGGATTTTCCAGAACCTGAAAGTCCCGTTATAACAACGAGTTTGTTTCTTGGAATGGCGACATCAATGTTTTTTAGATTGTGCAATTTAGCCCCCTTGATAAGGATGTAGTCTTTTGGATTTAATTTTGAAAAAGGTTTAGCCATTGGCACAAAAATAAGGGGCTAAGATACCATTATTGCAGCGTGAAAAAAAGCGGATTAACGTCTCATTAAGATTAAAAAAAAATATAAAAAATTGGAATTTTAAGATTTATGGTATTATATTTGAATTGTAATCAAAAAACATATGCTTATTGAATAACATTACGATTTAAATAATTTTAACTCAGCACTTTAAGTGCAATTAAAACAAGTAATGTTATGAAATCTACCCCAATAAGCGATGCTCAGCTCGTTAACAATTACATCAATGGCCAAGAAAGTGCGTTGTCTGTACTTATCAATAGACACCAACAGCGGCTTTACGGGTTTATTTTTTCAAAAATTCAAAATAGAGATGCTACGGAAGATGTTTTTCAGGACACTTTCATCAAAGTCATTCGTACTTTGAAACGGGGCAGTTATAACGAGCAAGGTAAATTTTTGCCGTGGGTCATGCGTATTGCACACAATTTAATTATCGATTATTTTAGGAAAAACAACCGCATGCCTAAATTTAATAACCGCGGTGATTTTGATATTTTTGATGTCCTTTCCGATGGCACAGCGAGTATAGAATCTCAAATTGTAAACGGACAAATAGCCAATCACTTGCGAGTATTGTTAGAAGAGCTGCCTTCAGAACAAAAAACCGTCATTAAAATGCGGATGTATCAGGATCTGAGTTTTAAGGACATTTCTGAGCAAACTGGAGTTAGCATTAATACGGCACTGGGTCGAATGCGTTACGGTTTAATCAATCTCCGAAAAATGATTGATAAACACAATATTAGTTTAACGAATTAGACATCTGTAAAATAAATTAAGAAATTGGGCGTTAGTAAAGTAAAGAACCACTAAAACACAACGCCAATGGCACAACTTTACACAGAAAATCCCTTAAATTCCGAACAACTTATCCCACGAAACGAAACGATTCGTTTTTTGTTAGATTATTCTAAAGCGCTTTATGTCGTGGAGATTGACAGTCAAAAATTGGACTGCCTCTTAAACTAAACTTTGACGTTAAAAACCCTGGGTAGTGGATTATTATAGCCACAACAAACTCAGGGTTTTTGTTGTTTGTTGTAAGCCCTAATAACCGATTTTCGGCCAATGGTTTTGGTAATAATGTCCTGATCTAAATTCCAACCTCGGGCGGGGGAGTATTCGCGGCCATACCAAATGATTTGTAAATGCAGATCGTTCCAAAGTTCTTTTGGAAACAACCGCTTGGCGTCTTTTTCGGTTTGAGCAACATTTTTGCCATTACTCAAATTCCATCTGTACATTAATCTATGTATATGGGTATCCACTGGAAATGCCGGTACACCAAACGCTTGAGCCATCACCACACTGGCCGTTTTATGCCCCACAGCAGGAAGGGCTTCCAAGGCCTCAAAACATTGGGGCACCTCGCCGTTGTGTTGTTCGATGAGTATTTTGGACAATCCATAAATCCCCTTACTTTTCATGGGGGATAAGCCGCAGGGCCTAATGATGGCCTTAATCTCCTCAACAGACATTTTAATCATATCATAAGGGTTATCGGCTTGGGCAAACAGCAACGGGGTAATTTGATTGACACGAACATCGGTACATTGAGCCGATAGTAAGACCGCAATCAGTAAGGTGTACGGGTCTTTATGATCCAAGGGGACTGGAATACTGGGGTATAAATTATTTAAGGTTTTTATAACAAAATTTACCTTTTCCGTTTTGGTCATAAGTTTATCTTTGTGGTATCAAATATACTAAATATGACAGCATTACAAGTCGGAGACAAAGCCCCTAGTTTTTCAAGTATTAATCAAGATGGTGCCCCCGTTAATTTATCAGATTTTAAGGGTAAAAAACTAGTCTTATTCTTTTATCCCAAAGCGAGCACCCCTGGATGTACTCTGGAGGCATGTAATTTAAGCGATAACTACAGCCGTTTTGTGGCCGCTGGGTATGATGTTTTGGGAGTTAGTGCCGACAGCCCAAAGCGCCAGTCTAATTTTAAAAATAAATACGAATTTCCGTACGATTTGTTAGCAGACGAAGATAAAACTGTAATAAATGCTTATGGAGTTTGGGGACCAAAAAAATTTATGGGTCGCGAGTACGACGGAATCCACAGAACGACGTTTGTAATTGATGAAAACGGAACCATCCAGGAGGTTATCACAAAAGTGAAAACCAAAGAACATACCTCACAAATTTTGAAATAAGAGGCGTTAGCTTTTGGTTTCGATTTCTTTTTCCTTATAACCAAAAAGGTGTTGTTCCTTAATCATATTAGACACTACAGAGGGCAGTAGAGGTTCCCAGCCCTCTTCGCCAGAGGCAATCATTTTAAGTACTTTTCTGGAAAAAATATTCAAAATTTCTGGTCGGTAATTTTGGATATCAACCAATTTACCAGTGTATTTAAAGAATTTATACAACTCCTTCATTCTGGGGTGAACTTTAAGGTTATCGCTGGTAATGAGTTCACCATCCACGCCAAGCATGGGGTAGAGGTACACCTTAAGATCTTTGTGAAATAATTTGCCAAATGCTTCTAAAATTCCACCACTGAGGTGGCGGTAGTATTTTTCGTCAAAAATATCAATGAGGTTATTGACCCCCATAGATAGGACCATACGCTTTTTGGAATAGAGACTAAAATATTCGACCAATTTGTAATACTCTTGAAAGTTCGAAATAAGCACAGTCTGACCCAATGAACACAACAACCGCGCCCGATCCATAAAATCTTGTTCGTCAATTTCTCCACCTGAAGCACGAAGGTTTGATAGCGTAATTTCAAAAACAACTTGTGTTTTTTCAGGATCAACTTTGTTTTCCTTTTTAAACATTTCAAAGGAATTTTCGTACATGTCCACATTCACTCGAGTCACTGGTCTAAAACTTCCACGAAAGGCCAAAATATTTTTTTTGTAAAGAACCCGAGCCGGAAGAACGTTGTTACCATCGGGGGCAAACATGACGGCATCTGTCATGCCATTTTTAACCAGTTGCAAACTCATCAATCGGTTATCAATCTCCTTAAAAACCGGCCCGGAAAAATTGATGGTATCAATTTCCAACTGATCTTTGCTCAAGTGATCGTACAAATAACGCAAGAGTTTTTTGGGTTGATTGTGCTTGTAAAAAGCACCGTAAATGAGATTAGTTCCTAATTTGCCCAAGGTTTCCTGTTGCAACCGAGCGTCGTTTTCTTTAAAACGAACATGCAAAATAATTTCGTTGTAAGCTTCGTTAGGGTCAATTTGGTATTTAATTCCAACCCAACCGTGGCCTTTGTAGCGTTTTGCAAAATCGATGGTCGTTACAGTGTTGGCGTAACTAAAAAACATTTTATTGGGGTGATCCTCTCTAGAAATTCGATCTTCGATAAGCTGCACCTCATGAGCCAGCATCTTCCGAAGTCGGTTTTCGGTAACATAGCGCCTGTCGTCCTCAATGCCATATATTGCATCACTAAAGGATTTATCATAAGCCGACATGGCTTTCGCTATGGTTCCCGAAGCACCACCAGCGCGAAAAAAATGCCGGACCGTTTCTTGTCCAGCTCCAATTTCGGCGAAAGTTCCATAAATATTTTCGTTGAGGTTAATCCGTAAAGCTTTGTCCTTCAGAGACGGTACGCTCTTGATTTGAGCATCTCCTTTGAGTGTTATTTCCATCTTTACTTGTTGTAGTTTTTGAGTTATTACAAAGGTAGAATTTTACTCAAGTTTACAAAAAAAATTACGTTATTTTTGTATAAAATCAAAGCAATTTGAAAGTCACATTTTTAGGGACAGGAACATCGCAGGGCATTCCAATTATCGGAAGCGATCACCCTGTTTGCCTGAGTGATAACCCAAAAGACAAGCGCCTTCGAGTGTCCGTTCTTTTGGAGTGGGATGATTTGACTATTCTTATCGACTGTGGGCCAGATTTTAGACAGCAACTACTGCGCACTACTTGCACCCAAATTGATGCGGTTTTGTTTACGCATGAGCACAGCGATCATACCGCTGGGTTGGACGATTTGAGACCGTTTTATTTTCGTCAAGGAAACATTCAAACCTTTGCCCATCAGCGGGTTATAGAGGCGCTTAACACTAGATTTGGGTACATTTTTGAAACAAAAAACAAATATCCCGGTGCGTTGACTTTGGATGTGCATCCTATTTCAAATCGCCCTTTTTTAATTCAAAATAAAAAGATAACGCCCATTGAAGTTTTTCATCACAAACTTCCAGTTTTTGGATTTAGAATAGAAAATTTTGCCTACATCACTGATGCCAAAACGGTTCCAGATCAAGAAATAGAAAAGTTGAATGGACTAGACGTTTTAGTGATCAATGCCTTACGAAAAGAATCTCATATCTCTCATTTTAACCTTGAAGAAGCCTTGGCTTTTGTTGAGCGTGTTGGTCCAAAAAAAGCGTATTTGACCCACATCAGCCACCATATGGGGTTTCACGAGGAGGTTCAGGCCAATTTGCCAAAACATGTTTTTTTGGCCTACGATGAATTAGAACTAACAATTGAACCATGAAATCAAAATTTCTCACTTACGCCTTGCTATTTGCCTTGTTACTAATTTTATTTCAATACATCAATTCCAAGCAGATTATTGATAAATACGAAGGTGATATCAAATATTACAAGGTAAAAATTGAAGCTCTTCAATTGGAAAATGAGGCTTTACAGACAGAGTTGAAATCGTTAAAATCGAACTAAATTCGTTCTTCCAACCACCGTTTAAACTCGAAGAAATTTTGGGGCGATACGCCGTGGCCAACTGGAAATTCGTTGTAGTGGTGTCTGACGCCAAATTCGTTTAAAATCTTAGGAGTTTTACGCGCCCAATCCACAGGAATTACCTGATCAGCATTGCCGTGAGAGCAATAAAAGTCCAAATGAAAAAAATCTTCTTTTGGCAGAGGTTTTTCTAAAAATTCTTCACACAAATAGCCGCTTAATCCGATGATGTTTTTAAATCGTTTTGGATGATTTAGGGCCAAAGCCATACTCAAAATACACCCCTGGCTGAATCCCAAAAGATTGACATTTTTTGAATCTAAATGGTATAAATCGCAAGCTTTTTCAACACAATCTAAAATCGTTTTCATGGAAGTTTTGGCTTGGTTTACATCGTTCCATTTATTTTGTTCAGCATCAAAATTGATGGCATACCACGCATAACCATAGGGTGAAAGTGGGTGAGGCGCACGCAACGATAAAATGAATAATTTTTCGGGCAACTCTTGAGCGAAACTAAACAGGTCATTTTCGTCACTTCCATAACCGTGTAACAGAACAAGCAGAGGGGCATTTTGTTTAAGAATTGATGGCCGTATCACGGCCGAAAGTTGGAGGTTATTTTCTTCCATTTACTTAATATTTTTAAACAGATTTTGGTAAAATTTCCCCACCAATGGTACAGGAACCATTTGTCCAGACAAGGCCGTTGCAATGCCATAAAAAATTAATACTGCAAAGCACCCCCAAAATGAGAGCGTAATCATCCAACTGTCAAAACTTCCTACAAAATATCCGAGAAGAAAAAAACTCAACCATAAGCCCAACGATTGTCGGATGTGAAAATATACAAAAGAATTTTTATGTTGATTGTTGTTCAGATAGGCCACTAGCAATCCGATGAGGTACAGGTAACTCACAAAAGCCATTATTCTTTCAGATTTCATGATGCGATTTATTTGGGTTATGAATGAATTTCAATGGTATTATTGGCTATAATTCCATAAACAGTACCCTTGAGATTATGCCCAATGAAGATTGAATTTTTCGATTTTGAATGAATGTGTTCATGGTCAAAAACATAAGTTTTTTCAGGGTTAAATAACGCCATATCACAATAATTTCCGACGTTTATGCTGCTATTTTTTAGCCCAAATCGAGTTTTACCTCTGGTAAGAAGTGCTATGGTTTTCTCGATCGGGAATAGGGTATTTAGGGCGCCAAAAGCAGATTCAAGACCAATAGTACCGTTTAGAGCAAAATCAAATTCTATTTTTTTGTCTTCAACCGTTAGCGGGTTATGATCTGATGTTATCATATCGATGGTTCCATCTTCTAAACCGCCCAACAGCGCTTCGATGGAATTTTGAGTTCGAAGTGGCGGACTAACTTTGAAATTCGTATTGTAATTCTTGATATCGGAGTCCTTAAAAATCAGGTTATGGACAGCCACGCTACAACTGACATCCAGCCCTCTGGCTTTGGCTGATCGAACCAGTGCAACAGATTTTTCTGTTGAAATGGTGGGAATATGAAGTTTTCCGCCGGTGTATTCTAAAATTTCCAAATCCCGAGACAATTGTAAGATTTCAGCCAATTCGGGCTTGCCTTTTAATCCCAATGAGGTACTCGTGATATTTTCATTGATGACGCCTTGTTGTGCAATGTGAGATTCTTGCGGAAAGGATTGTATTAGGCCATCAAAACTAGACGCATACAGCAACGCAATTTTTAGCGTATTAGGGTTTGAAATAGGGGATTTATAATCCCCAAAAGCCACACTTCCTGCATCGTGCATATCAAATAATTCAGCCAAGTGTTCACCTTCACCTTGAGCGGTTAAAGCGCCTATTGGTAACAATTGAGTGGCTGTAGTTTTTGACTTTTCTTTGGTAAAAACTACCGACGAACGGGTGTCAATAATTGGGTGGGTGTTAGCGTTCATGGCAACAGAGCTAAACCCTGATTTTGCCGCAACGCGTAGTCCGTTTTCTATGGTTTCACGATCCTCAAATCCTGGCTCGCCAAAACATACACTACTGTCAAACCAACCCGGTGAAACGTGAAGATTTTCTAAATCTACAACATTATAATTATTTGGATTTTTTAAGGAATCACTTATTGCTGTAATAACGCCATTTTCAACTAAAATATCTTGAGTGGTGGAATTGAAGTCACTTTTTTCATCAATAATCGTAGCTGATTTTATAAGCGCGTTCATCTGAAGAATTTTAAAATAAGCATTTCTATAATCAAAAATACCAGCGCAAAAATAACAAACCATTTCCACAATCCCTTAACATTTGTCTCACTTTTTACAGATTCTAAAGCGGATTCCATGGAGGTCATGAATATTTTTAGGTCCGATTTTTGGAAGTTTCTAAGATCTTCCCTGCCTTTTATTAGGCTTTCTTTTTTGTTATAATTAAAGCTTAAAATTTCAACTGTATCTGTTTTGGATTTTAGGGCATAATGCCCTGCTCGATCGGGATTTTTATCAAAGGATAATTTCAGTTTTGCATTTTGCATATTTTGAATGGGAATAAAGTTATGTTCTCCATTAGACAGACTCAAAACGGCATCATTTTCAAGAGTGTAATCCAAATCAATCTCGTTATACTGACCGATGATGTAGTTCAATTTTGGGGCTTTTACACACGATTTTCCTACGCCAAAAAGTGTAGGCACAATGAGAGGCGAATTGATAAAATTTGTAGCCGCAGAACTCAATGGTGCAGAAAATATAAAAAGACCCTCTGTTTCGACCAAAAAGGGGCTATCATCTTCAAATTTTAGCACAGGAATAGCCGAATGATTTAAGTTGAAAAACGATTCAACTTTTGGGTATTGAAAATTGGTTACCCGCTGTTCAAAAGCTTGCTCAAAAATTGGATGATCAAAATTGATTGTCGTGACTCGTTTTGTTGTCAAATTTGAGGGGTCTAAATTCAGTTGTCGTTTCTCCAGCCACGAGTTGTAATTATCCAAAGACCCGTTGGCAGAGGGGATAAAAAGTACTGTACCACCCCCACTTATAAAGATCTCTAAACTCGCCGTTAAGGCCCTCGAAATTTGACTAATTTCGTTAAGAATTACCAAATCATATTGTTGTATGTCATTGTACTTCAGTTGGTTAAATGTTGAAAATTGATACGAAAATTCATCCTCTGTAAAAATTCGATTCAAAAAATTGGAAGGGGCATTACCAATGGTCAAGACCTTAGTTTTAGTCACCTTAGGTAGGTTGAAATAAAAGGTGTTGTCAAATTCAGGGCCAGGATCGTCGATGGTAATTTTGCCCCAAACAGCGTTGCTATTAGAAACTGAAAATGTGGTTGAAAAATTATTAGATTTTGTCAAAATTGATTTTCCAATTAATTTGTTTTCATCCATAAAACTCACAGGAATACTATCTTGATTTGAATCAGATACTCCCCCCTGAACTTCAAGTGTGAAGTCGTCTATTTTTGGTGTTATCGACAGGGTTTTTACATAAGCATTAAGGTTCGTTATTGGATATTTTGGAACCAAAAGCACTTTAAATTCGGAGTTTAAATTGTTGGTAATCTCTTGTTGATTCTGGTGTTGGAAATCGGAAATGACAATTAAGTATTTTTCAAGCGTTGGATCCTTGGAAAACAAGGACTTGCTTTTTGCAATAACAGATTGAAAATCAAGCTGTTTGTGAGTGTATGGAAGGCCCAAAAGTTCCTTTTTCAATGCTTCAACAGAGCGCTTTCTGTAGGTTTTGGTGTTGGTAAAAAGACTGATGGATGCTCTTGGAAATTCTTGCGTTATAATATCTTGAATAGCCCCTGTCAGCATTGGCCCATTATGATCTTTAGCTTGCATACTAAACGAATTATCCAAATAAATGACAAGTTCTGGCGGTTTATTGTTGTTAACTTTATTGGGAATGTAAGGTTGTGCAAACGCCAAAACAATGCAAGCCACAGCCAGTAGTCTAAAGAAGAGAATGAGCCATTTTTTTAGGGTAGAACTGCGGCGGGTTTGGAGTTTTATTTGTTTTAAAAATGCAATGTTGGTAAACTGTTGTTTTTGAAATCGACGCAACTGAAACAAGTGCACCAGAATGGGGATAAGAAGTGCTAAAAGGCCATAGAGATATTCTGGTTTTAAAAACGGCATAACGTTAGTTTGTCAAATATAAACATCTGTCAACAAAACAAGAAGTAATTCACCATGGGCTTTTGGTTTTGGTTAGAAAAATACGCTCTAATGGTCTGTTGGGCCTCCTCGTTTGCCACAGTAATAATGCTTTGCGTATTGGTCAACTGGGACAATAGTTTCCAGTCCTCTAACCGCTTTCCATAGATGTTTTTTCCAATTTTTTTTGGGTTGTCGCAAACCCATAAAAAAGGAATTTTTTCAGACACCAGTAGGGCCGCAACTTTTTTACCTTTTTTTCCAGCCCCCCAAACAACTAGAGTTTTGGTTGCATCATAAGAGAGTTTTAAAAAATAATATACTTTCAGTTCTAAAAATGTATTTTCCGCATAATTTAAACTCGTTCTGGAGGTTCGAATGGGATAATCTCGCCAATGGTGAAGCAAGGTGTTGGAAGGAATGCATTGCAGTCCAATGGCGTAAAATCGAAACGTTAAATCGTAATCTTCAGGATAAATGTCTGAATTGAATCCACCTGCCCGATCAAAATCTGATCGAAATACCATCCAACACGGGGATGGGATAACGCATTCTTTGTAGATTTCGTCAAAATTTTTTCCAGATGCGATAAGTCGGTTCAGCCAATTTTCGTAACGCTTATACCCATCATTTATTCCAACCTCAGAAAAGTATTTCACCAACCCCAATGCCACATGCCCCTCGCCGTTTGTGGTCAGGTCGGAGTGCATGGTTTTTAGTTTATTGGGGGTCATAATATCATCGCTATCCATTCGGGTAATGAAGTGGCCGTTGCAATTTTCATAAGCCGTTCGAAGCGCATCAATGATGCCTGTTCCTTGATTTTCAACATATCGAATTCTAGAATCGATTCCAGCATGGGCCCTCACAATTTGCCCACTTTCATCGGTTGAACCGTCATTGACGGCGACGACTTCCCAGTTTGTAAATGTCTGATTTACAATAGATTCCAAACATTCTGGCAAAAATCTTGCGGTATTTTTGAATGGAATAAGAATGCTAACCTTAGACTCTGGCATTAGTATTTTGCTGCTTTTCCATTAGCAGAGGATGATTTAATAAATTCTCTCAAATCCTCATTGGATTGAATCAAATCTTCGTTTCTTAGATACATCATATGGCCGCTTCTGTATCCTTTGAAGGTAAAACGATCTTTCATTTTTCCACTCGGGTCAATTTGCGCTAAGGTGTATTTTGCACTAAAATACGTGGTAGCTCCGTCATAATATCCAGACTGATTTAGCACCTTTAAATAGGGGTTTTGAGCCATGGCTAAACGCAAGTTATCGCGAGTGTTGTCGTTGTCGTTATTCCATGGTCTTACAGGTCCAAACATGTTATATTTTAGATCGGTTTTAAAATTTAATTCACTTTTAATGTAGTGGTTAATTGCAGGTGTAAAAGAATGCAACCAAGACGTCAACTCGGCATTATAATCGGGGCTAGATCCGGCCTCTTTCTTGTCAAATCCTAGATATCTGGAGTCCAATCGACCTATGGTTTGTCCTGTTTTGTCTCGTAATAATTCTTTCCAAAAAAAGCTGTTAGGCACATCCAAATTGTGCTGTAAAATGGCTTTCTGACTTAATCCAGAATAGTAGGCCATTGTTTTGCTGACTTCCATTTTTTCTTGGTCACCAATAAATCCGCCTTTGGCCAATGCTGGAATTAGGGTGTTAATTGTAAAATCTTCGACTTCCGGCAGAACCTCCAAGAGATCTTTCGATTGGAGTGCTTCAGGAAGCATCTTATGATGCCAAGCCGTTGCGGCGAAATAAGGCAAATTAAGCGCCGAAGATACTGGTCCTCCCACACGCAGGGTTTTGTAATCGGCTGGAGAAACCAAAATGACTCCATTCAGATACATCCATTGGTTTTGCTGTAGCGCCAACGATAAGCCCATAACGCGCGTACCGCCATAACTTTCGCCGATAATGTATTTTGGCGATTCCCATCGGTTTTTTCGACTAACAAAGGTGTTCATCCAACCCGATAAGTAGGCAATATCTTCATTGATTCCAAAAAACTGACCTCGGTCTGGCATCTCGCCTTCGCTGTTGGGAACCATTCTTGAGTAGCCCGTATTGACAGGATTCACAAACACAATGTCTGCCACATCCAAAATGGAATTTGGATTGCTTTTAAATCCATACGGCTGAACGGGATATCCTTCATCATCCACATTTAAAATTCGAGGGCCAGTGTAAGCCATATGCATCCATACCGATGCAGAACCAGGTCCGCCATTGAAAGAAAAAATAAGTGGGCGGTTGGCGCGGTTTTTTATGTTGTCTCGAGTGTAGTATGTGTAAAATAAACTGGCAATAACACCACCATTATTGTCCCAAACAGGTTGCATTCCCGTTTCAGCGGTGTATGCAATATTCATTCCTTTGATTACAGTTTTGTGAGAGGTCACAACCATGGTGTCAACAGGAACTTTCAGATCTTGTGCTGGGGAAACATTTAAATTAAAAATGAGTAGTAATATGAGGATTTTTTTCATGAATCAATCGTTTAATTTTTTAAATCTCCAAAATACAAAATGATTTTGAATGTAAGCCAATGCTGGATTTACACCCCCATGGTTGCCAATACTTTTGCTGCAATTTTTTGAGCTTTTTCAAGCTCGTTGTGGTGTACAAAAATCTCCTGATTCCCATAATTAGAAGTACCAAACCCCGCCAAACGTGCCGATTCTGTTTCGTCTTTGATAATTGGGACAATTCCTTCTGCCTCCAAAGCTCGTAAAATGGGCTGAACAATGATAAAACTGCCGCTGTAAATTTTAACATAAGAGGGTTGCATGTTGCATTTATTTTGTAATGAATAATCTGGGTGTCTCAAAGATAACAATTCGATAAAATATTACCTATATTTGAAGATAAATTTATTTCTGTTATGGGGTTTTCAGCTAAAAAACTAAACCTTTTTTTAATCACAAATTTACCCTCAGCTTTTTTGTGTGGCGTTCGAGTAGAATCGATTGATCAGGTGCAATGTCGTGTGAATGTCCGCCATAAATGGATCAATAAAAACCCGTTTAAATCCATGTTTTGGGCCGTTCAGGGCATGGCAGCAGAATTATCTACGGGAGCTCTTATTATGTTGAAAATCAAATCATTAAACAGAAAAGTGTCCATGTTGGTTATAAAAAATGAAGCCCGATTTACCAAAAAAGCAAAAGGCCGTATTAGCTTTTGCTGCAATCAGGGTTTTGACATTGACAATGCCCTGAACGCTGCCATAACATCGGGGGAGGCACAAACTGTGGTTCTTCATGCGGAGGGCCACGATGAGACCGGGGATATGGTTTCTAAATTTCATTTCGAGTGGACTTTAAAAATCAAATCTTAACATTTAATTTTTGGTCTGTTTGCCTCATTTCTTTAGTTTTATATAAAAATTTAAACACCTACGCCTATAGCCCAATATTACCTTACTAATTTTTAATTTTAGTCCTATGGCCAGAGCAATGTTTGAATACACCAAGTCTGTTCTTAAAAAGGTAAGTTTTGATCCCAATCTATTTTGTGCCGAGCTTCAAAAAGCCATGAAACGATTGTTGCCTTACGAAAAAGAGGAACTCAAAGTCTTTGTTTTAACCCTAATACAAGCCAACCCAGAGCTGAGCCGCTGTACCGTATACTTGGTCTAATTTGGGTCTGACACAGGGCTAATAATTTTAACATCCTGAAAAGCGATGGCCCCTCTTACAATGCCAGAAATTACATCGTGAATGGCATTTATGATCTGAATTTTCAACTCATTTTTATTAAAAATCATGCTAACCTCGCGGGCAGGGGGTGGCGCCACAAAATGGCGTAAATTATCTTGTTCGGTATGGCTTAAATCCAGAGCATTTAGATAGGGCAAGAGGGTCATACCCATTCCCTCGTTGGCCAATTTAACCAACATTTCTATACTACCGCTTTGAAGCTGAAACGATTCATCTTGAGGGGAGTCCAAAGTTTGACACAAATTTAATACCCCTTGACGGAAACAATGGCCATCTTCCAAAAGAAGTATGTCCTCCAAATCCAAATCCGAAACTTGAACAGATTTTTGGTGGCTCAATCGGTGATTCGATGGAATATAGGCCACAAAAGGTTCGTAAAACAAAACCCGCTCTTTGATGTTTTCAATCTGTAAAGGCGTTGCTGCAATGGCGGCATCCAAGTGCCCCTCTTGCAAGCGAAGAATCAACTCATCCGTTGTCAGTTCTTCAATTCTGAGCTTAACTTTGGGGTAACGTTTAATGAAGGTTTTAAGAAACATTGGGAGCAACGTTGGCATCACCGTAGGGATAATCCCCAACCTAAACTCACCTCCAACAAAGCCCTTATCCTGATCCACTATATCCGTGATCCGATCGGCCTCGGCCACAATGTTTTTGGCTTGAGTAACAATTTTTTCTCCAACCTGAGTCAGTTGGATGGGTTTTGTATTTCGATTGAAAATCTGAACACCAAGCTCGTCCTCCAATTTTTGAATTTGCATGCTCAATGTCGGTTGGGTTACGAAACAATGCTCTGCAGCTCGTGTAAAATTTTGATGTTCTGCTACCGCCAAAACATAGTGCAATTGAGTGATTGTCATACCGTCTTTTTTTTACAAAATTATAATTTCTATCTATAATTTATAATATTTTAATTTGAAAATATTATACAAATTACAGTTGTCTTTACAGGAATCATGAATTTAGAATAAATGTCAACGTTGAGTCCAGTTCACGAGTCCACGCTGAATTTAGTGCAGCGTCTTTTTCAATGGAATGGAGTTTTTTCTGGGGGTAAATTCAATTGGGATAAAATTTTATCCAATTCCAAAAGCGATTTTTTTTCGATTAAATCGTAACTAATATGAAACTTCTTTTCATCCGATATTAGGATGTAATCTCCTGCAAATTTTTTAATCCAAACCACATTTTTTAGAGTTATGCGTCTTGGCGATGCATGAAACAGACTCTTTTGCACAACGCCATTCTCTATTTTTAGATATTGGTAGTTCCATTGATATAGAAACATTAAAATATTTAATATCCCGAAGGCAGTAAATGCGTAGTCAAAAAAAGGGTTGTCCCTCTCTACGCTCAATCCAAAAATTCCCATAGCAATCCAAAGAATGCCCAGTAGCAAATAAAAAACCCCTATATTTTTTTTGTATCGAATCTTCATGGTTTTAAGATGTGATATGAATTTGATTTAAAACTACTCAAAACCCTAAAACAAAACAACTCTCATGTAACCAACGGCCATTTGACGTAATAAACGGACAGATTTACGTCATAAGTGGGAAAGCAAGAGAACTCTAAATAGTTCCTGAAAATTGACTCTGAAACAAGTTCAGAGGGACTTATGGTGGAAAAACGGGACATAAAAAACCACCTTTTGTCCATCCTGAGCTTGTCTCAGGACCTAAAAGGTGGTGTTTAAATTATTTAAGGTAAAATGATATTATTCCATAAAACCGCGGTCTCGCATCAGCGCTTCAATTTTTGCATCTCGGCCACGGAAAAGGCGATAGGCCTCGGCCGGATCGATAGCGTTTCGAGGCGCAAATAAATAGGTTACTAATTTTTGAGCCATATCGGTATCGTAAAACCCACCTGGTGAGTCCGTAAAGGCCTCTGCAGCATCGGCAGTTAGTACATCAGCCCACATATATCCGTAATAGGCCGTGGCATAGCCTTCTCCAGAAAACACATGGCCAAAGTGTGGGGTACGGTGGCGCATGGGCAATTCTTTGGGCATATTGAGGGCATCTAAGGTTTCTTTTTCAAAAGTGCCTACATCCATTCCATCGGGGTTGGCAAGGTGGAGTTTCATGTCCATTAGAGCGGAGGCCAAATATTCTGTGGTGGCAAATCCCTGGTTAAAAGTGGCTGCTTTTTTGATTTTTTCTACCAAGGCATCGGGCATGGGTTCGCCTGTTTTATGATGCACCAAATATGTTGAAATAACTTCGTCTGTGGATAACCAACGCTCCAACAATTGCGATTGAAATTCGGTGTAATCTCTGACACCACCATTTAAGGTAGGGTATTTGACATTGGAGGAGAAAAAATGCAGGGCATGACCAAATTCATGGAAAAAAGTTTCGGCATCGTCCCAAGAAATTAAAACCGCTTCGCCTGGTGCCGCTTTAATAAAATTGGAATTATTGGAAGCCAAAACGGTTTTTTTGCCATCAAATGTGGTGTGGCTTCGGTACGTTGTCGCCCAAGCGCCAGAGCGTTTTCCTTCTCGTGCAAATGGATCCAAATACCATAGGCCGATATGCTCTCCTGAATCCAAATCGGTAACTTCCCAAACTTTGACATCTTCCTGAAATACGGGAACACGTCCTTCTGGTACGGGATCAAATTTATAATTAAACAATCGACCTGCGACGTAAAACATGGCCTCTCTTAGTTTGTCTAATTGTAAGTATTGTTTTACTTCATCGCTATTAAGGTCATATTTTGCCACTCGAACTTTTTCGGCGTAGTAGCGATAATCCCAAGGTTCTATCGTGATGTTATCACCGTTGGCATCGGCTATGGCTTGCATATCGGCCACTTCTTCGGCCACGCGTCCAATGGCGGCTGGCCATACGGCTTCCATGAGTTTCATGGCGTTTTCGGGTGTTTTTGCCATTCGATCTTGAAGGCGCCACTCGGCATAATTTTTATGACCCAAAAGCTCTACCCGCTCTCGGCGCAGCTTGAGAATTTCTGCAATTAAAGCTTTATTGTCATACGCATCGTTATTATCGCCTCGCGAATAATAATTGGTCCACACTTGTTGGCGTAATGCGCGCTCTGTGGAGTAAGTCAGAAAAGGATCCATTGAAGAACGGGTGTTGGTTATGGCGTATTTTCCGTCTTGGCCTTTATTTTTTGCTATGACTGCGGCCGATTTGATAAAACTTTCTGAAAGCCCACCCAATTGGTCTTCGTTGAGGAAGGTGACATAATTTTCTTCATCGTGTAAGACATTATCCGAAAACTTGTTGTACAACACGGATAGCTCTTTATCGATGGCCGCATATCGTGCTTTTTGGTCGGCATTTAATGCTGCGCCACGCATGGCAAAACTGTTGTAAATGAGGTCCACAACGCGTTGTTGATCATCATCCAAAGGGTTTTTTTTGGCAGATTCATACACGGTTTTAATGCGGTTAAATAACTTTTCATTTTGACTGATTTTGGATGAAAATTCAGACAATTTTGGGGCTAATACCGATTGAACTTCCCTAAATTCGGGGGAGGACATATTACTGCTCAAAATACCATAGTAAGAAAACACGCGATCGAGAGCTGCCCCGGAACGTTCCATGGCTTCAATGGTGTTTTCAAATGTTGCCGGCTCGGTGGAGTTTGCAATCCCATCGATTTCCGCCAGGTTTTCTTTCATCCCTTGTTCCACGGCTGCCTGAACATCTTCCACTTTCATTTGATCAAAGGCAGGAACGCCGCCATAGGGGCCAGTCCATTCTTGCAACAAAACGTTTTCCGAGGCGGATGTTTTAGCTTTATCACAGCTCGATATCGCAATGCCAAGCCCTAAAGTTAGGAGCATCACTTTTGGTGTTGTAGTTCTAAAATTCATTTGTTTGTAGTTTTAAGAATTAAGTGTTACAATGTAAAAAAAAGGATTGAAATTTAATCTAGGATTTCGACTTTATTAATGTAAACGTTGGTCTGCGGCCAATCGCCCTGATCGGTTGGTACGGCGGCAATTTGATCTACCACATCCATCCCCCGAACCACTTTTCCAAAAACCGCATAATTCCCATCCAAGTGATGCGCACCACCTTGTTGTTGAACAATAAAAAACTCGTATGGTGAAGCCATTTTGTAGGGGTTAGCCACGGCACTGCTAGGCATGCTTACCATACCGCGGTCGTGTTTAAACCCTTTTTTGTGGTCGTTTGGCAATAGGTATCGGCCAATTTTTTTTCGTTTATTTAAAGTAGTTTGGTCGTCGCTATTTCCCCCCTGAATGATAAAATTATTGATGACTCTATAAAATTGGGTGTTATCAAAATATTTTTTTTTGGTGAGATAAATAAAATTGGAACGGTGAAATTTTGTGGCCTCAAATAATTCAATATCGATATTACCAAAATCAGTGAAAATTCGCACCATTTTTTCCTTATGATGCTTGTCGTATTCCAAATAGAACTCCATAACATTGTCGTCTGAAAGTAAAAATGGGGGTTCTTTTTTTTCAATAATTTGGTGTTCGATTGAACTGACAGTTGCCTCTTGTAATTTAAGACTAGAACTGGAATTGGTTTTAGTTTTACTATCTTGACAACTTAAAATGACCCAAAAAATAAGACTATAATAGCGCATCGAAAAGCGTATTTTTTTGCAAAACTAAAGATATGAGATTTGAAGCATTTGAAGAAATAATTTCACAACTAAAAGCGTTAAATTTGCCCGGTGAGGGCGCACAAATGCAAATGGCCCCACCGTTTCGAAACGAATTAATTCAGCAACACCAAACAGAAGGTCGTGTGCCCAAACGTGCCGCTGTGATGGCATTGCTTTATCCAGATAAAAACAACCAAACTTCCCTGGTTTTTATTGTTCGAAATTCTTATGACGGGGTTCATTCAGGGCAAATTGGTTTTCCGGGCGGAAAACCTGAACCGGAAGATCAAGATATGGCCGATACGGCGTACCGCGAAACTTGGGAAGAAATAGGAGTGGAACCGCGTTCCATTCGTCTAATTAGGCCCATGACGGAGTTGTATATTCCGCCCAGTAATTACAACGTTTCCCCGTTTTTGGGGGTGACCAATAAAACGCCAAAATTTAAGTTGCAACTCTCTGAGGTTCAATCAATTATCGAGGTAACTTTGGAAGATATTTTGGATGACAAACATCAAATTTTGACCGTTGTAAAAACATCATATGGCCCGCACGTTGAAGCCCCTGCATTTCAATTTAACGGCCAAATAATATGGGGTGCAACGGCCATGATTTTAATGGAAATCGTGAGATTATTTCAATCAATTTTAAAAAAATAACGTACGTTTGCATCTTTAATTTAACGTTGAATGCAATTCTTTAAGAAAAATATTTTTGGTCAATATCTCATTGTAAAAAAATGGCTGATTCGTATTTTAGGCGTCATTAGCCATCAGCGTTATCAGGGGTTTAATGAGCTTAAAATTGAGGGTTCGGATGTGCTTCGTCAAATTCCAGAAACTAATGTGTTGTTTATTTCGAATCATCAAACGTATTTTGCCGACGTGGTGGCTATGTTTCATGTGTTTAACGCAGCGTTGAGTGGACGCGATGATTCGATTAAAAATGTGGGATATCTTTGGAATCCAAAATTGAATATGTACTATGTTGCAGCCAAAGAAACCATGAAATCTGGTTTGCTCCCCAAGATTTTTGCTTATGCGGGTTCGATAAGTATTGAACGAACATGGCGATCGGCAGGAAAGGATGTCAATCGTCAGGTAAAAATGAGCGATATTTCTAATATTAAAAAAGCGCTCGATGACGGTTGGGTGATTACATTTCCGCAAGGAACAACGACACCCTTTAAGCCCATTCGAAAGGGAACGGCACATATCATCAAGCATTATAAACCCTTAGTTGTTCCTATTGTGATTGATGGTTTTCGAAGAGCTTTTGATAAAAAGGGAATCAGAATTAAGAAAAAAAATATTCTACAATCCATGGAAATTAAAGCGCCATTGGACATTGATTATGACAATGAAACGGTTGATCAAATTGTTGAAAAAATTGAATTTGCCATTGAACAACACCCGTCGTTTTTAAAGGTAATCCCACAAGAGGACCTAATAGCCAACGAGCAGCTTAACCTAAAACGAAATTGGTAATTAGCTTTGCTGATCAGTTTCAGAAATGGTTTTTAATTCTTTGTAATTTTGCTTGAGTCGCTTTAGTAAAATTCCATAGACCAGGTAATAGAATCCCAGCAGTAATGCTGTTGTTAATGCCATTAAAACAACGGTTACCACGGCAATGGTTCCATAGAAAATGAATAAATCGCCGCTTTCCGAGGATTGAGCTATGGCGAGTTTAACATCAGGGTTTTTGGTCATTTCAACCCATATCCCAATCAACAACGAAATGTAAATAAATACGAGATTGAAAATCACGTAATTTCGCACCGTCGTTCGAGTGGTTAATATTTTTTGCATCAGTGTTTTGACGCTGTCCGAATTCGAAATTTTCTTGTAATTTCTGTAAAATAGAGTGAAAAAGTAAACCAGTACGATGTATCCCAAAACAATAAGTGGGGTTGTGATGTGATCCACCTCATAAGAATCAAATTGTTGTTGGGCCTCGTTGTCCTTAATTAGAAATCCAATGATGGTCCAGAATCCAAATTCAATAATGCTAAGGATAAAAATCCATTTTACAATTGAAGATGATTTTTTGTGTAACAATTTATAAATGTCTTCCTTGGTTACTTTCGGGTAATTGGTTTGGTTTTTCCAGTCGTTTTTTAGGCGTTCTAATGCATCCATAATCAAGGATTTAACTGTTGTTTCAATTTCTTTTTTACTCGATTCATTCTCACACGAGCATTCACTTCAGAGATGCCCATGGTTTCACTAATTTCTTTGTAGGATTTATCTTCTAAATAAAGAAAAACCAAGGCCTTGTCGATATCGTTGAGTTGTTTTACTGCGTGGTAAATGGCGCTAAGTTGTTGATCTTCAGTATCATCATAGGAATCATCCTGCGGAATTTTAAATGCGACATCATCAAAACTAAAGCTTTGAATTTTACGTTTCGATTTTCTGTAAAGCGAGATGGCCGTGTTGATTCCAACACGGTACATCCAAGTGCTAAACTTAGCTTCACCACGAAACTTCGGATAGGCACTCCACAATTGAATGGTAATTTCCTGAAACAAATCCTTGTGTTCAGCGGAACTTTTCGTGTAAAGTCTGCAGATTTTATGAATCACATTCTGATGGACTTCCACTAAGGTTACAAATTCTTGTTCTCGAGTTGATTTCAAAAGCTATAGTTGGTTGTACTATTGGTCGTCATTTTTTCAAAAATGTTACCATTTGCGGACGATTATTTTTTAAACGCTAAAAGCTCACCTGCTGTAATGGCAAAGGGGAGGATGTTTTGACGAGGTGGAAACAAACAGGTCGTAAATTCAGAATATCGACAAGGCGGATTGTATAGGTTGTTGAAGTCCAAACGAACCTTGCTGTTGCCCTCAGGCAAGTCGATGTACATGTACCGCCCTGCACC
Organism: uncultured Flavobacteriaceae bacterium; assembly: GCA_913061125.1. Classification (GTDB taxonomy): domain Bacteria; phylum Bacteroidota; class Bacteroidia; order Flavobacteriales; family Flavobacteriaceae; genus UBA3537. The sequence goes on from CAJXUB010000023.1 coordinate 30,892, forward strand.
ATAGGTAGTTTCCCCAGAGGTCAGATCACCAACCATAATCCAGCCGTTTTCTCCTACGTCCAAAGTCTGAATTTCACCGTCGTATTCAAAAGACAATTGCCCAACAAAGGTGGTCACATCGTTGGGGCCTAATTTTGATTCGACAGACTCGGATTTGTTGGTTTCAAAGTAGTTAAAATCTGCATCAAAAATAAAATTGGGATTGACTTTGTAATATTCAAATCCCTTGAATGCGTCAATTGCAGGATTATTCTTGTCCCAAACTCGCAGGTAAAGAGCACCAGACCGCGTGATGACCCGCCATCCAAAAGAGTTATAAAAAACGGGTTCAGAATTCCCTAATTGGTTTAGCGGCAATGCGATACTGTCTGTGGTTTTCCAATCCGGGTTGATATTTTTTGCTTGACTGTCGGGTGTAAACACATAAATTTCGCCATTCCATTCAAACGATCCAATGGGCTCCACAATTTGATTTGAAATTATACTAACTTGATTTTTAGCGTTTAAACCAAGTGCCATCCCAGATGGATTCATTTTAAAAAGTCCGCATAATTCTAAATACCCGATGCGCCGCTCATTGAGTGATTTTCGGGTTTGATCTAAATTTTCGAGGTAGGCCTCGTCAAGGGTTAAAGTTGATTTGTGATTCGGTTTGCATTGCATCAAAACAATCACTGCCAATCCAATGGCACTAATGTATTTTACAGTTTTCATTCGTCGTCAATTCTATTATCGTCAAAAGCGGAAGGTAGTAATTTTGGAATAAATTTAATGAAAAGTGGGAGCAAAAATGCACCGCCGGGCAACATGAAAATAGCCAAACTTGGGATGGATTTCAAAAGATCCATCATTTGTTCTTGCATTATTTTTTGTTCCTTTTCACTCAAATCACGAATGGTGGATTGAGACAACAATCGGACCAATTCCTTACTTTCTTTGAGTTCTTGAAAGATTCGCTTGCTGTTTCGGGTGATTAATTTTTTTACCATACCGCTGGAGTGGTCGTAAAAGCGTTTTGCAAGATTTTTGGTACTGAGTAAAGCGATATCTTCTTTGTGAGTCTGGTAAAACTCATCGACAGCCGACAAGGATTCGTTAATTGTTGTGGGAGATACTTTAAATTTCTGTCCAAATTCGTCTAAAAATTTTCGTTCGTTTTGATCAATTTTCAGATCACTCCACATGGCCATACAGACCAAATCTAACAGGTACATTTTTTCCAATTCCGAAAAATCCTGCGAATCGATGTTTTTATAACTTTTGACTTCATGTTTCGAGTGTCTCCTCGAGGCGCTTAACAGTTTTATTAAACTCTTATCGTAATCGTTTTTTTTAGATTTTGAGTTTAGCGTTTTGGAAATTACCGCTTGGATTGAATTTTCCAGCCCAATCAAGTAATCGCGAGTTTCGAGGGGTGTTTGTAAAAATGTATCAAAGGCCAACACATCCATAAACAATAGGGCGTTGGTTACAAAATGGTTAAAGTTTTTGGTTAAAATATTATCATCAATTTGGATTCTTTTGTGAAGAACAGTTTCGGCGTCCGTCCCCAACAAATCCTTCCAAAAATTGGATTTATAAACCCCCAGGGTTTTATAAAACGACAAAATATTATGTTCAAAATCATTTTCATTAGTATAGTACTTCTGATACACGCTGTAAAGTGCAAGCGTAAAATTTATTTTACACCGCTCTTCTTGAGTAAAATCTGAATTTTTTAGGCGGTCGTTGGCCACAGAAACATTGCTCCCATACACAAATCCAGAAGTTTTTAAATGGGGGTATAGACTCAAAACGGTTTGCCCACCATTGTGATGTTTTTTTAACGATTTAAGGAGTTTTTTTAACCAACCTTGAGCCGATGGATTCATGGGGTGGATTTAGTTTTGCTGATTTTTTTTATAAAGTTAATTAAAATCTGGTTTCCTTTCAGTTCTAATTCTCTAAAGTAACCTTTTCTATAGTTTTAAAAGGGGAGAGG
>CAJXUB010000024.1 GCA_913061125.1 uncultured Flavobacteriaceae bacterium
TTTCTGAGATACTCCAACCCGTTGGCAAGCGTGTATGCGAGTTCAATTTCAGAAGTCGCTCCAGCTTCTTGCATATGATATCCTGATATGCTAATGCTGTTAAACTTAGGCATGTGTTTGCTGGTATATTCAAAAATATCACCGATAATTTTCATTGACGGTGTGGGTGGGTAGATGTAGGTATTTCGAACCATAAATTCTTTCAAAATATCATTCTGAATGGTGCCTTTAAGTTCTGCTGGTTGAACACCTTGTTCCTCTGCTGCCACAATGTAAAATGCCATAATGGGCAACACCGCACCATTCATGGTCATAGACACACTCATTTTGTCCAACGGAATTTGGTCGAATAAAATTTTCATATCCTCGACAGTATCAATAGCCACTCCGGCTTTCCCAACATCACCAACCACTCTGTCGTGGTCGCTATCATAGCCACGGTGTGTTGGAAGGTCAAACGCCACAGAGAGACCCTTTTGTCCTGCAGCTAAATTTTTTCGATAAAATGCATTGGAATCTTCAGCAGTAGAAAATCCTGCATATTGTCTAATGGTCCATGGTCTCCTAACATACATGGTGTGGTATGGCCCTCTTAAATAAGGCGGAAAACCTGCACCAAATCCGATATGATTAACAACATTAAGATCATTTTTGGTAAAATTATTTTTTTCTGAAATCAAATCAGTTGCTGCAAATTCCTTACCCAAAAGGGTCATATGTTCCACCGTTTTTCTACTCATCATCTAAACGTTGTTTTTCTTCAGACGCTGCAATTCTTTTTTCGATAATGGGCTGAATTAATGTTTTTCGAATACGTTTCTTTAAAAACGGGTACAATTCCACCTGAGGTTTCATTTTTTCTTCGCCATTGGGTTGTATGTGAACTCCAACCAACCCCAGTTGTTTTGAGTCATAACGGTCCTGCTCACTTTGGGCGTGTGCTCTTAGTTGTTGTTGAACAGTTCCCGATTTTAGTTGTTTTAAAAATCCGCCCTCTTTTTCGATTTTTTTAAACAACAGAAGAGCTTTTGTAGCCAATTGTTTGGTTAGATTTTCGATATAATAAGCCCCCTCTGCCGGATTTTTTACACTGCTAAAGTAACTCTCATGCTTAAGAATTAACAATTGATTCAAAGCTAAACGCTCCGAAAAATCATTCGTTTTTCGATACAAATCATCGTACGGCCTATTTATGATAACATCGCTACTTCCGATGGCTGCACTCATGGTTTCGGTAGTGGTTCGTAGCAGGTTGGTGTTAAAATCATACACTGTTTTATTTCGTGTGCTGGGCGTTGAAATGATATGACAACCGATGTTCATTTGATGATTCTTCATCAGACTTTGCCACAACAGTCGAAATGCCTGAAGCTTGGCAATTTCAAAAAAGTAGTTGCTTCCTACTGCAAATTTAAACGTCATGGTTTTAGAACTAATTTCTGAAAAACGATTGAGGTATTCATTGGCATGAGCTAAACCAAAGGCCAATTGTTGAACCATGCTGGCCCCAGCATTCTGATATAAAGTGGTATCCACTGAAATTACTGATTTAAAGCCATTTAGCGTTTTAAAAGTTTGATCCATGAGCTCAAAATCTTTGGTCATACTGTGGTGCCAATTTCCGTGGCGTCCGAGTTGTCCGATAGGGTCATTTAGAACAAAAATTGATCGGTTTTTTTTGGAATAAAAACGCTCAAATTTCGAGATTATGACATCATCCAAAAATCGTGGTTCAAAGTAAAATGGCGTATTTTCGGAGTCTATATCCAACAGCAAATCGGATAAAGACAGATTGGAATGAGGAAGAACAAAATATAAACATTCGGCGCCATTTTTTAGCCACGTGGTTGCTTTTTTGTTGGCTGCCTTTTCATTTTGAACATAAATGGCATGACCAATCTTCCAATTTTGGGCGTTGTGGTGAACTGAAACGGATTTGGCATCCAAGTCATTGTGGTAAAAGGGTCTGACATCAATCCCTTCAATAGATTTCCAAATTAGAGATGAACTAAAATCGCTCCCGTCCAATTCAAATTGGATCTTTTGTTTCCATTGTTTGGACGATATCTTTTCAAATTCCTCGAATGTCATTCAGGTTTTTTTACAGAGTCGGTGGCAATGATGAAGATGTCTTCGTTTTTTCGTTTCATTTTATAGGTTTCTCGCGCATAGTGTTCCAATCCCTCCTCGGTTTGAAGGGCCTTAAGTTCCGCTTTATCGCGTTTAATTTCGTTGTTGTAAAATTCTTTTTGGTCGTTTAGAGCTTCAATTTCTTTGTTTAATTCACGATGAATCAACCAAGAGTTGGCATCAAAAAAGAGCATCCAAAAAATAAAAATTAACGACACCACAAGAAAAATATTTCTGTAGGGGTTAAGCCATTTTTTTACGTCTTTTTTTGAGTTTTTCATTCGAGGAGTGAATTAATTTTTTGAATTACGGCATTGGTATTGATGGCCTTATTTTGATGGTTTTCAATAACAAGATCCGCATGAATTTTCATGGGCTCTATAAATTGATCATGCATCGGTTTTAGGGTATTTAAATAACGGTTCATCACCTCATAAGGTGTGCGTCCTCTCTCAGAAATATCTCTTTGAACTCGTCTTTCCATTCGCATTTCACTATCGGCATCAACAAAAATTTTTAGGTCCAAAAGTTGGCGTAATTTGGGGTAATTCATGATTAAAATTCCTTCTAAAATTACTATTTTCTTGGAACGAATTTTTTTGGTCTCAGAAGTACGGTTGTGTGTTTTGAAGCAATAGATCGGTTGGTCAACAGTGTGGCCTTGTTTAAGTGACATTAAATGCGTGTACAACAACTCAAAATCGATAGAATCTGGATGATCAAAATTTAACGAGCAACGTTCCTCATAGGTTAGGTTGGAGGTGTCTTTGTAATATGAATCTTGGGATATAATTTCGATGTCCGATGCGGGATAATGAGACATTATCTGTTTTACAATGGTTGTTTTTCCACTGCCGGTTCCACCATAAACCCCAACAATTAGCATCTAAATCAATTTTTTAGTTGTACATCACAAATTTACTATTTTATTTTTTCTTAAAACTTTAAAACTTCGAAGTAACTGTTGATAACTTAACTGCTAGGATTTATTCAAAACCTCTATTTTTGTAAATCAAAATTAAAACACATGTCAGAATCCATAGAAAAAGTAAAGTGCCTAATTATTGGCTCAGGACCTGCAGGCTATACCGCTGCAATTTATGCTGCACGCGCCAATATGCACCCGGTATTGTACCAAGGAAGTCAGCCTGGTGGCCAACTTACCACCACCAATGATGTTGAAAATTTTCCGGGCTATCCTGACGGCATTACAGGGCCTGCCATGATGCTGGAATTGCAAGCTCAGGCCCAACGGTTTGGCACTGATGTTCGGGACGGTTGGATTACCAAAGTAGATTTTTCATCAGATGTTCATAAAGTTTGGGTTAATGATTCAAAAGAAATTCATTGCGATACGGTTATCATTTCCACAGGAGCTTCAGCCAAATACTTAGGGTTGGATTCAGAACAACATTACCTGAAAATGGGCGGTGGCGTTTCGGCTTGTGCAGTTTGTGACGGATTTTTCTACAAAAATCAAGAGGTCGTTATTGTTGGTGCTGGTGACTCTGCATGTGAAGAAGCACATTATCTTTCCAAATTGTGTTCAAAAGTAACCATGTTGGTAAGACGCGATGTTTTTAGAGCGTCCAAAATTATGGCCAACCGTGTAAAAAACACCCCTAATATTGAGATTTTATACAACACCGAAACCGAAGAAGTTCTTGGCGATGGTCAAGTGGTAACTGGTGTTCGAGCTAAAAACAATGCAACCAATGCTGTTGTGGAAATTCCAGCAACAGGGTTTTTTGTGGCCATTGGACATAAACCCAATACAGATATTTTTAAAGATTATCTAAATCTTGACGAGACGGGATACATTATCAATAATCCAGGAACATCCAAAACCAACATTGACGGAGTTTTTGTCAGCGGCGATGCGGCCGACCATGTATACAGACAAGCCATTACGGCTGCAGGAACCGGTTGTATGGCTGCTTTGGATGCCGAGCGTTACTTGGCTTCAAAAGAAGGGTAACCGCGTTTTTAAACTCCAACTATCGAAGCTCCGCCCCAACATCGTTTTGTAATCGATGTTGTAATTTCGACATGATTTTGTCGATATCCTTATCTGTCAAGGTTTTGGAATTGGCCTGAAGCGTAAAACTTATGGCGTAACTTTTTTTCCCTTCGGGGATGTTTTTTCCTTTGTAAACATCAAACAAACTGACGTCCTTGAGGTAGGTGTTGTCGGTCTGTTTCGAAATCTTATAAATGCGTTCAAAAGAAACATCCTCGTCCAGAAGTAGAGCAAAATCGCGTTTAACTTCAGGAAATTTTGGTACTGGTTTGAATTTTACAGGCCCCGTTTTGATATGGTTCAAAATCTGATTCCAATTGAAATCCACAAAAAACACTTCTTGCTCGATACCAAATGACGATGCGATTTGTGGTTTTACAATTCCAAATTCGGCCAAGGTTATTTTCCCAAGATTCAAGCATTGGCCTTCTTCAAAGTGGGCTTGATTTGATGGTGCACTTTTTAATTTTGAAAATCCTAATTTTTCAAAAATCGCCATTACAATTCCCTTGGTATAAAAGAAATCAGTGGTCTTGTTAGCGGTTCTCCAATGCGCTGGTGAGGTTTGCCCCGTAAGAAGCAACACCAAATGTTTGTGTTCTACACGCGTTTCATTAAAAACGTGATAGGTTTTTCCAAATTCAAATAATTTTAGACGGCTTTGCTGTCGATTGATGTTGTGCGAAATGGCCTCTAGTCCTGAAAAAAGTAATGTTCTTCGCAACACGGAGAGGTCATTGCTCAAAGGATTTAGCATACGAACCGTTTCGTCTTCTTTAAAATCCGAACTCAACGACAAGTATTTATTTGCTGTAAGTGAATTGGTCATGATTTCAAAAAAACCAAGATTCACCAATTGGTTGGCTGTGATGTCTTCGATATTCTGGGCATTAATTCCAGAAGTGTACGAAATGGAGGTTTTGAGTTTTTGCTGAATTTCTATGTTATTGTACCCATAAACTCTCAAAATTTCTTCAATAACGTCCACCTCACGCTCCACATCATTTCTGTAAGCAGGAATGGTTAGTCCAAGTCCGGCCTCAGTAACATTATTGACTTTGATTTCGAGGGCAGTTAAAATTTCTTTAATCGACTCTTTGGGAATAAATTGTCCTGTTAAATTGTTGATTTTCTCAAAGCTCAAAAACACTTGTTTTTCTTCAATTTTGAAGGAATATTCCTCGCTCAGATCGCTAGAAACTTCGCCACCTGCCAATTCATTAATTAGAATGGTAGCATATTTCAAAGCATATTTTGTAATATTTGGGTCGATGCCGCGTTCAAAACGAAATGAAGCATCAGTGTTTAGCCCGTGTCGTTTGGCGGTTTTTCGTACACTAACAGGGTCAAAATAAGCAGATTCTATAAATATATTGGTTGTTGATTCTGTTACTCCAGAGTCTAATCCTCCGAAAACTCCAGCGATACACATCGGAGTTTTGGCATCGCAAATCATCAAATCGTCTTCGTTAAGTTTCCTTTCAATGCCATCAAGGGTTGTAAAAACTTCATTCGGTTTGGCGTTTCTAACAATGACTTTGCGTTCGGCTATTTTGTCGGCATCAAACGCATGAAGGGGCTGACCCAAACTATGAAGGACGTAATTGGTTGCATCAACAATATTATTTATTGGAGACAAACCTATGGCTTTGAGTTTGTGCTGCAGCCAAGAAGGAGATTCTTTAACTTTTACACCGCTGATTGTTATGCCGCAATAGCGGGGTGCTTTTTCTTTGGCCTCCACGCTAACATCAATTTTTAAGGTTCTGTTATCGACATGGAATCCTGAGACGGAGGGACTGATAAGCTCGGCATTAATTCCACTTTGGGTGAGACCGGCTTTGAGGTCTCTGGCAACACCAAAGTGACTCATGGCGTCGGCTCTGTTGGGTGTGAGACCAATTTCAAAAACGACGTCTTGTTCAATATCAAAATAATCGGCGAGTGGTGTTCCAATTGTAATACCATCGTCTAAAACCAAAATACCATCGTGGCTGTCTCCCAAACCGAGTTCGTCTTCAGCGCATAGCATACCCTGGCTTTCTTCGCCACGTATTTTCCCTTTTTTAATGGTCCAAGCTTCACCATTTTTAGCATAGAGTGTGGTTCCTATGGTGGCTACAGCCACATGCTGACCCTTTTCAACGTTGGGTGCTCCACAAACAATTTTTAGGGGGAGATCAGCTCCAATGTCAACAGTGGTCAACTTCAAACGGTCTGCATTGGGGTGTTTTTTACATTCTAATACCTGACCTACAACGACTCCTTTTAATCCTCCCTTTACGGATTCGTAGTTTTCTGTACCCTCAACCTCCAGGCCTAAATCTGTAAGTAATTCTGCAGTTTGTTTTGGTTCCCAATCAAGACCAATGTATTGTTTAAGCCAGTTGTATGAAATTTTCATGAATTCGTGTTATCCTGTGCAAATATAAAGCTATGGAATAATTTGGCAAATTAAAAGCCCAACGAAAGTTGGGCTTGATTTTAGGATTAGGTTTAAAAAATATTATTATTCGCCAGTAAGTTGTTTCATTTCTTTTTCGATCATATCATAGAATTGATCAATTTTTGGCATAACGACAACGCGAGTTCGTCTGTTTTTAGCTCGGTTTTCGGCAGTGTCGTTATCGGCCAATGGCACATAACTGCTCCGACCAGCTGCAATGAGTTGCGCAGGATTGACCCCCATTTTTTGAAGCTCTCTAATGATGGATGTAGAACGTTTAACACTAAGATCCCAGTTGTCCACCAGCACCCCGTTGGCGTACGATTTACTGTCTGTATGTCCCTCGATCATGGCCTCAAAATCTGGTTTGTCATTAATGACCATTGCCACTTTTTCCAAGACCGATTTGGCTCGATCTGTGACGATATAACTTCCGCTTTTAAATAATAATTTATCAGAAATTGAAATAAAGACCACGCCTTTTTCAACGTTAATTTCAATATCTGGATCGTCAATACCTACGGATTTTTTCAAACTCGAAACGATAGCCAATGTTACGCTGTCTTTTTTATTGACTGCATCTTGAAGTCGACTTATTTTTAAGTCACGCTCTTTTAAACTTTCCAGTGTTTTTTCAAGATTTTCGGCTCCTTTGGTCGTTAAAACGGTCATTTCTTTGGTGCTCGAAAACAATGCGTCGTTTGTTTTTCTAAGATCTTTAAGTTGTTCTTTTAACGCTACTAAACTGGCTTCCGCTACAGCTTTGTCGGATAGGCAACTGTTAAGTTTGACAGTGGTGGAGTTAAGAAGATCTTTCGTTTCTTTTAGCTCTTCTTGGGCTGCTAACAATTCTTTGTTGGGGCCACAAGAGGTTAGAATGGTCGCGGATAAAATTCCGAGTGCAAAAATTTTTTTCATCTTATTCAATTTAAAAGTTAATCAAAATTAAAAAATTAACGTTCAAAAAAGAAAGTAATTGTATAATTTAATGTTTTTTTAATTTCGAAAAAGTTTTAGTTCCTTGAATGTAGTGACACCAAACGATGGAAAAAACACCGCTGTAATTTTTTCGTGTTGTATTGCGGCATCTGAATTTGAGTAATTTTGGAAGTGTGATGTAGTAACTGAAATGGGCTTTTATAACGGCTAGGGTGTGTTTGGGTTTTGCGGCAATCAAAAATCTCAAACCGGCAACTCCGTCCAAAATCAATCGCAGTAAAATAACCACTACAAGCGGCTGTGGTGTATTTTTGGTTAGTGTAAATAAGCTGTTTCTAAAATTAAAAAACGTTTTCTTGGAATGGATGGCATTTAAACTAGCCCCACCCACATGATATACGGTCGACTCTGGGGTAAACCAAACGGCTTCACCAATATTTTGTGCCCGCCAACAAAAATCAATTTCCTCCATGTGTGCAAAAAACAATTCGTCAAATCCATTTAAACGATTAAACAGCGATTGCCGAACAAAAAAACAGGCGCCAGAGGCCCAAAAAATCGACCTTGATTGGTTGTATTGCCCTAGATCGTTTTCCAAATGATTAAATAAACGACCTCTGCAATAGGGGTAGCCAAGCTGGTCAATAAATCCGCCAGCAGCACCAGCATATTCGAACGCCTTGGGGGCATTTTCATCCAAAATTTTGGGTTGAATAACACCAATGTTAAGATGGGTTTCAAACTGTTTTAGAACCGGATTAATCCAATGTTTTGTCACTCTAACATCCGAATTTAAAAGGCAATAAATATCGGCATCAATTTGTTTTACAGCTTTGTTATACCCTCCAGCATAACCATAATTTTTATCGAGTTTAACGCACTTAACTTCAGGAAAATTTGAAATAACAAACTCCACAGAACCATCTTCAGATGCATTGTCCACTACATAGATGTCGTGCTTTGCACTGTGTTCAATGACCGAAGGTAAAAACCGTTTAAGGAGTGTTTTGCCGTTCCAATTTAGTATGAGAATTGCGAGTTTCAAAGGAGTGGGTTGTGTGGTGAATAATTTGGAATTGACTCCAAAAATTGATAGCTTTTTTTCGTAAAATCCAATTTGCAATAATAGTGATTTATCCCATTGGTAACCATAAGGAATGAGGCATTTAGAGCCAAATTATATTGTGCAATTTGATCAAAAACGCCTTGCGAAATACTGACCTTTGGTGATTTACACTCCACAATGCAATGCACACTTCCGTCGGGGTTATAGACCACAACATCGTAACGTTTCAAGAGCGAATTTATTCGGAGTTGTTTTTCAACATTAATCAACGATTTGGGGTAGTGTTTCGTTTGCATTAAAAATTGCACACAATGTTGGCGCACCCATTCTTCGGCTTGGAGTACGACAAATTTTTTGCGAATCTCATCAAAGATTTGCGTTTTATTTTCGCTATTTTTGAACCTAAAGTTGTAGGATGGAAAATTCAATTGTTGCACCCTACAAATTTGCTAAATTTTTTCGTAATGCACACGGTCCAATCCATTATTAATGCCATTTCATCTGGTAGCATGGTTCCCATTTATTTTTTGATGGGGGATGAGCCATTTTTTATTGACCAAATTTCTCAGGCCTTCGAAACGCACGCACTTCCGGAAGAAGCCAAAGGGTTCGATCAAACTGTGGTGTATGGAAAAGACACATCCATTGACGATTTAATTTCCAGTGCAAAACGCTTCCCAATGATTGGCCAAACCCAGCTCATCGTCGTCAAAGAAGCTCAAAACCTAAGCCGTTCCATTGAGCAATTTCTCCCCTATGTTAATAACCCACAACCCAGTACCACTTTGGTTTTTTGCTATAAATACAAAACGTTGGACAAACGAAAAGCGCTGTACAAAGCTCTTAAAGCGTCTTTTGTGGTGTTTGAAAGTAAAAAAATCTACGACAGTAAAATTCCTGCATGGATTGCGGAGCAACTCAAATCTAAGAGCCTGGATATTACCCCTAAAGCGGCTCATCTATTGGCCGATTTTTTAGGAAATGATTTAGCTAAAATTTCAAATGAACTCGGGAAACTGGCCTTAGTTTTGGACAATTCAACCACCATAACTCCAGAACTGATTGAGCTTAATATCGGAATATCTAAAGACTATAATAATTTTGAACTTCAAAATGCTTTGGCTCATTTAAACCAAACTAAGGCGTATCAAATTGTACGTTATTTTTCTAAAAATCCAGGAAAATACCCGATGGTTTTAACCCTATCTACCTTGTATTCGTTTTTTTCAAAAATCATGACAATTCACACGCTGAAAGATCGAAATCCACAGCACATGGCGCGAGCCATAGGGGTCAATCCCTATTTTTTGAAAGATTATGGTATTGGTGCAAAAAATTTCCCGATGCGTCGCATCAGTGGCGTTTTTGAAACGCTGCGTTCCATTGATGCCAAAAGTAAAGGTATAGGTGCCAACCTAACCCCAAAAGACCTCTACAACGAGTTGTTGTTTCGTATTTTTAACGGCTAAAATCCGTTTATGAAATTTTAGATTTGGCGAATAAAGCGGCCCCAACAATCCCGGCATTATTTTTCAATTCAGCGGCTTTTAACGGCGTTTTTAAGTTGATGTAGGTTTTGAATTGATCAAATTTTTTACTCACACCACCACCAAGAATAATCAAATCTGGATTAAAACTTTGCTCCACATGATTTAAAAAAAAGTTTAAACGTTTTCCCCAAGTTTTGAAATCCCAATCGTTTCGTTTTCTGGCAGCATCTGAAGCAAACGATTCCATAATATCGCCTTTTTTTCCATACAGACGTCCAAGCTCAAAATTGGATAGCAGAGCGCCATTAAAAAAAGCACCAGAACCAATTCCAGTGCCTATTGTTATGGTTAGAACAAGCCCTTTTTGATTTTGACCAACGCCAAATTCCATCACGCCCATTGCGGCAGCATCGGCATCGTTTACTACAAAAAAATCGTTTCCAACTCTCGAACTGAACAACGCATCCATCTGAACGCCTTGGCACGATTTGTCTAAGTTTCCATGATGCATTGCCCTACCGTTTTTTATGATGGTTGGGAATGAAACCCCCACAGGTCCTTCCCAGTTGAGAGTCTCACACAACGTTTTGATAACATCTGCAATGCGTTGCGGTGTGGCGGGTTTTGGTGTGGGAATTCTGATACGATCGCTTTGCAGATCTCCATTTAGAGTGTTTACGATGGCGCCTTTAATGCCGGATCCTCCAACATCTATTCCTAATATTGTCATGTTACTGTTTTAAATGATTTAGTTTGTAATTATAATCGAATTGTAAATCCTCGTGCAAATTCAACATTCTTTTTTCTGTGAGACTCACTTGCCGTTGGTACAAGTTAGTTAGCATTTTATTGTTAAAAATTGATGGTTTTAAAGTTTTCATTTTCGTGCAAAAATGCAGTAAAAGTGCCACTTCAGTTTCTTTGGCATTGGAATATCTTGAAAATTTTTTCACTTGACGCAAAATTTTTCGGACACTTTTCTTGATTAAAAAATAACTTTTAGTGTTGATGTTTTCAAATTGCTCGTCCATAAATTGTGTCACAGTTAGAACATAAGATTCTTCGTTTTCCGATTCAAAAAGAAGATAGGTGAGGAGTTCCTTATTTTCTAATTTAAATCGCGCCAAACGAAGGCAAAGTTGTTTTAGAGCATCTGGGTTAAGATGCTCCAATTCGTTTCGGATTTCAACAATAGTGGCTGCTTTCATAGTTGATGGTAATATTACAATTTTAATAAAATTTGTGCAACAACAATACTGTTTTTATTGGTTGCTGTTGGAACAAATTTCAGTTAATTTTCGAACCTGAAAAGCCAACCCAAAACGATTTAAAAACAAATTAACCTCTCGGATGAAGTGGATTTAAATAATACCAACCCGCTCCATGCACTGTTTCATGGCATGGAATGTGCGCTCGATATCATTATCAAGCCCTACCGAAAAACGAATCAACCCTGGACTAAGTCCCATCGATATTTGCTCTAATTCTGGAATTTCTGAGGAGGTGGATGTTCCTGGTGCACTAAACAACGTTTTATAAAATCCTAAACTAACGGCCAAGTAACCCAAATTTTCTTTTTGCATCATTTCCATCAACGCATTGGCTTTGTCCAAATGCCCAACATCAATAGTAAGGAGGCCGCCAAAACCATAGTCATGGTTCATTTGGCGTTTAAAGACGCCGTGAGACGGGTGAGATTCAAGACCTGGATACACTGTTTTTAGCCCCAGCGATTCAAATTTTTGAGCCAAATACAACGCATTTCGACTGTGCTGTTTTATCCGAATATGAAGTGTTCTTAAATTTTTTAAGATGGATGCCGCTCGAAAACCATCCATTGTCATGCCAAGCAGCATTGCGGCCCCATCGTTGACGTTGCGCAAGTTGTCAATTAGATTTTGCGTGCCGCAAACCACACCACCAACGGCATCGCTTGTCCCATTGATGAATTTTGTTAAACTATGAACAACCACATCTGCGCCTAAAATATTTGGTGAGATGGAGAGGGGGGAAAACGTATTATCCACCACCAACTGAATGCCGTATTGTGTTGCAATTTTTGATAAAGATTCAATGTCTGCAACTTCTAAAAGTGGATTGCTTACACTCTCACAATACAGCACTTTGGTTTTAGAGGTTATGGACGACTCTACAGCGTCCAAATCTGTTAGATCTACAAAGGACGTTTTAAGGTTGAATTTTGGGGCAAAATTATTTAAAAAAGCATAAGTCCCACCATAAATCGTTCGGCTGGAAACGATGTGATCGCCCGAGTTGCACAGTTGCAACAAAACGGCTGTAATGGCTCCCATGCCCGAGGCAGTAACATGAGATGTTTCCGTGCCTTCCATGGCTGCAAGTGCCTCGCCGAGGTATAAATTGGAAGGTGAGCTGTGTCTGGAATACAAATAACACCCGTCTGCATTTCCTTCAAAGGTGTCAAACATGGTTTTTGCAGAAAGAAACGTGTAGGTTGATGAATCAGAAATGGAAGGGTTTACACCACCAAATTCGCCAAAATATTGCAAATCTTGAATGGCATCTGCGGGTTTAAACGTCATCTTGATTAAATTTTCATCAAATATCAAAAATAACAGATTAAAAAACAATAAAAATTATAAAATAACGAAAATAAATCCTATTATTATGTAATTATTAGAAAAATAGTATATATATTTGAAAAATAAAATTAACCAAACGAAAATTTTTCCAAAATGACATTAGATGCTACTGACAAAGCCATTTTAAATCTTCTTCAAGACGATGCTAAGCTAACAAATAAAGTCCTATCTTCCAAGCTATCTCTTTCTGTTACAGCCGTTTATGAACGGGTCAAAAAATTAGAAAAACTAGGCGTAATTGACCGTTATGTGGCGTTGCTTTCTAAAGAGCAATTGGGTAAATCTTTTGTGGCATTTTGCCACGTCAAACTCGTTCAGCATACTCAAGAAAATGTCAAACAATTTGAGAAAGAAGTGGTTGAAATAGACGAAGTTTTGGAGTGCTATCACTTGAGCGGCGATTACGATTATTTGATCAAGGTTCATGTTGAAAATATGGAAGCGTATCGGAATTTTATGATTACCAAACTGACCAATTTAAATCATATTGGAAGCACCCACAGCATGTTTATGATTAATGAGGTCAAGCACACGACAGCTCTTAATATTTAGTTAAAAAAAACCGCGCCCGATTTGGGCGAAGTTTGTACATTTGTTACAAATTAAAACACACCATTTATGAAGTCATACGATGTTGCTGTCGTGGGGTCCGGTCCCGGTGGATATGTTTCTGCCATTCGTTGTGCTCAATTGGGCATGTCGGTTGCCATAATTGAAAAATACAACACCATGGGGGGGACTTGCCTGAATGTGGGGTGCATCCCTAGTAAGGCTCTTTTGGATTCTTCGCATCACTACGAAGACGCCGTGAAACATTTTGAAACTCATGGGATTGAGATACCTGGAGAGGTTAAAATTAATCTTGAAAAAATGATGGCCAGAAAACAGTCAGTTGTCGATCAAACGACTGCTGGAATTGATTTTTTGATGAAGAAAAATAATATTGACGTCTATCATGGGACTGGCTCTTTTAAAGATGCCACGCACCTTAATATTCAAGGCGATTCCAATCAGGTAATTGAAGCCAAACACACCATAATAGCTACAGGAAGTAAACCCACAACACTGCCATTTGCAACCATAGACAAGGACCGCATCATCACGTCCACCGAGGCACTAAAATTGAAAGAAATTCCAAAACATTTAATCATTATTGGGGGCGGTGTTATTGGCCTAGAACTTGGTCAAGTTTATAGACGAATGGGAGCCGAGGTTACCGTTGTAGAATATATGGACCGCATTATTCCAACCATGGATAAAGGTCTTTCCAAAGAACTAAATAAAGTTTTCAAAAAGCAAAAATTTAAAATCAACACTTCACATAAAGTCACTTCAGTCAAGCGTTTTGAAGATACCGTTACCGTAACTGCTGAAAACAAAAAAGGTGAGGTTGTAACTTTTGAAGGCGACTACTGTTTGGTTTGTGTCGGACGAAGCCCTTATACCGAAGGGCTCAATGCCGAAGCGGCAGGCGTAAAACTCAACGAGCGTGGGCAAATTAAAGTCAATGCACATTTGCAAACGAGCACATCAAATATTTATGCCATTGGCGACGTAATTCAAGGGGCTATGCTAGCTCACAAAGCTGAAGAAGAAGGCGTTTTTGTGGCAGAAATTATAGCAGGTCAAAAACCCCATATCAACTACAATTTGATTCCTGGAGTAGTTTACACCTGGCCCGAAGTCGCTGCGGTAGGACAGACCGAGGAGCAACTGCAAAACAACGGTGTGGCTTACAAATCGGGTCAATTTCCCATGCGTGCTCTGGGTCGAAGTCGTGCCAGTATGGACTTAGACGGTTTTGTTAAAATTTTAGCCGATGCTAAAACAGACGAAATTTTGGGCGTTCATATGATTGGAGCGCGTTGTGCTGACCTGATTGCTGAAGCTGTTGTGGCCATGGAGTACCGTGCTTCCGCAGAAGACATTTCTCGCATGTCCCATGCCCACCCAACCTTCACAGAAGCCATAAAAGAAGCGGCACTGGCTGCCACTGAAGATAGAGCTTTACACATTTAGAACAAATAAATTTTAGCTGCTTAGATTAAAAAACACGACGAATTTCGTCGTGTTTTTTTGATTTAAAATAATTTTGGTTAACTTGAGATACGGACAAATCACAGATCGTTGATTTTTTTTTTAATTGATTTAAACAAAATAGTATTACAGAGCCCTAAATTTAATTTACTAACCTTAAAAAGCGCCCCAAGCTTTGAAATTAGATCTACCACCCACCAGCCTTCCTTTTTCGGACGAAGCACTTGTACGCGATATCGTTTCAAATAATAATATCGAGTATTTTAATATTCTGTATGACCGCTACTATCCGTTCATTTATGGGCAGTGCATGTTGTATTTTAAAAATCCGCAAGATGCTGAAGATGTCACTCAAGAAATATTTTTTAAGCTTTACAAGAAATTAGACACATTTGCTTTCAAGTCTAGATTTTTTACGTGGCTGTACCGGTTGGTTCACAATCATTGCATCAATCACCAAAGAGGGACAAAGCACAGGCGCTTGGAAAATAAAAGTATTAATCCAGAGAATTTAAGCGATTATTTTTTCAGCTATAACTACGAAACCAATGGGGCAAACGATTATAAACTGGCACGGCTAAAGCGTGCTATTTTAGTTCTTCCAGTTGAAGATCAGCAAATTTTGGTATTAAAATATTGCGGTGGCGAAACCATAAAAGAGTTGGCCGAGCGCTATGGCTATGGTGAGAGCGCTTTAAAGATGAAATTAAAACGCATTAAAGCCAAATTGTTGAAGCATTACAGGCAAATCGATTTTGAGCATCAGGACGTTGTTAAGTAAGACTGTTTTTAGGGGGTGCAATTTAAAGTCTGTGTATCAAATAAATCTTAAAGATATTATAAAATAAAATTAGATGACGATAATTGTAAATTAGTCCCTAAATTTACAACAAAATCCATCGGATTGAGACGCGTCAAAACCCTTGAAATTACAACTGTAGAATTGTTTAAAACGCAATTACTCGAATGGGCCAATTCAAAAAAAGACATGATATGGCTGGACTCTAACGCTTACCAATCAAATTACGGAAATTTTGATTGTATTTTGGCCCTTGACGCCAATACCGCCATTCAAACCAATATTGAAAACGCTTTTGACACTCTGGAGCAATACCAAACCACCACTTCCGATTGGATTTTTGGCTATTTGACATACGATCTAAAAAATGATTTAGAACCTTTAGAATCCAATAATTTTGACGGTTTAGGATTTCCTGAGTTGTATTTTTTTCAACCCAAAAAAATATTTTTTTTTAAATCCAATACCGTTACCCTGTCATACCTAGAAAGCGCAGCGGCGGACATTGGCGCAGATTTGAATGACATTCAAACAACTGTTGTTTCGTCCAATTCGCCTTCTAATAAACCCCTTGAAGTGCAATCTCGTATTTCAAAACAAATCTATATTGATCAAGTCGAAACGCTAAAAAACCATATCGGACGTGGTGACGTCTATGAGGCCAATTTTTGTCAAGAATTCTATGCGCATGGCACATTAAATCCACTGCATACTTTTCGAAAATTACAATCTATATCTCGACCGCCATTTGCAGTATATTTCAAGCATAACGATCAATTTTTAATTTCAGCTTCGCCAGAACGGTTTTTAAAAAAAGATGGGCAAACCCTCATTTCACAGCCCATAAAAGGTACGGCAAAGCGGTCCATAAACCCAAATGAGGATGAGGTTCTAAAAACCAATTTGATGTCGGATCCCAAAGAACGCAGTGAAAATGTAATGATCGTAGATTTAGTTCGAAACGATTTATCAAGAATTGCCAAAAAAGGGACGGTTCACGTTGAAGAACTGTGCGGCATGTACTCCTTTAAACAAGTTCATCATTTGATTTCCACAATTAAAGCCGAATTAAAGTCCAACATTTCGCCCATCCAAGCCATAAAAGCGGCGTTTCCAATGGGAAGCATGACTGGCGCACCAAAGATTTCGGCCATGAAAATTATTGAATCCCTCGAAAGCACAAAACGGGGGCTGTACTCAGGAGCAGTGGGCTATTTTACGCCCAATGGTGATTTTGATTTTAATGTGGTTATTCGAAGTATTTTGTATAATGCGACGCGGTCTTACGTTTCATTTTCGGTTGGAAG
This sequence comes from uncultured Flavobacteriaceae bacterium, assembly GCA_913061125.1. Lineage (GTDB taxonomy): Bacteria > Bacteroidota > Bacteroidia > Flavobacteriales > Flavobacteriaceae > UBA3537. Next base: position 16,856 of record CAJXUB010000024.1, read on the forward strand.
TGCGATTACTGCTAAAAGCGATCCTTCAAAAGAATTTGAGGAATGCCTGGTCAAAGCCCAAGCCATGCGCGATGTTTTAGATGATTAATTAGCTATTTTTGCAACATGCTAAACAAGTTCAAATCCCATATTTTATTGCATCATCCAATGCTGTTTGAGGCCAAAATTCTGGTTGCGACCTCCACAGGATTAGACAGCATGGTTTTGACGGATTTGTGTCTCAAATCAAATTTGAATATCGCTCTAGCCCATTGCAATTTTCAACTTCGAAAGCAAGAAAATCTCGAAGAAGAAGAATTTATTTTTAATTTTGCAACGCAAAATTCTTTGCAAATTTTCACGAAAAAATTCAACACAAATTGTTTCGCTCAAACTTCAAAACAATCCATTCAGATGGCGGCGCGGCAACTGCGTTACGAGTGGTTTCAACACCTGGCCAAAGCGCATCATTTTGACTGTATTTTGACGGCCCACCACGCCGACGATAATTTGGAAACGTTTTTTATAAATCTCGGTCGAGCTTCTGGCATTGAGGGGCTTTCTGGAATTCCAAAACACAAATCGAATATTGTTCGACCGTTGTTGCCCTTTTCAAGAGAAGATATTTTGTCGTATGCCAACGAATACCAATTGCACTGGTGTGAAGACAGCAGTAATGCTTCATTGAACTATCAACGCAACAAGTTAAGGCACAATGTCATTCCGGAGCTTAAAGCTATTTTTCCTCATATTTTAGATCATCTTTTGACCACGCAAACGCATTTATCTTCGACTCAAAATTTATTGCAAAATCATCTTAAAACCGTAGAAACTGAAGTTTGTGAACTCAAAGCCAATGGCGAAATGCAATATAACATTGAGGCCATAAAAGCCTTTGGCCATCCGCAAGATTATATTTATCCATTGTTGAAACCATACGGATTTACAGATTGGGCAGCGCTGCAAAATTTAATCTCTGCTCAATCTGGAAAACAAATAGTTTCGACAACCCACAGGGCGATTAAAAACCGTCAAGTTTTAATTGTTGCACCTTTGGAAGAGTTTGGTACTTTTGAACGTGAAATTTCTAAATCTCCATCTGAGACTGTCATTCCAAATTGGTCCAAAAAAATCACAATATTGCCTTCGAAAGAGATAAATCGAAATCAAAAGGATGTCATTTATGTCGATGCTGAAATCTTAAAATTCCCGCTCACCGTTCGATCTTGGCGGCCTGGCGATTATTTTTATCCTGAAGGTATGACTGGCAAAAAAAAGCTCAGCAAATTTTTTAAAGATGAAAAACTTTCGTTAACCGATAAATCGCGCGTTTTGGTATTATGTTCCGACTCCAAGATTGTTTGGGTTATTGGCCTGAGAGCCGACCAACGTTTTACGACCACAGCAAAGACCACCATAATTTCTAAAATTAATTTTATAAATGCCACAGATTGATTCAAATTTTAAACCCCTTTGGGTTTTTAGAAACAGTCATTTATCAACCATATATTCAGGCCTTATTCGTCGAATTCGAATCAAGCAACAGCGCGAGCGTATCCATTTACGTGATGGTGATTTTTTGGATTTGGATTGGAGTTATGGTTCATCCCAATCCGATAAATTAATAGTTCTGCTTCATGGTATGGAGGGTAATGGCCAAAGGCCATACGTTTCGGGGGTAGCTCAATATTTTAACGCTCAATCCATGGATGCCGTTTGTGTCAACTTTAGAAGTTGTAGCGGCGAAAATAACAACTCCTATTCCAGTTTTCACTCGGGGCAAACTGACGATCTAGATGATGTTATTAAGCACCTTGTCTCAAATTATCATTACAGCTCAATTTTTTTAAAAGGGATCAGTTTGGGTGGTAATATCGTTTTAAAATATTTGGGGGAAACCCCGAAAATTTCACCTAAAATTAAGGCCGCCATGGCCGTTTCTGTTCCCATTGATTTGGCTGGCAGCTCTGAAATGCTTCATCAGTTTAAAAATATCTTATTTCATATTTATTTTATGATTGGCCTCAAGCTAAAATTAAAACAAAAACACCGTCAATTTCCCGAAAAATTATCCAAAAAAGACTTGTGGTCCATTTGGACACTACGCGGGGTTGATGAGCGCTACACGGCCCCTGCCAATGGATTTAAAAATGCCGATGATTACTACAACAAGTCCAGTAGTAAATACTACTTATCAGCCATAAAAACGCCTGTTCTTTTACTCAATGCTCTCGACGATTCATTTTTATCAGCATCTTGTTTTCCATTCGAAATGGCTAAGAATCATTCATTTTTACATCTGGAGACACCAAAACACGGTGGTCACGTCGGGTTTATTCAAACAGATGGGATTTATTATAACGAGAGGCGAGCTTTAGAATTTTTTCTAAAATTTAAGTAAATTGTCGTACAATATATCCATGGGTAGTCCCATCACATTATAATACGACCCTTCGATTTTTGTAATTCCAATTTGGCCAATCCATTCCTGAATTCCATACGCTCCAGCTTTGTCGAATGGATTAAAATTTTTGATGTAATAATGAATTTCCTCCTCGGTGAGCGATTTAAATGTCACACGCGTTGTAGCATTAGCCACACATTGGTGATCGATTGAGGTTAAACAAATTGAAGTAATAACCTCGTGGGTTTGTCCGCTGAGCTGGCAAAGCATCTTGAACGCATCATCGTAATCCGAAGGTTTTCCTAAAGCTTGGTTGTGGTGCCAAACGATAGTATCGCTAGTAAGTAGAATTTCATGAGCTTGAACTTCGCCGTCAAAAGCATTGGCTTTCATTCGAGCCAAGAAATCTGAAATTTGGTGGTGTTTGAGTGTTTCAGGGTAGTTTTCTTCAATGGATTTAAGACGAATTTCAAAAGGAACGTCCAGCAGTTTGAGCAACTCTTGCCGCCGTGGCGACCCAGAGGCCAAAATCAAATGTTTGGATTTAAGATGAGACTTGAGCATCCAACCAGTTAATCGTACTTAGCGCTGAACTCTGTCATCCAATGCCCTTTGATTTTTAGAATTTGCTCAATAATGTCGCGTGCGGCACCACGTCCGCCATTCACGTGGGACACATACCCGCTGATGGCTTTGACCTCCGGTGCTGCATCTTGTGGACAACAGGGCAGACCCACCATGGCCATGGCAGGAATATCAGGGATATCATCGCCCATGTACATAATATCCTCAGCCTTGATTTTTAGGGTTGAAATGAGGTTATTGAGGTGCTCTACTTTGTTGTGGCTGCCCAAAATAATATGGCTCAACCCCAATCCTTCCAAGCGCTTCCGTACGCCTTCGTTACTGCCACCCGAGATCACACAAACGTGAAGTCCTGCATCGACTGCGGCTTTCAGTGCAAAGCCATCTCTGGTGTTCATTTGGCGTAACATCTCGCCGTCCGTCGTTACCAAAACGGAACTATCAGTAAGGACACCATCTACATCAAATACGAGAGTGGTGATGTTTTTAAGTTGTGTTTTATAACTTGTTTTAGCCATGTGTTTTTCGAATTGATTCTGAAAGGATTTTGTAAATATCTTGAATTTTGGGGTGCTCTTGAAGTAATTTCAGGTGTTTTTTTAAGGTTTTCTTATCGTTGCGTTTGGCGGGCCCAGTTTGAGCCATGTAAGGTGAGAGGGTTTGAACTTTTTTTGCAGTCTCCAAAATGAGCGGTTTTAACAGCTCGAAATCAAGACTTTTTTCATCGGTCAACTCATGGGCCAATCGATACATTTGATTGGTAAAATTATTGACAAACACAGCAGCCAAATGCAGCGTCTGACGTTGTTCCGAACTGATCATATAGGTCGGACACCCTAGTGCTTCGGCAACTGATTTTAGAAGTGCTCTGTCCTTTTTATCATTCGCTTCAATACAAATGGGAACCTGATCAAAACTTAATTCAGAAGTTTTAGAAAAGGTTTGAAGGGGGTAAAAAACACCACGCCTGTTTTTATTGTTTAAAAACCGCATCGATAAACTTCCAGACGTATGAACCACCAAACGATCCGAAAAAGGCAACCGTTCTGAAAGGTTTTCAATAGCACCATCGCTAACGGCAATAATGTACAAGTCTGCTTCTGGTATTTGATCCAAATCTGAATTGAAATTTACACCCCAATAATCTGTAAAATTCGGAATGGGCGTTTTGTTAAACCATTGAATTAACTTCAAGTTCTTGGCCTCGAAAATAGCTCTGCTCATGTGTGTACCAACGTTTCCAGCCCCTAAAATTACGACAGATATCATAGGGCTAATTTACGCAAGAATTAGGGGAATATAAAACCAAACACTGCCTTTGTTAATTATTTAGAAAAAAACTGTTAAAAGCAAGATTTTAAAATTAATTTTTTACAAAAAGTAAGTACCTTTGTGTTTCAAAAAATTTTTGAAGTTTCTATGCTCAAAAAAATAGCCAACATCCTCTTTTCCACACGTCTCACAGCCCTGCTTTTTATACTCTATGCCGTGGCCATGGCTGTAGGCACGTTTCTGGATCAGGGGCAGAGCACCTCTCCAACGCCATATTCAAGAACACTCATTTACAACGCTTGGTGGTTTGAAGCTATTATGGTAATGTTTATGATTAATTTCGTTGGAAATATTTTTAGATACCGCTTGCTCAGAAAAGAGAAATGGGCCACTTTAACCTTACATTTATCATTCATTTTTATACTTTTAGGTGCTTTTATCACACGATACTACAGCTTTGAGGGCATGATGTCCATTCGAGAGGGCGCAACTGAAAATACGTTTCTGTCTCAAAAAACATACCTCACTACCTACATCGACGGAGATTTTGAAATCAACGGTCAGTTGCAACGCCGAATTCATAATGATGCAGTTGATTTTTCGCCACGATTAACCAACGATTATTTTTTAAAAACATCTTATAATACCACACCAATTTCAATTGAATTGGTGGATTTTATTGCAGGAGCAGAGGAGGATATTATTCCTGATGACAATGGCGCATATTATTTAAAACTTGTTGAAGCAGGTTCTGGATCACCTCACAATCATTTTTTGAAACTTGGTCAAGTCAGCAGCATCCACAATGTATTGTACGCCCTGAACAAGCCCACGCCTGGCGCCATCAATTTAACCTATTCTGAGGACGGTTTAACCATAGAATCCCCTTTTGAGGGCGAATACATGACAATGGCCACGGGCCAACGGGGTCGATTGGTAAAGGATAGTGCTCAGCCTTTACAATTACGCTCGAGGTATATCATTGGAAACCAAGCTGTTGTATTTCCAAAACCAGTAATAAAAGGGGTGTTTGATGTGGTGAAAAAATCCGAATTACTCAAAGGGGACGAAGACGGTGTTGTGTTAAAAGTTACAGCCAATAACGACTCTAAAATCGTAAAACTATTGGGGGGGCAAGGCATCAATAATCCGTTTAAACAAGTGCAAGTTGGTGGGTTAGATTTTGCCTTTAAATACGGCTCACAGCTTTTAGAATTACCATTTGATATAAAACTCAATGATTTTATTGCAGAGCGCTATCCTGGAACTGAAAAAAGCTATTCTTCGTTTGAAAGTAAAGTCACTGTTTTTGACCCCAGCGATGGCACGTTCGATTTTCATATTTATATGAATAACATACTAAATCATAGAGGATACCGATTTTTTCAATCATCGTTTGATCCTGACGAAAAAGGAACAATTCTCTCCGTTAATCACGATTATTGGGGGACATGGTTTACGTATTTGGGCTATTATTTGCTGTATTTTGGTTTGATGGCCATCTTAATTAGCAGAGGTGCCCGAATGGAAGTGCTGCGTAAGCAATTGGAAAAAATTAAGCTAAAAAAAGCCGCTTTGCCTGTCGTTTTGTTGTGGTTTTCTCTGCAAGCACAAGGGCAACAGCATCCTGCGGATCATGCGTTTCAAAGACCTTCGGTTGCGCAATTGGATTCCATTTTAAGGCAAAATATAACCCCAGAACAAGCAGCCGATCGCTTTGGATACTTGGTCATTCAGGATGCCGACGGTCGCATGAAACCGGTCAATACGTATGCTTCTGAACTTCTTAGAAAATTATCCAAAAAAGACACCTATCAAACCTACTCGGCCAATCAGGTGTTTTTGTCCATGCAAGAGAGTCCACAGCTTTGGTATAACGTTCCTATTATTTACTTAAAACCCAAAAAAGCCGATACCATCCGCAGTTTGATAGGTATCCCTCAAAAACAAAAATATGCGGCTCTTATTGATTTTTTAGATTCAAATTTAAATTACAAATTAGCACCCTATTTGGATGAGGCCTACAGCGCTCCAGTGCCAACGGCCATTCAAAAAGAATTCAAAGAAGCCGACCAGCGCGTGAGTTTGTTATTTAACAATTTGGAGGGCGATGCCTTGCGTATTTTCCCTGTTCCAAACGACGAAAACAACACGTGGGTCTCACCAAAAGAATTTGCCCAAAAAGAGTTTAAACTTCAGGATTCGTTGTATGGTAATTTTATCCGAACGGGATTTTTGGCCTATTTGGCTACCTTGCAAAATGACAAATTAAAGAATACTGACTATGCGCAAAGTCAGAATTTACTTGGTGCCATAAAAAAATCTCAAGTGAAATATGGCGGCAGCACAATGCTGTCTGACCAAAAAATTGACGCTGAAATTACTTACAACAAATACGATATTTTTAAGAAACTTTTCAGTTGGTACATGTATGCCAGCACCCTAATGTTTGTACTGCTTATCATCCAAATTTTAAGGGATAAAAGTAAAATTTTGAGCGTTTCAGTAAATGTTTTTAAAATCCTGCTTTATGTTTGTTTTGGACTACATACGGCTGGCCTTATTGCCCGTTGGTACATCTCTGGGCATGCCCCATGGAGTGATGCTTACGAATCCATGATTTATGTGGCTTGGGCAACAATGGCATTTGGCGTAATGCTTGGGCAGAAGAGCAACTTAACATTCGCCTCAACCGCTTTTGTTACCGCCATGATTTTAATGATTGCACACTGGAACTGGATGGACCCATCGATTGGAAATCTTCAACCCGTTCTAAATAGTTATTGGTTGATGATTCATGTGGCTATAATTGTGGGAAGTTATGGTCCCTTTGCGTTGGGTATGATTTTGGGACTCATTGCCTTGTTGCTTATGATATTGACCACGTCAAAAAATAAAGCCAAAATGAGTTTGAATATCAAGGAGTTAACCACCATTAATGAGATGGCTCTTACGGTCGGATTGGTCATGCTCACTATCGGAAACTTTTTGGGCGGTATGTGGGCCAATGAGAGTTGGGGCCGTTACTGGGGTTGGGATCCCAAAGAAACCTGGGCTCTTATCAGCATCATGATTTATGCCTTTGTCATCCACATGCGCCTTATCCCAGGACTTCGTAACCGCTTGGTTTATAACATCGCCTCTATTTTAGCTTTTGGAAGTATTTTGATGACCTATTTTGGGGTCAATTTCTACCTGGCAGGACTGCATTCTTATGCAAAAGACGATCAAGAAATTAGTGTGAATTACATACTAGGAAGCCTTCTGATTTTATCCATCCTCAGTACTTTAGCATTACTAAAACACCGCAAATTCTATTCTAAAAAGACATAGTCAAATCAACGGACATAATCCGCTCAAAACAGATTTCCTTGTAGTCCGAAATAACCCGATCAGCCAAACTGTAATCTTGATTTTTGGAGTGTTTGCTTTTGTAAGCCACACAAAAAATACCAGCCGCTTTAGCCGCTTTAATTCCATTAGTAGAATCTTCTATAACAACACATTCACTGGGTAGGGCCCCAGCAGCGGCGGCAGCCTTGGTAAAAATTTCAGGATGCGGTTTAGAAGCTTTCAAATCGGCTCCGCTTAATTTTGCTACAAAAAAACGATCCAAATTAAAACGCGTCATCACATTATTAATAGTAAACATCGAAGCTGATGAGGCCAAAACCAACGTCAGACCATTACCGTGGTACTCCTTAATCAAAGATTCTACCCCGCTAATTAGTTCTAAATCATTGGCTTCAAAAAAGAGTTTGGTAAAATTAGTTCGTTTAATTTTAACGAGTTCCTCGGGATCATTTGAAAGGCGAAAATGATCACAAAGTTTTTTACAAATTTGAAAAGTAGACTGCCCGGTAAAACTGGTGTACAACACATCAGAGACATCAATTCCTACCTCGGAAAACATCTGGTAATAGGCCTTGTAGTGAAGCGGTTCGGTATCCACAATAACCCCATCCATATCGAATAACACAGCTTTGAGCATAAGCATTTTTTTGCGAAGATAAACGTAAGTTGATAATTTTTTGATATTTATTAGACATTTAAATTCATTTTTTATAAATTGGAGGTCTCAAATATTTGCTTCAATGAAATTTATAAAATTGTTAGGAATTACAAACGCACTATTGCTAATGCTTTGTGTGTTGATCATTATAGTGTCCGAATATTTATTTTTTTCTGGACATCAATTGCACGGTATTTTTGTTGGGATCTGGGCGCCTATGCTCGTTGGTCTCATGATTTTCTTTAAACTTTTTCGCCTTGGCCGCTAACGACATCGTACTTTATTTTTCCATTTTTGTTTCCGTTTGCGTGGCGGTATGGGCAGTTGTGCTCATTAAACAGTTTAATGATTTAGACAAAAAATAGCGTCTAATTATATTTTTTAATGCTTAAACAAAACTTCGGTACAAACACCATTTGTACCCACACTGGTGCTATTGAAGACGCCACCTTTGGAGGTGCTGTCTCCCCGTTATATGTATCCACATCCTACGAATTTTTAGACCAAGATGTAAAACGCTACCCGCGCTATTTTAATACCCCTAATCAAGAGGGATTAGCTCAAAAAATAGCAACCCTAGAGGGTGCTGAAGCGGGGCTTATTTTTTCATCTGGAATGGCTGCCATTTCTGCAGTTATGTTAAGTTGTTTAAAATCGGGCGACCATGCTGTTGTTCAAAATGATATTTACGGTGGTACACGAAATTTTATTGAGTCTCATTTTAAATCTTACGGTATTCAATATTCTTTCACCAAAGATTTGAGTGCTCAAGCGTTTGAGGATTGTGTTCAAAATAATACCAAGCTAATTTACATCGAAACCCCATCCAATCCACTGCTTAAATTGGTGGATATTTTCGCCATAGGGAAGCTAGGTAAAACCCACGGAATTACAACAGCCATCGATAACACATTTGCAACACCCATCGTCCAAAAACCGATAACCCTGGGCGTTGATATCGTTATTCATTCGGCCACTAAATATTTTGGCGGTCATAGCGATATTACTGCCGGTGCGGTGGCTTCTTCTCAACATCACATCGACCAAATTTGGAATTTAGCCAAAGACTTTGGAGGAAATCTGAGTGATTTTACCGTTTGGCTTTTAGAGCGAAGCATGAAAACTTTGGCCATTCGTATTAAAGCTCAACAAAAAAATGCAATCAAATTGGCCAAGTTTTTATCGAAACACAAAGCCGTAAAACAAGTGTATTATCCGGGGTTAAAATCCCATGACACCCATGAGTTGGCCAAGGTTCAAATGAAAGGCTATGGTGCCATGCTCTCTTTTGAGCTCTTAAAATCGTACGACACCGAAAAATTTTTAAAAGCCCTCACGCTTATCAAACCATCCATGAGTTTAGCCGGGGTGGAAAGCACGATGATTTTGCCCTCAAAAACCTCTCACGCCTTATTATCCGAAAACGATCGAAAAGCTCAAGGAATCACGAATCAATTGATTCGATTTTCGGTTGGAATTGAATCTAAAAAAGATTTAATTTACGATATCGAAAATGCTATCAGTCTTTCAAAACAATAAATCCTATGAAACTAGATATTCTCGCATTTGGCGCCCATCCTGACGATGTGGAGTTGAGCTGTTCAGGCACGCTTTTTAACGCTGTAAAAGAAGGAAAAATGGTGGGGATTATTGACCTTACCAGAGGAGAACTGGGTACCCGCGGAAGCGTAAAATTGAGGGCAGAGGAGGCGGCCCTTGCTGCAGAAATATTGGGAATTCATGTGAGGAAAAATTTAGATTTTTCGGATGGGTTTATTTTTAACACAAAAGAAAATCAACTAGAAATAATTCAGCACATCAGAACGCACCAACCCGAAATTGTATTTTGTAATGCTGTGCAGGACAGACATACGGATCATCCTAAAGCCAGTGCACTGGTCCGCGATGCGTGCTTTTTGAGTGGATTACAAAAAATTAAAACCTGTGGTGAGGATGGTAGTCACCAAATTGCTTGGCGCCCTAAGGCCGTTTACAGCTACATTCAATGGGACAATTTACAGCCCGATTTTGTTGTGAATATCAGCGCGTCGATTGATGCTAAAATGGCTGCCGTTGCCGCCTATAAATCACAATTTTATAATCCAGAAAGTAACGAGCCAGACACCCCAATTTCTAGTCAAAGTTTTTTTGAAAGCATCCGATACAGAGCTGCTGACCTCGGTCGATTGGTCAATATGGATTACGCCGAGGGGTTCAATTCCGAGCGCCTTTTGGCCGTAGAGTCCATTTTTGATTTAAAATAAATTGCTAAAATAGCTTTGTATAAAATCATAAATACGCTACATTTGCACACGCATTTTTTGATGCAAGACGGTGGTTGTAGCTCAGTTGGTTAGAGCGCCTGATTGTGGTTCAGGAGGTCGTCGGTTCGAGACCGATCTTCCACCCCAAAATAAAAAAGCTTCTCAGTTGTGAGAAGCTTTTTTTGGTTGATAGTGGTTGTGTCAGTTTACTTAAATGTCTTATCAACTACGATACGTTTCTCTCGATTTGCCAATTCCCAAGCCGTATAAAAAACCAATCGTGTTCTGTTTTCCAACAGATCGTATTCAATTTTATCGGGGGTGTCTGTCGCTCTGTGATAATCGGCATGAGTGCCGTTGAAATAGAAAATAATCGGGATGTTATTTTTGGCAAAATTGTAGTGATCCGAACGGTAATAAAAACGATTGGGGTCGTTTTCGTCGTTGTACGTGTAGTCCAATTCAACATTGGTGTATTTTCTATTGACTGCTTCAGACAGATTGTGAAGTTCAGTACTCAGTTTGTCGCTTCCAATGAGGTAAATATAATTGCGCTTACCTTGTTTGCGTTTTGGATCCGTTCGACCAATCATATCAATGTTTAAATTCGCCACCGTCTGATCTAAAGCAAAAATAGGGTCGTAGTCGGTGTAGTATTTTGAACCTAAAAGTCCCTTTTCTTCAGCTGTAACGTGCAAAAACACAATGGACCGTTCTGGTCCTTCACCATTTTTAACAGCTGCTTGAAACGCTTGGGCAATTTCTAGCATAGCTATTGTTCCGGAACCATCGTCATCGGCACCATTAAAAACTTCGCCATCGTGCTTTCCAATGTGATCCAAATGTGCAGAGATGATGACGTATTCGTCAGGTTTGCTGCGTCCTGGAATGATGGCTGCCACGTTTTGGGAGGTGATGGATTCTGAGTTGTTCTTGAAATGAATGGATATGTTTTTAGGATAAATGCCATTCTTCTCTTGTGACAATTGCGCTGCAAGATCATTGCCAGCCAAAAACCCATAAAAGGGTTTAGATTTGACGTCCAATGTCATATTGGATTCTCCGTCACGTTCTGCCATGGACTTGTAATAGGCCGAGTAACGCTTAAAAAGTCTATTATTTAAAAGAAAAAATGCTTTGGCACCCAAATCTCTGGCCAAGTTTCGTTTTGCACTCAACGACTGACGGCCGTTTGACCATTTTGAAATATCTGAATTTCCGGAAATGATATAATTTCCAGCGTCATTTTTAGGTTCACCCTCAACTGCTACAACAATTTTTCCTTGAACATCCAACCCTGTATAGTCGTCGTATTTGTCATCTTGAATTCCATACCCAACAAACACATAAGAATCTGCGTTCAGGGTTGTGGATTCTCCAGAAGCCACACTGACAAAATCGGTAAAATATTCAAAAGATTCATCGCCAATAGTAATCAAAACTTCTGGAGTTTTTTGAACCTTTAGGGGAACGTATTGAAAATAATCGCCGTCCGCTTTGGCTGCCTTAATGCTAAGTTTTTGATATTCGGCACGCAAATATTCCACGGCCAACGTTTCGCCTTCCGTACCAGCTTCTCTCCCCAGGAAATCGTCTGAAGAGTAGGAGTAGAGTTTAGTTTTGATCTCTTTGGCGTCAATTTCGCTAACGTAAGTTTCAGGACTTTGTGCTGCAATTTGGGCAAAAAAAGCCAAAAGTATGGCCGTATATAGTTGTTTCATAAGTTCATTTGTTGAAAGTGCTAAAGTACCCATTATTTAGAATATTTGGAAAAATTTCATCTAAAACCTAGAAAAATTGAAATATATTATATTTTGGCAACAGAGATATTTCCTTCTTAAATCCTCTATGAAATGCATGATTTTATCGATTAAAGTAAAAAAAATCGTTAATTTTTGGGAATTGACAATTTTTTTTGTCTAATTTTGTAGTATTAATCATAAACAAAAAAATTATTATGAAAAGATTAATTACATTAATGTCTCTTGCCGTGGTAGGTTTATCATTTGGTCAAGAGGAAGAACCAACATTCAAAGTAACTGGATCTGTTGATGCTTATTTTCACACCAGCCTAAACGGTCCTAATGATGTTCCTGCTGGATTAGTTGGAGATTATTTCTCATCCGCACCGAGTGCCATTATGGGAAATGACGATCGTGGTTTTTCAGGTGCTAATGCCAATGTTACATTTTCTTATGAAGGTGAAAAAGTTGGATTTGTAGCTGATATGGCTTACGGTCCTAGAGCTAATGCTCAGTTTTATGACTTCGATGTTGTTAATGAAGCTTACGTGTATTGGAATGCTTCTGAAAATGTAACACTTATGATGGGTCGTTGGAACTCCTGGATGGGTTACGAGAATTTTGCTGCAGCGAATAATTTCCACTATAGCTATTCTCATCAGTACACTTTTGGTCCTAGAAACATGAACGGTATTGCTGCTCAATTTTCTTTAGGAAATGATTTCAACCTTGGTGTTGGAGTGATGAATCCAGTTGAAACTACGCAAGGTAACACTTCTGGCGATTATTCAATTGCCGCTGGTATCAGTAAAGGTGATTTTGGTGCATCATTCTTGAGTAGCCAAGACGAAACTTTCATTGATGTTAAGGCTAAATTCGATATTACTGACAGCTTTTCATTAGCTCTTAATGGTAACTTTGCTTCTTGGGATGATGATGCTATGCTAACTGGAACCAGAGCAGCTCTTGCTGGAAGTGATGGTTACATGTCTTTATCAGCTTACTCTCAATTCCAATCTTCTGAAGCATTTGCTTGGGGGGTTCGTTCAGAATACTCTAATATTCGGGCTCCTGGATGAGATGATCCCTGGGCAGTTACTCCAACTTTAACCGGTAATTACTCTGTAGGGAATTTGACTTTCAGACCAG
>CAJXUB010000025.1 GCA_913061125.1 uncultured Flavobacteriaceae bacterium
CAGAGCACCTGGTTTACACCCAGGGGGTCAGGGGTTCGAATCCCTTCGCGCCCACAAAAGATGTTACATTTTAATAAAAAACCCACTTATTTAAGTGGGTTTTTTAATTTTTGACATCAATTTAATTGTCTCTAATGACATGGATCACGCCTGTAATGGTGTGTGGATTACCATCGTAATCTTGGTAATTGCCACTAAAATTAATGTCAAAATACCCCCCAACGTTGGTCGCAAAAGTGTTTAAATTAAATACAATATTATTATTTGTAGGAGCGACATCTAAACATTCAAAAAATCCAAAACCTGGAGCGTCTTCTTGCCATCCACTGGCGTACGTGTATTGACCCTCATAATTTGGATAGGTGTCATCAAGAACTCCACTAAAATAGATGCAATCGTTTTGGTTGTTGGCGAAAATTTGCAGATTTGCAACAACTCCTTGGGTGTTTTGATCAAAGTAATCCGCAGAAATGTCTGAGATGAAAAGTACATTTTCAACCCCCTCATCAATATTATATTGAATGAATTCTGTTACGGTATCGCAAGCTGATAGAGTTCCGATATGGGTTTGTGGACTGGTTAAGGTATAATTAATTTCTCCGGTCGTTTGGAGGCTCTCAAAGTCGTATCCCGAAATACTTATCGATGCATTTTCGTTGCAACTCAAAACATGAATTTCAAATACTCCGTTTGTAACTGGGCTATAAAATGCAGCACCCCCTTCGACACTTCCTTCCACATACCCATTTACAACAGCACTGCCATCGCAAGTATTAAAAACGCCTGTGATGGTTTCCAGATACTCTTCAACCTCAGGTGCATCAAGAACAATATTAAGGGTTGTGTCAGTAGTAAAAGGACCTATAGTTTCTGCCGAATTTGGAATTTCAAAATTGTTACAAATGTTAAATAAATTGTATTGTAGATTCAACAATTGATTGGCTGGAACAATTCCGCATACTTCTCCAGAATCGTTAGTAATTCCAGTCCCAGTACCATTAAATTCACTTTCAATAGTTACCAGGATTTGACTTAACGGATTGGAATTACCATCCGTAACATTTAAGCAAAGATTGATATATTCTGTTGGAATATCACAATTCCAAAATGAAAAATGCGATACCGTTCCAACATAGGTATTACCTTGAAGGGTAGCACTTCCCTCTTCCACCCAATAGCCCATATTTTCGTCGAAATACCAAAGGGGAATTTCATTAGGGGCATCTGATAAAACCTCTGGATCTAAAGGGACAGATATTGTGGCTAACGACCCTTCTGCAAGATTTAATTCTTCCCCAGATTCACTGCGAAGTTCCACAGCCAACATCCCCAATGTTTCCAACATCCTTGCCTCATTTTGTAGATTTTGAGCCAATAACATTCCTGGCATTTGTAAACTCATATCCTCTTCGGTGGGGTTCAGGAAATGTAAAGTAACTTGTACATTTCCTGTAAAATCACTTCCGTCAGAATTCACATAAGTACCCGGTAAATTCACCGAAGCACCATTGCTAAGACTCACAGTTTCTGCTGATCCCGAGGTCACAGTTTCCGTCACTGTTAGAGGCAATAACATAATTTGAATTTGATTGATTCCAGAGGTTGGCACTACAGCTCTAGATCCATCGATATACCCAAACTTTTGAACCTTGATGTAGGCAAATTTTTCATAAGATTGCGCATTTTTTATAATAAAAATACCATTGTCATCTGTAGCGGTAGAACTGTTGCCAATACGAACTGTTGCATTACTTACGGGAGAATATTGAGAATCGATTACGCGCCCCATAAAGTCTCCTGTTGTAACAGCCCCAAAATTTTCAATGATCGTAACAGACGAATTTGGTGGTATATTGTTGTTGATTGTGTTACCAACCGGTTCATTTTCACATGAAAGTACTATAAAAAAAATACAGGCAAACCATAGATTCATACTAAAGAGGCGAGACAATGAAATCATTTTTGTTTAATTTTTATGTATAATTAGTTATACAATATATAAAAATATTGCACAAAAAAAAACCCGTTGATTTCAACGGGCTGTTTTGTCATGAAAAACGGTTGTGCCTAAACCAGCATGGTTACTGGATTTTCAATATAACCTTTAAGAGTCTGAAGGAAAGCTGCTCCGGTAGCTCCATCCACAGTTCTGTGATCGCAAGCCAATGTAAGTTTCATGGTATTCCCAACAATGATTTGTCCATTTTTAACTACAGGTTTTTGAACAATAGTTCCTACTGATAAAATGGCCGAGTTGGGTTGGTTGATTATAGAGGTAAAACTTTCAATACCAAACATACCCAAATTGGAGATTGTAAACGTACTGCCCTCCATTTCTTGTGGGGTTAGTTTTTTGTGACGTGCCCGACCAGCAAAATCTCGAACAGCAGCTCCAATTTGTGGAAGGGATTGTTCGTTCGCAAATTTTACCACTGGCACTACGAGGCCGTCTTCAACAGCAACGGCTACGCCAATATGAACGTGGTTATTAAGTTTCATTCGGTCGTCAAACCATTGGGAATTTACTTGTGGATGTTGACGAAGTGCCAGTGCACAAGCTTTGACAACAATATCGTTGAATGAAATTTTTGTATCGGGAATTGAATTGAATTGCTGACGGAAGGCTATGGCGTTGTCCATATCAAACTCAACGGCCAGGTAATAATGCGGTGCTGAAAATTTCGATTCGGCTAGGCGTTTAGCAATAACTTTTCGCATTTGCGAGTGGTTAATTTCATCAAAATCCTCCTGACCTGTGGCTACAAATTTTGCAACTGACACTGCGGCAGGTGCAGAAACAGATGGTGTAAAGTGCTCTACATCGCGCTTTATGATTCGACCATTTTCTCCAGTTCCTTGAATTTGATGCAGTGGAATTCCTTTTTCTTCTGCAATTTTTCGAGCAAGTGGAGACACGAACACTCTGCCGTTTGATGGAACAGGCGCTGGTTCTGTCGTTTTTGGTGCTTCTGGTTGATTTTTAACGGCGGTTGAAACTTTTGGTTCCTCTGAATTTTGTTTAACTTCAACCTCTTGTGAATCGGTTTTTGTAGTAGCTGTAAAATTATTCGCAATTTGGCTTACGTCAGTTCCTTCGGGACCAATAATGGCTAACAAATCATCCACTTTAGCGGATTCTCCCACGTCTAATCCCACGTGTAAAAGCGTTCCCTCATTGAAGGATTCAAATTCCATGGTGGCTTTATCGGTTTCAATTTCGGCCAAAATATCACCTTCTTCAATAAAATCTCCAACGTTTTTCAACCAACTTGCTACAGTTCCTTCTTCCATGGTATCGCTCAAGCGTGGCATGGTAACCACAACAACACCTTCCGGAATTTCCGTTTCAACACTTGTTACAGAGCTGTTGGACTCGTTAGTGTTTTCGACAGTGGTTTCCGTTGCTTTTTCAGTTTCAGTTTTGTCGGCTGTTTCAGTGGTTGATGAGCCGCTCAGCAGTTCGCTGATATCTTCGCCTTCTTCCCCAATGATGGCAAGAAGTTCATCTACTTTGGTAGTTTCTCCTTCCTCAACTCCTATATGTAAAAGGGTCCCTTCGTTAAAGGATTCAAATTCCATGGTGGCTTTATCGGTTTCAATTTCAGCCAAAATATCTCCTTCCTCCACACGATCGCCAACTTTTTTTAGCCAGCTGGCTACGGTGCCTTCTTCCATTGTGTCGCTCAAGCGTGGCATGTTAACTACTATCGCCATAAATTATAATTTGTGTTGTAAAAATGGGTAATCTTCTTGTTCATAGACGGCATCGTACATGAGGCTCTTATCTGGAAATGGAGATTCTTCAGCAAATTTCTCGCACTCTGCAACTAACTCTTTAACTCTTGCGTTGATTACTTTAATGTCATCTTCGGTCGCATAATTTTTCTCTAAAATAACCTCCTTCACTTGAGTAATAGGGTCAATTTTTTGGTATTCTTTGACTTCATCTTTGGTTCTGTAGTGTTGAGCATCACTCATGGAATGACCTCGATATCGGTAAGTTTTCATTTCCAAAAATGTTGGGCCATCGCCACGCCTTGCTCTTTGAATTGCCTCGTCAAAGGCTTCTGCTACCTTGATGGGATTCATCCCATCCACGGGGCCACAGGGCATCTCGTAGCCTAGTCCAAGTTTCCAAATATCGGTATGGTTCGCAGTGCGTTCAACGGATGTTCCCATGGCATAACCATTGTTTTCACAAACAAATACGACTGGCAATTTCCAGTTCATGGCCATATTAAAAGTTTCATGCAGCGATCCTTGTCGCGCGGCACCATCTCCAAAAAAACAAAGCGTAACTCCACCTGTTTCGTTGTATTTATCGCCAAACGCCATTCCGGCACCAAGTGGAATTTGTCCCCCTACGATACCATGTCCTCCATAAAATCCATGTTCTTTTGAAAAAATGTGCATGGATCCACCAAGGCCTTGTGAGGTTCCGGTGGCTTTACCATACAATTCTGCCATAACACGGCGGGGATCAACGCCCATACCGATGGGTTGTACGTGATTTCTGTAGGCCGTAATCATTTTGTCTTTCGACAGGTCCATGGCATGAAGTGCGCCAGCCAATACAGCTTCCTGGCCGTTATACAGATGCAAAAATCCTCTAACTTTTTGTTGAATGTAAACGGCTGCGAGTTTGTCCTCAAACTTGCGCCAAAACATCATATTTTCGTACCAGTCTAGGTATGTTTCTTTGGTTATCTCTTGCATGTGGTTACAATAGGTTATGTAATGTAGACGCAAAAATAACACTTTGATTCTTAACCTAAAAAGGGAAGTAAAAAATTTTTACTTAAAAAATTTAGAGCATGTTTTTATCAAACACCCAGGGAAGTATGTTTTCTACCGAATTTGAATGAACAATTGTCCCATCGCTCCCCATAAAATAGAGCTCTATGGGCAGTTCTTGTTGCAGTTCGTATTCTACAAGAACTTGCCTGCAACTGCCACAGGGTGGGACAGGGGTGTTGGTTGTTTTGAGTTTTGAACCTGCTGTGATGGCCATTCTCAAGATAGCCTGATTGGGCCATTTTGATTTTGCATAAAAAATTGCGGTACGCTCTGCACATAACCCCGAAGGGTAAGCCGCATTTTCTTGATTATTACCAGAGATGAATTCACCATTTTCGAGCTCCAATGCAGCGCCAACCAAAAAGTTGGAGTAGGGCGCATATGCTTTTAGTCGTGCTTCCTGAGCAAACTTCATGAGTTTTTGAATCTGTTTTGGCAAGTCTTCAATTGATTCAAAAACATTGAAGTTGCATTCGACTTTGTGGTGTTTCATGTATTAATATTCGACATATTCTCCATCCCCCAAGTTAAACGATAACGAAAAGCGTAGGGTGTTTTCTAGTGGGCTTTGCACATTGGCCGACGAGAACAAGTAAGATAAATCGATATTGACAGTAGAGTATTTAAATCCAGCTCCTATTGAAAAGAATTTTCGGGCACCTTTAAGTTCATTTTCGTTGAAATATCCAGCGCGCAAAGCAAAGGAGTTTTGGTAGAGATATTCTGCACTGAGTGCCCAGGTAAATTCATCTAACTCTTCACTAAATCCGCCAGGAGCATCGCCAAACGATTGGAAGATGCCTTTGACAAAGCTAACATTGGGGTCTTTTCCTTCAATTATGACGTTGCTATTAACCACAGAACCAAGGGTGTCTGTATCGGGGTCGTACACACCGTTCCCGTTGGTGTCTGTGTAATTTCGCTCGGTACCGTAAACTGGGGGTGAAGGGACCAGCAATTTGGCAATTTCTGCTGTGACGCTAACTTTGTTGTAGGAATCAAAAATAAAATCAAAACCACCGCCCAATCTTAAGTTGGTTGGTAAAAAGTTCTCTCGTCCCGCATCGTCGTATTTTAGTTTTGGGCCTAAATTTTGCAAGGCAAAACCGGCACGCCAGCGTCCGTTAAAGTCGTTGTAGGCCTGCTCTTCGCTTTGGAAATATCCACTAATATCAACCGCAAAAGAACCGGCAGATTTGGCATTGGCGTCTAATGCTTGAATCTTAAGATCGGAACGCAGATAACGTAGTGCTACCGACATGGAGAATTTGTCTGATAAACGCAGGGCGTATGAAGCATCCAGAGTCAACTCGTTGGGTTTTTCGATTAATGCTTGTGAAAATTCGTCTTCTCGGAGTTCTATTTCGCCCAAAGAAAAATATTTAAAACTGATTGCAAATGCACTGCGTTCGCTTATTCTGTTGAAATAATTAACATTGCCAAGGAAGATGTCGTTTACCAACTTACTTAAGTAGGGAGTATAGCTGATTCCAAATCCGGATTTGCTTTCTGAAAAGGCATATTTTGAGGGGTTCCATTGTTGCGAAAATGCATCTACGGAAGTGGCAACTCCCATGTCGCCAAGTCCAGCCGCGCGGGCATCAGAGGCGATTAATAAAAAGGGTACGCCAGTTGTGATAACTCTGGTGTCTTGATTGGGAATGATGGTCGTTTGTGCATTTATTGGGCTAAAATTCACGAGACCTAAAATGTAAAAAACTACTATTTTAAGGGGGTTGGTTAATCGTTTTAAATTCATTTTGTTAGTTTTCATAAAAAACAAATATAGGTTTTTTTACAGTATTACAATTTTTTCGATTTTTTCAGCTTCCAAGCCCGTTGATATTGACTTGACTTTGAGTTTGTAAACATAGACCCCTTTCCCCATTTTACTTCCGAAATCGTCGGTGCCATCCCAAGTGATATCTCTCGAAACGGAGCTTGTTCCAGCCGTGTTGGTTTGCGTATTTATGGTCTTTACTAACTTTCCAGAAATTGTAAAAATCTGTATAGAAACGTCCAAAACCCCCGAACTATTGTGGTTAAACCAAAATTCTGTGTAATTTATAAAAGGATTAGGATAATTTAGGACATTGGTTAGCTCCAAACTCTGATTTTGATCAAAGACAATAAATTGGATATCCTTAGTCGACGCATTATTATACACGTCCCATGCTTTTAGTGTTAAGGTATGAAGTCCAGGTGATAGATCTCGGAAGGGGTAACTGAGTTGTCCGTTTTTATAGGTGTCCACATCCGCCACGTAATAATCATTGAGCACGAAAGGTTTTGTTTGGTCACCATCCAGTGTGGCTACAATGTCATGACCAACACCACTGGCGGTGTTAATCCCATTCTCGTCAAATAGTTTAGCGATTAGTGTTGGATTTTCATTTGTAATTCCACCCGAAACAAAACTTTCATCATTTATAAATAATTGAATATCAGGGCCCTTGTTGTCTTCTGGGGCATTGGGGTTTACACCTCCAATACGAATGTCAAAATTGTACCCCCTTTGGTCCGAAAGTGGATTTTCGGTATGTGAGTATAAACTAATTTTTCCGTTACCAACAGGAATTGAAATGTCTCTTGGAACCACAAAATTAATTTCAAAAAGACCGTTTTCTACAGTAGCTTGTCCTCTAAAAATCACCTCGCCCAACGCATCATAATCCAAAATGATGAGTTGATTATTTAAAGTTGTACCGTCATTTCCCAGCGTAGACCGCTGAATATCTTTATCAAAAATTGTTGCTGTGACCGTGCCATTATAATCGCTCAAAATTGAACCATTTGAATCTGATACATAACCCTCAATTTTGGCCGGACCCAAGGCCTGAAGAACCACGTTAGAGTTCGAAACGGGCTCGTCGTTGATTGTTGTTGTGACGATGTTGGGGTCTGCCAAAGGCAGTTTTAGAGCAGGATCTCCGATGTAAAATACGAGTCGGCGTTGGCTACTGTTCGTTACTGCAGGATCATTTTTTGTCAATCGTAAGGCCTCGGCCATGCTTATATTTTGTGCATCATCATAATCAAATAAATATTGTCCGAGCGTGGTGCTAAATTGAATGCCAACGCTAATAAAAATTTGTCTGGTTGTGGTGATTAAACTTATGGCCCCACCGTTGGGATTCCAAAACAAGTATTCTCCAGCCGCTTTTCGGAGCGGATTATCGAATTTTGTGTACTCGCAGGTGACGGTAACAAAACAGTTGAGTTTGTTGGGGTTGGTGAGTTCTTGAGCGTTAATTTTATCAAAAATGCGCTCGAGGGCCAACCCGTCCTCACCACCATGGCCAAAATAATTAACCGCTACAGCACCCACTTCTAAGGCATCAAAAATAGCTTTATTAACTTCAGGATACCGAGATCCACCGGCTGAGGTTTCTTGTGTGAAGGCATCGGCATGAATTTTCGTGACATTTAAAAATGGTTTGGATTGTTTCACTTCTTCTGCAATTTGGTCTGTTGTTTGCTGAAGGAGTCGATCGCTTATTTTATCAACATCGTCCGAAATTAGAAGGTAATTATTCCGCCAACTTCCATAGGCACTACTGCTGTAATAGGATTCAATTTTGTCCACCATCTCGCGCGCTCTTTGCGGGGTTTCTGCCAAGATTCGTCCTACGGCAAGATCCAATTTGTCCGAATTTGACATGGAACCCTCGTTGGCGTCCATCATGCCAAAAAAATCATCGGAAATAAATGAATTTGTGAGACTGAAACTGTTTATTGAAAGCCAGGACGGAACAATATTGGTGTTGTTAGAAATTCGATTTTTATAATCAAAAGAGGCATCGCCAAAAAGGCAAACATATCGTAAACGATTGTTGTTACTACTTGCATTGTCATAGACATATTTTATAAAATTTCTAACAGCTGCAATGTCTTGCATGCCTGAACTGAATTCCATAAAAATGGATTCTAGGGTGACTACTTTTACGTTCAGGTTATTTTGTGTTCTATTGATGTTGGCCAATCGTTCGGCTTGAAATTTCAGAAGTTCTGGCGTAATAATGAGGTAGTCGATGTCCTTGAATTGACCTTGATTATCTTGAAAAATAGTCCCTTTAAGGTCTTGATTATTGACCGAACTGTCATTGAGAAGACGTGGCGAGTAGGTGTCAGAAAGACTGACCGCTTGAAAGGTCTTTAAACTCCCCAGAGTTGTTTGGAAATCAAACGTTGAGGCGAGGTCAGAATTGCTGTAAAACGTCGGATTGTATGGATTGGTTACATCCCATATTTCCTGAATTGATGAGGCATTAGACAGACTAAATTGTCCCACACCACTCAGTCCAGCCATATCATTGTGTTTAAACTGAAATTGTTTTCCATCCGAAATTAGCTGTCGTTCAGCTTCTATTGAAACATAATCCAAATAGGCCGAAGCAGAAGGATTTCCTTGGTTGTTAAAATTGAAATCAACAGTAATTGTGGAAGAATTGCTATTAAAATTCGACGAAAATCCATTATCTGTGGCAAGAATACCGTATTCAATCCCTAGGAAAGACAGTGTGTTTAGAGTTGAACCATTGGCCTTAACCTCCATGCTGGTACTCGATTCTGAGGTTGCGACCGCATTGACAGTGATTTGCAGCGGTGAGGTTGTAACGAGGTTGGGAAAATTAAATTCAAAACTGCGTGCATTTTCAAAATAAAAACGATGTCCAAACCAGCGCCGTCCCATTTGTCCAACATTATATTCGTCGGACTCCACAAATTGATAATCGTGAAATGTATCAAATACCACATCGGGCGCACTGGAGGGGGCCGATGCAGCACTCATTCGCAGCCCATTTCCTGTACTGATATTCACGTAGTAGAAGGCCTCGTCGCTATACGGGTTGATGTGTGAATTGTTGTCGCTGTTGTACCCTGTCGGACCTGTAGCATAAAACAGCACGTAATCTTCAGGATTAAAAACCCCGTCACTTTCCCCCACAAATTTTACCGCATTTTCAATCATGTCATAGGACAAAGTTTCATCGTTTCTTAGCGGGAGAGATTGCCCCCCATGGCCATAAATTTTAATATTTTTTGGATTTAGTGAACTGGTATTTATGCCCAACGATTCAAAAAAGTTTCGGTCCAATTTATAAACGCCAGTGGTGTCCACTGCAAAGCGATACCATTGCCCATTTTTTAGCACTGAATTTTGCAATTGTGCGTTTTGCACCACAACTTTACTGAATGCAACTTGGTCGTATGACACACCAAAACTTGTTATTTTTTTTAGCGTACCATTATCTTTGTAAATGGGACTAATCTCGATCGTATTTTGAACAATTCCACGCGCTGTGGAGCTGCTGGCTTTGAATTGTATGCTCTTTGGAATCCAATCTAATTTCAGATTTTTCAGATCGTTTTTAGAAATAGGTTCCGATACCACATCCACTACTCGAAATTTACTTGGGTCAACAGACGTTCGGGTGTTTAAAAGTGCTGTAAATTGCAATCCTTTCTCGATTGAAAAATTAAAATGTTGAGCTTCAAAATGGGGCAATTCCAAGGTTAAAGTTCCCGTTGAAAACACTTTAGGTTGAGTCCAATTGATGTTGAAACGCTCATTTTGAGCGCTTAAAAACAAAGCTCCTCCCACAATAAATACCCAAATCGCAATTCTTTTCATAAAAATTTAAACGGAAACGACTGTAAAATAGTATTTGCACGCGCAATTAGGGTCAAATTTACAATAATAAAATGGCACAAATTGCGTTATCGGATAAAATCCCACTCAACGTGCGGGTTAAAAAAATGACAAACCATTTAAAATTTTATTGCAAACCAATTCATAATTACTATATTGCAAATCAAAATTTTAGATACCTATTTAATTTAAAATTCAGCATGAAGAATATCAGCATATTGAGACTATTAACAGCGCTAGTTTTTTCCCTAACTTTAGTGGGGTGTAGTAAGTCTTCAAACTACTCCAATTCATCCCGTGGAACGGGTTGGAAAATCAATGACAAAGAAGGTGGATTTCAATACAACACCAAATTTAAGGAGCAAGAAACTGCGCCTGGTTTGGTTTTTATTGAAGGTGGAACCTTTACCATGGGGAAAGTTCAGGACGATGTGATGCACGACTGGAATAACAGTCCGAACCAACAGCATGTTCAATCGTTTTACATGGATGAAACAGAGGTGACTAACCTTATGTATTTGGAGTATTTGGATTGGATAAAACGCGTTTATCCCCCAACAGAACCACAATTCAAAGCGATTTATAATGGCGCTTTACCGGACACTTTGGTTTGGAGAAATAGGTTGGGGTACAGCGAAATTTTAGTAGAAAATTATTTGCGTCATCCAGCTTATAGAAATTATCCCGTAGTTGGGGTTAGCTGGGTTCAGGCCAATGAGTACGCCAAGTGGCGTTCCGATCGTGTCGGAGAAATGTTACTCCAAAACGAGGGATACCTTGGTAAAGGGGCTCATATTCCATCGGAATCCGTAACAGCGACCAACAACTTTAACATTGACACCTATGTCAATGCTCCAAAAGAAACATTTAAGGACAGTTTAGGGACTCACCTAGGGGGTAAAGGCAACAGACGTAACGATACCTTGGTTGGCTATGCTTCTAGAGAAACAGGGTTGATTCAAATAAAATACCGTCTGCCTACAGAAGCCGAATGGGAGTATGCTGCTTTAGGGCTTTCAGAATTAAGAGAATACAACATCTATAGAGGGCGAAAAAAATACCCATGGGACGGGCAATACACCCGAAATGGAGTACGTAAATTCAGAGGCGATCAATTGGCTAATTTTAAACAAGGTCGTGGAGACTACGGTGGAATAGCGGGCTGGTCCGATGATGGCGCCGATATTACCAACGAAGTTATGTCCTATGAACCAAATGACTTCGGAATTTACGACATGGCAGGTAATGTCGCCGAGTGGGTAGCCGATGTTTACAGGCCCATAGTGGATGATGAATTTAGTGACTTTGCCTACTACCGAGGCAATGTTTACACCAAAAACGCCATTGCCGACGATGGCAGCGTGGTTGTTGTGGGTGTTGATGACATTGAATACGATACCTTGTCCAATGGTAAGGTTGTCGCAAAAATTCTCCCGGGTCAGTTGGCTCAAGTTCCTGTGGATGAAAATGAAACATATCTTAGAACAAACTTTGACACCAGCGACAACAGAAACTTCAGAGACGGCGACAAGCAATCGTCTCGTTTTTTTGATGATTTTGAAGACGATCAAAACTCAGAAACGGCTGATGTCACTCGTAAAATGTACAACTCACCAAAACATTCTGTGAAAGCAAACTCAGACGGCTCTCTGAATAAATCCTACGATAAGTCCAATGTCAGAACTTCCTTGGTGAACGATAAAGTAAGGGTTTACAAAGGAGGGTCTTGGAAAGATCGCGAGTATTGGTTGGATCCCGCTCAAAGACGATTTTACCCCGAAGATATGGCAACCGACTTTATTGGTTTTAGATGTGCCATGTCCAGAGTTGGTTCAAAATCCAAAAGCAAAAAGAAAATGAAAAACTAAAACATTTCCTTATGTTTTATCAAGTCCCAACCATATTTACGTTGGGACTTTTTTGTACCTTTAGACGATGACCATTAGACTATGACAATCGAAGCGCTTCATCAGTTGTTTTTAACATCAAACGGCCTATCTACCGACACAAGGTCAGTCCAGTCTGGAGATTTGTTTTTTGCTCTAAAAGGAGAGAATTTTAATGGCAATACATTTGCGCATCAAGCCCTAAAAAAAGGGGCCTCGTATGCCGTTATAGATGAATTGCAAGATTCAAACTGTGACCAATTTATCTTGGTTAAAAATGTTTTGGCAACCCTACAAGAGTTAGCCAATTTTCATCGCACCCATCTCAATATTCCCATCATTGCCCTAACTGGCAGTAATGGAAAAACAACCACGAAAGAGTTAATCCATTCGGTGCTTTCTCAGAAGTACAACACCCGTGCCACGAAAGGGAATTTAAACAACCACATTGGAGTTCCTTTAACCTTACTTCAGATGAGCCAAGCCACAGAGCTTGGGATTGTTGAGATGGGTGCCAACCACATTGGGGAGATTGCTGAACTGTGCCGTATTGCCCAGCCCAATTACGGTTACATCACCAATTTTGGGAAAGCCCATTTGGAAGGTTTCGGTGGAGAAGAAGGCGTGATAAAAGGTAAAAGCGAGTTGTATGATTCCATTAAAAAAAATGATGGAATTGTAATTGTAAATTCCGACGACCCAAAGCAAATCGCCCAACTTGGGGGCTATGAAAATTGCATTGGGTTTTCTGAAGGAAGTGGCTCAGAATATCAAATTGAACTTGTTTCAAAAGAGCCATTTTTAAAGGTCAAATTTATGGGGCATCTTATTGAAACTCAGTTGATTGGGGCGTATAATTTTAGCAATATCGCAGCCGCAATAACCCTTGGGCAATGTTTTGAAGTTGATCCCATCACAATAAAAAAAGGCATCGAGTCTTACCGCCCTGAAAATAATCGTTCACAAATCATAAAACAAAATAACAACACCATTATTTTGGATGCTTACAACGCCAATCCAAGCAGTATGGTGGAGGCATTAAAGACCTTTAATGGTATGCATGGTGACAACAAAGTGGTGGTTTTGGGCGATATGTTTGAGCTGGGCGAGTACAGCGATTTGGAGCATAAATCGGTTATTGAACTCACATTGAGTTTCAATTTTTCAAAGGCAATTTTTGTAGGGTCTCATTTTTTCAATCATGCCCCAAATTATCCAAACGAGCATTTTTTTAAAACCACAAATGAGGTCAAAAATAATTTACAACAAGAGAAAATAGCTGATTCATTCGTCCTAATTAAAGGATCCAGAGGAATGGCATTGGAGGACGTAATCCAATATTTATGACATGTTAAAGAGTGATAATTTTGCTCTTGAAATGAAATTACTTACTTGTGGGTCATACTGGATTCGAACCAGTGACTTCTACCCTGTCAAGGTAACACTCTGAACCAACTGAGTTAATGACCCTTTTGAAGCACAAAAATAACAATATCTTTGAATAACGGGCTTTTATTTTTAGATTTATAATTCAAAAATTAACCAGAACCAATATATGTTGACTTTTTTCTACACCACCGATTACCCCATTTATATCATAGAATTCATGTCCGACGAGTGGGTGCGAAACAATACCATAGCGCTTTTTTTAATTTTGGTCGTGTTGACTATTGCCCGATTTTTAACCCAAAAACAAAACACATACGTAACATACCTCATGGGAATTATTTTAATATGTTCTTCCATATTAAGCCCCCTAAGGGTGTACCTGCTTGGCGAGTGGAATGTTGCCACAGACTTGCCCCTTCACTTGTGTGGGATATCCGGGCTCATCTGTGCTATATTACCATTTCTGAAACGCAAACAACTGCTGTTCGATTTTGTATTTTACACCGGAATAATTGGAGGGATTATGTCCATGCTTACCCCTCAAATGAACGCCTATGATGGCAGTCTATTTGCCTACGTTGAATATTATTTAAGACATTCAATCATACTGATTATGCCCATATATATGCTTCAAAATTTAAACATGACATTAACAAAGCAATCCACAATAAGGACTTTTGTCACCCTTAATATCCTTCTGGCCATCATTATGCCTCTTAATTTTTCTATCGGTGGAAATTATATGTATTTGGCAGAAGCCCCTCAAGTAAATAACCCATTAGTCATAGGGGAATGGCCCTATTATGTGCTTTGGTTTGAATTATTTATGGTTATTCTACTCATCGTTCTCTTTGCACTTTCCAGAATTCCTCTTTTCAAATCAAAAAAAATGGCGGTTTAAAAGGAATTAGTATCTTCGCAACAGATATAATATCATAAAATGAAACCCACAAAAACTGTCATCATTACAGGAACCAGCCGTGGCATCGGTTTTGAACTCGTTCACTTATTTTCCAAGGCCGGATACGCCGTTTTGGCACTTTCCAGAAATGCACAGCCCGTTTCCAATTTGCAGTACGAAAATATCACAGCCCTTTCTTTTGATCTAAACATTCAAGACGATTACCAGCGTGTGGAAGATTTCATTCAAAACGAATGGACTCACGTCGATATTCTCATCAACAACGCTGGGGCCATTTTAAATCAACCCTTTTCTGAAACTACTTTTGAAGATTTTAAATCCATTTACAGCACCAACGTTTTTGGAGTTGCCGAACTAACCAGACGCGTTCTACCTGCCATGAAACCTGGAGGTCACGTCTTAACCATAAGTTCCATGGGAGGCGTCCAAGGTTCTGTAAAATTTCCTGGACTTTCAGCCTACAGCTCCAGCAAAGGCGCTGTGATAACATTAACCGAACTTTTAGCCGAAGAGTACAAAGAATCAGGGCCTTCATTTAATGTTCTGGCTCTTGGTGCCGTACAAACGGAAATGTTGCAAGAGGCATTTCCTGGTTACAAAGCTCCCAAAACGGCATTGGAAATGGCAGATTACATATTTAATTTTGCCCAAACGGGACAGCAGTTCTACAACGGCAAACTACTTCAAGTCTCCAGCTCGACCCCTTAATTTTTTTAAGGTTTTAACGTCTCTTTAACCAGAAATAAAAGAAATATTTCGTTAATTTTGTGGTTCAAAATCAATTCTTGATGTTTAACAGTTTAAGTGAAAAATTAGATAAAGCCTTACACGTGCTCAAAGGGCATGGCAGTATTACTGAAATCAATGTTGCAGAAACCCTGAAAGAAGTTCGTCGTGCACTGCTTGATGCTGATGTCAACTATAAAATAGCCAAAGAATTTACCAATAAGGTCAAAGAAAAAGCCATAGGCCAAAACGTATTGACCACCTTGCAGCCGGGCCAATTGATGGTGAAAATCGTGAAAGATGAACTCACCGAGCTGATGGGTGGTGACGCAGCCGGAATCAACCTATCGGACAATCCTTCCATTATTTTGATGTCAGGACTTCAAGGATCTGGTAAAACCACATTTTCAGGAAAATTGGCCCAATTCTTAAAATCTAAAAAATCAAAAAAACCAATGCTTGTCGCTTGTGATGTGTACCGTCCTGCAGCCATTGACCAGTTGCACATTGTAGGAGATCAAGTCGGGGCAGAAGTGTATAGTGATCCTGGTAATAACGACCCTGTTGCGATAGCAAAATCAGGGATTGCCGAAGCAAAATCAAAAGGATGTAACGTGGTTATCATTGACACCGCCGGACGATTGGCGGTTGACGAAGCCATGATGACCGAAATTTCTAACATCCATAAAGCCATCCAACCTCAAGAAACGCTTTTTGTGGTCGATTCCATGACGGGTCAAGACGCCGTAAATACGGCCAAAGCTTTTAATGACATCTTAAACTTTGATGGTGTAATTTTAACAAAATTGGATGGAGATACGAGAGGTGGAGCTGCTATTTCCATCAAATCGGTTGTCGATAAACCCATCAAATTTATTGGAACTGGCGAGAAAATGGATGCCATTGATGTTTTCTACCCCGCTCGAATGGCCGATCGTATTTTGGGGATGGGCGATGTGGTGTCGTTGGTGGAACGTGCTCAAGAGCAATTCGATGAGCAGCAAGCCCGAAAAATTCAAAAGAAAATTGCAAAAAACCAATTCGGTTTTGACGATTTTTTAACCCAAATTCAACAAATAAAAAAAATGGGGAGTATGAAAGACCTCATGGGAATGATTCCAGGGGCTGGAAAAATGATGAAAGATATCGATATTGACGATGACGCGTTTAAGCATGTTGAAGCCATTATCCAGTCCATGACCCCCAAAGAACGCTCGAACCCTTCCATTATCAACGCCAGTCGAAAAAAGCGCATCGGGGCTGGCTCTGGAACATCTGTTCAAGAAGTCAATCAGCTCATGAAGCAATTCAATCAAATGAGTAAAATGATGAAAATGATGCAGGGAAATCGTGGAAAAAACATGATGCAAATGATGCGAAATATGCCACGCTAAGCGGCCATTAATTATTGATATGATTCTACTAGACGGAAAACAAACCAGCGCCCAAATCAAAGCAGAAATTGCAGAAACGGTTTCAACAATGGTACAACAAAACAAACGAGTGCCCCACCTGGCGGCCGTACTTGTTGGAACCAATGGGGCCAGTATGACTTATGTGGGCGCCAAGGTCAAAGCTTGCGAATTGGTGGGTTTTGAATCTACTCTAATAGAACTGCCTGAAGAAACCTCGGAGCAGGAATTATTGGATACAATTTATAACTTAAATAATAATTCCGATATTGATGGTTTTATTGTTCAACTTCCACTGCCAAAGCACATTAACGAAAACCATATTCTGATGGCCATTAACCCCGATAAAGATGTGGACGGATTTCATCCCATGAATGTCGGGCGTTTGACTTTAGATCTACCCACCTTTATTTCAGCCACCCCCTATGGTATCATGGAATTGTTGGAGCGGTACAACATCCCAACTTCTGGGAAGCACGTGGTTGTGATTGGACGAAGCCACATCGTGGGTCGACCAATGAGTATTCTGATGAGTCAAAAACGGCCTGCGGGAAATGCCACGGTGACAGTGGCTCACAGCCGAACCAAAAATTTATCCGAACTCACCAAAACAGCAGATATAGTCATTGCCGCACTGGGGATGCCCGAATTTTTGACCTCGGATATGATAAAAGACGATGCTGTAATTATTGATGTCGGAATTACCCGAGTTCCTGATTCAAGTAAAAAACGCGGTTATCGCATTGCTGGAGATGTTGATTTTGAAAGTGTATCTCAAAAAGCCAGCTACATCACACCAGTTCCTGGAGGTGTAGGACCTATGACCATTGCCATGTTGTTAAAAAATACGCTTCTGGCACGATCGCGCTCTAGCGTTGCTTCGTGATTCTATTTAGCAAAAAGCTGATTGGGCTCTTTAAAGGATTTGAATTCTAAAGCATTTCCAGAAGGATCTAAAAAAAATAAAGTGGCTTGTTCGCCAATTTCCCCCTCAAAACGCACATAGGGCTCAATGATAAATTGAACGCCTTTCGTTTTCAGTTGCTTTGAAAATTTTTTGAAATCACTCCAGGGTAACACAACCCCAAAGTGCGGAACAGGTACCCGTTTCCCATCCACCTCATTACTATGAACATGTTCTTTTGTTTTGGGTTTGAAATGCAACACCAATTGATGTCCAAATAGATTTAAATCAATCCAATGGGTACTACTCCGCCCTTCGGTACACCCTAAAATTTCGATATAAAATTGTCTGCATTCTTCCAAATTCCAAACGGGAATGGCAAGATGGAATGGAGAAATTATGGAATTCATTGCCAGGTCTTTTTAGATTGTTCCAATAAATTATTCAAATTATAGAGTTCATCTTGTGTTAAATGACGGAATTGCCCCACATCACATTTTAAATGAATGTTCATAATACGAACGCGTTTTAGCGTCTTAACGGTGTAGTCAAAATACGAACACATTCGACGTATTTGTCTGTTTAGCCCTTGAGTTAGAATGATTTTGAAAGTGGTTCTATTTATTTTTTGTACCACACAGGGTTTAGTTTTGGTGTCTAAAATAGGGACGCCAGCTGCCATTCGCTTTATAAAGGTCTGTGAGATGGGCTTATCAACCGTTACTATGTACTCTTTATCGTGGTTGTTACTGGATCGTAATATTTTATTGACAATGTCTCCATCATCAGTGAGTAAAATCAGACCTTCGCTGTCTTTGTCCAATCGACCAATAGGAAAAATCCGAGAGGGGTAATTTATAAAATCGATGATGTTATTTTTTTCAACTCTAGTATCGGTAGTGCAAACAATGCCAACAGGTTTATTGAAAGCCAAATACGTCAGTTCCCTTTTCTTATTTTCTATGGTTTCACCATCCACTTTAATCACATCGGAGGGCGTAATTTTGCAACCCATTGGTGCGATTTCTCCATTGATTGTAACGCGTTGTTCATCGATAAACTTATCGGCCACTCGACGGGAGCAAAAGCCAACTTCGCTTAAATATTTATTGAGTCTTTTGGGTGTATCGCTCATGCTTGTAAAGGTACAAAAGTTTAGCCCTTTAAAAAGTCCACAATGGCATCTACGACTTTTTTACTTTTCAATCCATGCCCCAACCCTGATGTAGAAATTAGGGTGCTGTTCTCATACGATGCTTCAATTTCTAAGGCATCGGAAAATGGAATGATCGGATCTCTTTTGTCATGCACAATTAGTCCGCTACAAGTGGTATTTCTTAAAAATTTAGCCGTATTAAAATGCGATGAAGGGAATCCAAATTTTTCAATAATTCGGGCCTCGATTCCCTTCTGGACTCGAGAATTGAAGCCCATCAAGTCTGTGTAGTTTTTGAAAATTCCAGGAAAACCTGCGGGAGCCCCAAGGAGAATCAATTTTTTGGCCAAGGGGTAGTCACTATTTTTTAAAAAAAATGAAATTGCCATGCCTCCAACAGAGTGGCCAATAAGGGCAGTTGGTTTGAATTTTTCACAAACAACCTCAATAAATTTAGAATACAAAACAGCATTAAAGGCCGCACTTCCCGATGCTCCATGAGCTGGTGCGTCCAGCGCCACAATGTTATAGTCAAGTTTTTGAAGTCGAATGATGGTGTTTTTCCAACGCCCCGAGTTGCTTTCCCAGCCGTGCGCCAACAACACCGTTTCGTTCTGGCCCTTCCACTGATACGTTTGAATGTCCATTCCATCATAAGATAGCTTGATTTTAAGGGCCTCCTCCAGGGTAGAGTGTGGCGTTTTAAATCGACCTTTTAGGGGTTTTGAAAAAAGATCCAATGCCCATTGAGATGCTTGTTTTACGTCTAAAAATCCTACGATATTAAGGACGAAACCAATAATCTTTGGAAGTAATTTATTCATGTTGATTAAGATTCTCTATTAACGCTTTGAATGTTAAATGCAAGCCTACAAATGGAAACATAACGGCACGGATTCTCAATTATTTTATCGTCCGAAGTAGAAACTAAAAATGGTGGTGTTTGCAGCTCGTATTCTTTCATCCCACTACCATTGAATAAAAAAATCTTTGATTTGTGCTGTCGGAGGAATTGAAATGGTTTCAATTGATTTAGTCATATCGTACCGTAAATCTTCGGGTAATTCAGATTTGTCAATTGTAAAATAGGCATTGATTTCATCCACTGATACCACTAAACTTCTCAAAGTATTTTGAACGTTAGAAATGCTGTGATTCGATGCAATGTCGTCAAAAGAACTGTTGATGTTAAGTCCCTTTTCGGTTCTAAATTGATCGTCCATGATGCGGACGTACTGTATGGTCGAGAGCGAGTCTAAAGCCTCGGCAGGGGTCAGTTCCAACAACAATTTTTGCGATGTCGTGGCATAAACCTTAATGATATTGCTGTTGCCCAGAAACTCATCTCCACCGATGGGTTTACTCAAAGAATCGTTGGGGAATGCCAGTTTTAATTGGCCAACGGTAGTGGAGTCGTTAAGAAAACCAACAGATTGTTTTGAAATCAAAAAAGGGTCTGCTTTTTTCGAGCAACTGCTCAACAAAAACGAACAAATTAGTAGCAGTAAAAAGGTGTTTTTCATGGTCAATTATTTCAACCACAATACTAAACGACTTTTTTTAGAATTCCAAATACAGCACGAATAAATGTAGCGCTGGTTAATACTTTGATTAGTGGATTCTGGCGTTCGTATCGCGATGGGTTTGAAGTGCGTTTTTTGGCTTCTTTTTTTGATTTGTCCAGTGCGGTTTTAATTTTTTTATTTAAAATTTCATAAGCACTTTCCCTGTCAATTTCAATATTGTAAGTTTTGGCCAATTTTGACGATTTGAAAAGGGTTTTGATTTCATTTTGAGTTAAAATATCCATACGACTTTTTGGGGCTCGCATCATGGTGGCGGTCAGTGGGGTTGGGCGCCCTTTTTCATCTAAAGCGGTGACCAACGCCTCGCCAATTCCCAAAGATGTCAGTACCGACTCAATATCAAAAAATGTAGTTTGAGGGTAATTTTGAGCGGTCAGTTTAATGGCTTTTCGATCCTTGGCTGTAAAAGCGCGCAGGGCGTGCTGAATTTTTAACCCCAATTGACTTAAAATTGAATCCGGTACATCGGTCGGGTTTTGAGTGACAAAAAATAAACCAACCCCCTTGCTTCGAATCAGTTTAACGGTATATTCAAGTTGTTGAATTAATTCTTTACTGGCTTGGCTAAAAATTAAATGCGCTTCGTCAATAAATACAACCAATTTGGGTTTTTCAAGATCGCCACATTCTGGTAGTGTTTCAAACAATTCAGCCAGCAAACTCAACATAAAAGTCGAAAATAATTTTGGCCGATGTTGCAGGTCAGTCAACCTGATAATGTGAACAATTCCTTCATCGTTTTTGTTGGTTCGAATGAGGTCGTTTACATCAAAACTTTTTTCACCAAAAAATAAGTCACCGCCTTGCTGCTCGAGTTCTATAATGCGACGCAAAATAGCCCCTGTTGAGTTCGTAGAAATACGTCCGTATTTTGATTGAAACTCTGGCTTTCCAACACCAGTAGCGTAATTTAAAATTGATTTCAAGTCTTTTAAATCCAATAGTGGAATATTGCAATCGTCGCAATATTTGAAAACCACGGCTATGATTCCTGTTTGTGTTTCGGTGAGGTTTAAAATTTTAGACATCAGTATGGGGCCAAATTCGCTTACTGTAGCGCGCAGCCGGGTGCCCATTTCTTCAGACAGGGAGAGCAGCTCAACGTCATACGATTTTGGAACAAAAGGCAATCCAATTGCTTGATGTCTTTCGTTAATTTTTGGATGGCCAGGGCTGGGTTGGGCCAGGCCACTCAAATCCCCTTTGAGGTCCATCAGCAGCACAGGGATTCCTTTTTCGCTCAATTGTTCGGAAAGAACTTGAAGAGTTTTTGTTTTTCCGGTACCAGTTGCTCCTGAAATTAAACCGTGCCGATTAAGCGTTTTTAGCGGAATTTTTACAAACGCTTTGGAGAGTGTCTTTTGATCTATCGTAGCTGCTCCAACCGTAAGGGTTTCGCCATCAAAGGTGTAGCCATTCATGATGTGCGAAAAAAAAGGATGTTTTGAAGTCATAACAAAGTAGGTTTCAGTAAAATAAATGAAGTTTTTTTATTTTAACAAAAATCTGTAAACTATTTTTGCATTATATGCTGAATCCAAAAACCAAACAACTCGTCGATGCGGGAAAGATGCTCCCACTAATGGAGGCCTTTTATACCATACAAGGAGAGGGTTTCCACAAAGGAACAGCGGCATTTTTTATAAGAATTGGTGGCTGTGATGTGGGTTGTCATTGGTGTGATGTCAAAGAAAGTTGGAATGCAGAACTTCATCCACCTACCGCCGTTTCACAAATAGCAAATCAAGCTCAAAACTACAGCAATACCATTGTTGTAACGGGTGGAGAACCGCTCATGTGGGACATGGGACCACTTACAAAACTCTTGCACAAAAAAGGTCTACAAACACACATTGAGACTTCTGGGGCATACCCACTAACAGGGCAGTGGGATTGGGTGTGCTTGTCGCCAAAAAAAAGAAAACAACCGAGAGCCGAAATCTATCCAAAATCTCACGAACTAAAAGTTATTATTTACAACAAAGACGACTTTAAATTCGCCGAAGAACAAGCTCAAAAAGTTTCAGACCGTTGTATTCTCTACCTTCAGCCCGAATGGAGTGTACGCGAAAAAATTATTCCTATGATCGTAGATTATGTTATGAATCATCCAAAATGGAAAATTTCACTTCAAACGCATAAATATCTTAACATTCCATAGCTTTATTTTATAAATATCTTACAAATTGTAATTTATATCCTTTAATTTTTCTTTATTTTATAATATTTAAGTCTTAAATGTTATTATTTGAATTATAAATTATAATCTATTTAATTTTTTTTGTTTATAATATGAAAGTTAAATGCATATTTGCATTCAAAATAAATTAAAAAATTATGTGCGGAATCGTTTGTGCTTTTGATTTAAAGCAAAAAAGTGAGGAGCTGAGGCCTCAAATCCTTGAAATGTCTAAAACAATACGACATCGTGGTCCAGACTGGAGCGGTATTTTTGACAGCGACAATGCGATTATGGCGCACGAACGCCTTGCCATTGTTGATCCAGCATCGGGGAAACAACCGCTGTTTAGCCC
This sequence comes from uncultured Flavobacteriaceae bacterium, assembly GCA_913061125.1. Classification (GTDB taxonomy): domain Bacteria; phylum Bacteroidota; class Bacteroidia; order Flavobacteriales; family Flavobacteriaceae; genus UBA3537. The sequence continues at coordinate 22,966 of CAJXUB010000025.1, forward strand.
AAATAAGAATTTGGTTCTGGCGGCTAATGGTGAAATATACAACCACAGAGAATTAAGACTACAATTTGAATCGAAATACGACTTTCAAACCCAAAGCGATTGTGAAATCATTCTTGCTTTGTATCAAGAAAAAGGGGTCGATTTTCTGGATGATTTGAATGGTATTTTTGGTTTTGCGCTGTACGACGTAGAAGACGACACCTATCTTATTGCTAGAGATCACATGGGGATAATTCCGCTTTACATTGGATGGGATAAAAATGGAACTTTTTATGTGGCCTCCGAACTTAAAGCCCTCGAACCGTTTTGCTCAAAAATAGAACTCTTCCCGCCAGGCCACTACTTTCACAGTTCTAGAGGAGAATTTGTTCAGTGGTACAAAAGAGACTGGACCGATTTTGAGGCTGTAAAAGACAATGAAACCAATATCGAACACATTAAAGAAGCGCTGGAAGCTGCCGTACACCGCCAATTGATGAGTGATGTCCCCTATGGGGTTCTTCTCTCAGGGGGCTTGGACTCCTCGGTCACCTCTGCTATTGCCAAAAAATATGCCCAAAAACGCGTTGAGTCTGGCGATACTGATGATGCCTGGTGGCCCCAATTGCATTCTTTTTCGGTTGGGTTGGAGGGATCTCCAGACTTGGCAGCAGCACAAAAAGTGGCGGATCATATTGGCACCGTTCATCACGAAATTAAATTTACTATTCAAGAGGGGCTTGATGCCATAAAAGATGTAGTATACAATTTAGAAACCTATGACACAACCACAATTCGAGCCAGTACCCCCATGTATTTAATGGCTCGTGTGATTAAGTCGATGGGCATTAAAATGGTGCTTTCTGGAGAAGGTGCTGATGAACTTTTCGGTGGATATTTGTATTTTCATAAAGCCCCAAACCCCAAAGAGTTCCATCAGGAAACGGTCCGAAAATTGGAAAAGCTGCACATGTACGATTGTTTGAGGGCCAACAAAAGTTTGGCCGCCTGGGGCATAGAAGGTCGTGTTCCATTTTTAGATAAAGAGTTTATGGATGTAGCCATGAGGATTAATCCAAAGGATAAAATGATCAATGGTGAACGTATGGAAAAATGGGTTGTTCGAAAAGCATTTGAAGACCTTCTGCCTGAAAGTGTAGCATGGCGTCAAAAAGAGCAATTTAGCGATGGTGTGGGCTACAGTTGGATCGACACCCTAAAAGACCTTGTGGAAAAAGAAGTTAGCGATGAGCAAATGGAGAATGCTCATTTTCGATTTCCAGTTCAAACCCCGCTCAACAAAGAGGAATTTTATTACCGAACCATTTTTGAGTCTCATTTCCCAAGCGAAGCTGCTGCGTTGTGTGTTCCTCAAGAACCCAGTGTGGCCTGCAGCACTAAAATTGCACTCGAATGGGACGAAGCTTTTAAAAATTTAAATGACCCTAGCGGTCGTGCCGTGGCTCAAGTTCACGACGAGGCCTACGATTAATTTTTTTGACCAAAAATAAAGCGTTTTAAGAGCTTGAAATTTTATTTTTGTAAGTGCGATTTAATCCAAACCATCAAAATCCAAAATAAGCCTATTTTTAGCTTGTTTAAGCCCGTTTTTAATTCCCTAAAAAATGTTAATAATTTCAAAAAATTTGCATTAAAATCTCTTTTAAAGAAAACCGCTAATTTTTATATTTGTTTACCCCATAAATAGCAAATAAAATAACACACTAAAAATGAGCGAAGACATCAATAAAAATCAATATTCTGCCGACAGTATTCAGGCCCTGGAGGGTATGGAACACGTTCGAATGCGGCCATCAATGTACATCGGGGATGTTGGGGTCAGAGGATTACACCACCTTGTTTATGAGGTTATTGACAACTCCATCGATGAGGCACTGGCAGGTCACTGTGATGAAATTACACTAACCATAAACGAGGACAACTCCATTACTACCGAAGATAATGGTCGTGGAATTCCCGTTGGATTACATAAAAAAGAAGGCGTTTCTGCCCTTGAGGTCGTTATGACCAAGATCGGTGCAGGGGGGAAATTTGATAAAGATTCATACAAAGTGTCAGGGGGTCTTCACGGTGTGGGGGTCAGTTGTGTGAATGCCCTATCAATGCATCTTAAGGCCACGGTTCACAGAGACGGTAAAATCTGGGAACAAGAATACGAGCGTGGCAAAGCCCTGTACCCCGTAAAATCGACTGGAGCAACAGACAAACGAGGCACGATTGTAACCTTCAAACCTGATCCTGAAATTTTCACACAAACATTAGAATACAATTACGAAACGCTTGCTAATCGTATGCGGGAATTGGCTTTTTTGAACAAAGGTATTCGGGTTAATATTATCGATAAAAGAGAAAAAGATGACAAAGGCGCTTTTTTAGGTGAAACATTTCACTCTGAAGAAGGGCTCTCAGAATTTATCAAATATTTGGATGAAACCCGCGAGCCGATTATGAAATCTGTTATTGCATTTGAGGGTGAAAAAAATGGGATTCCGGTGGAAGTAGCTATGATTTACAACACCTCCTATGCTGAAAATTTACATTCTTACGTTAACAATATCAACACTCACGAGGGCGGAACTCATTTAACAGGGTTCCGACGTGGATTGACCCACACACTAAAAAAATATGCCGACGAGTCGGGGATGCTGGACAAATTAAAATTTGACATTGCTGGGGATGATTTTAGAGAAGGTTTAACAGCCATTATTTCTGTAAAAGTTGCCGAACCTCAATTTGAAGGCCAGACCAAAACGAAACTAGGCAACCGAGAGGTGTCTGCTTCAGTCAGTCAAGCCGTTTCCGAAATGTTGACCGACTATTTGGAAGAACACCCTGATGATGCCAAAACGATTGTTCAAAAAGTAATTTTGGCCGCTCAAGCCCGTCATGCAGCTCAAAAGGCGCGCGAGATGGTGCAACGTAAAACCGTTATGAGCATAGGAGGCCTGCCTGGAAAATTAAGTGATTGCTCGGAGCAGGATCCTGCCAAATGTGAAGTTTTCTTGGTAGAGGGCGACTCGGCAGGCGGAACGGCCAAACAAGGTCGTGACCGTGCGTTTCAAGCCATTTTGCCGTTGCGTGGTAAAATTCTCAACGTAGAAAAAGCCATGCAACACAAAGTGTTTGAAAATGAAGAAATCAAAAATATTTTCACTGCGTTGGGAGTCACCATTGGAACCGAGGAGGACAGCAAAGCTCTTAATCTCTCCAAATTGCGATATCATAAAATCGTTATCATGTGTGATGCCGATATTGATGGAAGTCACATTGCCACTCTTATTCTTACGTTTTTCTTTAGATATATGAAAGAATTGATAGAAAATGGTCATGTTTACATTGCCACCCCACCATTGTATTTGGTCAAAAAAGGACAGAAAAAACAATACGCTTGGAATGACAAAGAGCGGGATTCCATAATTGAAGAATTTGGCGGCAGTGCCAACGTTCAACGCTACAAAGGGTTGGGAGAGATGAATGCCAGCCAGTTGTGGGATACCACCATGAATCCTGATTTTAGAACGTTACGACAAGTACAAATTGATAACGGTACAGAGGCCGATCGTATTTTTTCTATGTTGATGGGTGATGATGTACCACCCCGACGCGATTTTATTGAAAGAAATGCCATCTATGCCAACATAGATGCTTAACCAAATAATTTAAATACAATTCAAACCCAAAACATTTAAAACCATATGAAAATTACAGTTGTTGGCGCTGGTGCCGTTGGGGCCAGTTGCGCAGAATATATCGCCATTAAAAACTTCGCATCTGAAGTTGTCCTACTTGACATCAAGGAAGGTTATGCCGAAGGAAAAGCCATGGACTTGATGCAGTGCGCTTCTTTGAATGGATTTGACACCAAAATTACTGGTACTACCAACGATTACAGCAAAACTTCAGGGAGCAATATTTGTGTCATTACCTCAGGAATTCCAAGAAAACCAGGGATGACCCGTGAAGAGCTTATCGGGATCAACGCCGGTATTGTGAAAACCGTTTCAGAAAATCTCGTAAAGTACTCCCCAGACACCGTTCTTATTGTGGTCAGTAACCCAATGGATACGATGACTTATTTGGCCCACAAAGTAACGGGCTTACCAAAACATAGAATCATTGGAATGGGTGGTGCTTTGGATTCAGCGCGATTCAAATACCGTTTGGCAGAAGCCCTGGGAGCCCCCATCAGTGATGTAGATGGAATGGTGATTGGCGGTCACAGCGATGTTGGAATGGTTCCTCTAATCTCCCATGCAACAAGAAACAGCATCAAAGTTTCCGAATTTATTTCGCAAGAACGTTTAGAACAAGTTAAAGAAGATACTAAAGTAGGGGGGGCGACTCTCACCAAATTATTGGGAACTTCAGCGTGGTATGCACCAGGAGCTGCTGTTAGCGGATTGGTTCAGGCCATTGCTTGCAATCAGAAAAAGATATTTCCATGTTCAGCCCTTTTGGATGGGGAGTATGGACTTAAAGGTCTCTGTATCGGTGTGCCCGTTGTTTTGGGGTCAAATGGGATTGAATCTATCGTTGAAATTGAATTGAGTGAAGCAGAAAAATCGCACCTTCACACTAGTGCCGAGGGGGTTCAAAAGACCAACGGGCTCTTAAATCTTTAAGCCACTAATTCATGCTAGAATGACTAAAAAAAGCATCACAAAATACTGTGGTGCTTTTTCTATTAAAATCAAAAATATATTGGCAAATCACAGCGTAAATCATATATTTGCTCGTTTACAAAATTTAAGCAGAATAAAATAATTCAAAATGCAAAATAAAGGATTAGTTATTATGTTCGCCGTGTTGTTTGGACTGGTGAGCATTTACCAGTTATCATTCACATTTAAAGGCAATCAAATTGAGGAAGATGCCTCACAGTACGCCATCGAAACTGTTGCAGAAACGGAAAATAATTACGATTCGAAACGTAATATTGAGCGGTTAAGGTATCTCGACTCATTAAATAACAACGAAGTTTTTAATATTGGAATTGCCTCGTTTACCTACAATGAGGTAAAGGAAAAAGCCATGAATTTGGGTCTGGACCTCAAAGGCGGAATCAATGTTATTTTGCAAATTTCTGTCAAAGATATTCTTGTTGGATTAGCCAACGAAAGTAAAGATCCAACCTTCAGGAAAGCACTGGACGATGCCGAAGAATTGCAAAAAGACAGTCAAAACACTTATTTGGAAGACTTCTTTTTGGCTTTTGAAACCATTGGTGGAGACCAAAAATTGGCCTCGCCCGATATTTTTGCCAACAGAACATTGAGTGATGACATCACATTCAATATGACAAATGACGAAGTTAAACCGATTTTGTCTGCCAAAATTGACGAATCAATTGTTTCTGCTTTTGAAGTTTTAAGAAAGCGAATTGATAAATTTGGGGTGACACAACCCAACATCCAGCGTATTGGAAATTCAGGTCGAATTTTGGTTGAACTCCCAGGAGCCAAAGAAGTTGAACGCGTTAAAGGACTGCTACAAAGCACAGCGCAATTGGAATTTTGGGATGCCTTTAAAGGTGAAGAATTTGGAAGCTTTTTATTTCAAGCCAACGAAGTATTAAAGGAAATTGTTGCCGATTCCGACACCAACGAAACTCCCGAGACTGAAGCCGATCAAAATGATGCTATTTCTGATATTATTGGTGACACCGATGCTGAAACTGGCGACGACGGCACTGAAAACCCACTCATTGATTTGATTAGAGCCTCAGGCTATTCAGGGGGCCCAGTTTTGGCCTCTTTCGAAGCCAAAGATCAGCAAACCGTTACGCCGTATTTGAACCAACCTCAAGT
>CAJXUB010000026.1 GCA_913061125.1 uncultured Flavobacteriaceae bacterium
TATGGTTTGGACAAGAAAGGAAAAGACCAAACCATAGTTGTTTTTGATTTTGGAGGTGGAACACACGATGTTTCTATATTAGAATTGGGAGATGGTGTTTTTGAAGTGCTTTCAACTGACGGTGATACCCACCTGGGTGGTGATGATGTTGACGAAAAAATCATCAATTGGTTGGCTGAAGAATTTAAAGCCGATGAAAGCATGGATTTAAGACAAGACCCCATGGCTTTACAACGCTTAAAAGAAGCGGCAGAAAAAGCCAAAATAGAATTATCATCTTCAGCACAGACAGAAATAAACCTCCCTTACGTCACCGCTACTGCCAGTGGTCCAAAACACTTGGTTCGTACACTAACCCGTTCTAAATTTGAACAATTGATTGACGATTTGGTTAAACGAACCATAAAACCTTGCGAAACAGCACTCAAATCTGCTGGAGTGTCCAAGAGTGATATCGACGAGATCATTTTAGTCGGTGGTTCAACACGAATTCCTGCCGTACAAGAAGCCGTTGAAAAATTCTTTGGCAAAAAACCCAACAAAGGAGTTAATCCAGACGAAGTTGTTGCCGTGGGCGCAGCCATTCAGGGTGGTGTTCTTACTGGAGATGTTAAAGATGTTTTGCTGCTGGACGTTACACCACTGTCTTTGGGAATTGAAACCATGGGGAACGTGATGACCAAATTGATCGAAGCCAATACCACAATTCCGACAAAAAAATCTCAGGTTTTTTCAACGGCTGCAGACAATCAACCTTCTGTAGAAATTCATGTCTTGCAAGGAGAACGTGCTATGGCTGGTGATAATAAAACCATCGGTCGGTTCCATTTGGATGGCATTCCACCAGCACAGCGTGGGGTTCCTCAAATTGAGGTCACCTTTGATATTGATGCCAATGGTATTATTAAAGTCTCGGCAACGGATAAGGCAACCAATAAATCGCAAGACATTCGTATTGAAGCATCGTCCGGTTTGACAGAGGAAGAAATCGAACAAATGAAGCGCGATGCTGAAGCCAACGCTGATGCCGATGCTAAAGCGAAAGAAACCGCCGATAAACTCAACAGTGCCGATGCTATGATTTTTCAAACTGAAAAACAGTTAAAGGAGTTTGGAGATAAATTATCGGATGACAAAAAACAACCCATAGAGTCTGCATTGGAAGAGTTGAAAAAAGCCTATGAAACCAAAGATGTTTCTGTGATTGATCCTGCTTTGGAGAAAATCAATGAAGCTTGGAAATCTGCGAGCGAGGAGATGTACAAAGCCCAACAAGAATCGCAATCTTCTGGGAATGAGAATCAAAGCGCTGGAGAGGATACTCAGTCTGAAGGCGATAATGTGGAAGACGTTGACTTTGAGGAGGTGAAGTAAAATCAAATTTGTCTAACTGTAAAAGCACAACCTTAAACGGTTGTGCTTTTTTTATTTTGAGATTGTTTTGAAAACATTTTGAGCATCACAAAGGCATGTGGAAAGGTGACTGCTGCAATGAATGCAAAAAACAAACTGTAAAAATGCTTGTCATCTTTGAAAAAAAGGTATAAAGCAGTGATTCCAATCAGTGACACAATCCAATAGGGGAGGGCTTCCATGGTGTATTTCATGATGTTTTTTTTCTTAAAATCACCATAAATAAACGTAATTTGATCCAAAAGCGAAGGAATGCTATGCCATAAAATGAAATAAATACAAAATCCCCAAATTAGTGTTGAAGACTTAAAAATAACAATTAGAACGAGGAGAGAGACTAGTTCTTTAAGGATGCTTTTCAAATCAATTTTTTGTTTTATGGCATGAATCCCCGTCAGTGTGATAAGAATTGTAACAGCCCCTATGATGGTGTGTTGGGCGTAAAAATTTTCGATAGCGACTCCCGTAATGTCAATTACAATTTTTTTGACCGATTCAATGTTGAAATTAAAAATTAAGAAGAGAACCAATAATCCGTACGAGAAAAAAAACAGGCGTTTTAGTGGATTAGACCACGATTTGATGTTGGTATTCCAGTGTTGTTCGCCAAAATGATAGGCACTGAATAGGACAAACAACCCCAATGCTACGGATGGTAAGATGTAAAATACGAGCACTGCTAAGGATACCACTAACAGGTATGTTAACAAAACCTTAAAAGGTTTAGATTTTTTGGGCATATTTAATGCATTTACAATCATAATGTCATTGGATCCATGAATCATTCCAAACGAGAAAATGAGAATAAACCCAAAAATAAGCTCAAAACTCTCTGGAAGAAGAGATGTAATCCATAATCCAAGGAAACTGGCAACGATTGAGAATCTATAAACTAAATTCATAAAAAATTGTTAAATAATAACATTTGGGTTAAAAAAAAATGAATTTGATAAAATTTTGTACAAAAAATTGTACATTTGTTTAAACAAAACTAACAAAAATTAGAAAAAATGACAAATTTATTCTTACCACTAGTCGCTGGCGGCGGAGACGTTAACGACCCTGTGAATTTTACATTCTTCATTGGATGTATGGCAATGATGGCAGCCTCTGCCTTCTTTTTTCTTTCATTAAACCAATTTGACAAAAAATGGAGAACCTCCGTTTTAGTTTCTGGTTTAATTACATTTATCGCTGCAGTTCATTACTGGTACATGCGAGATGCATCTATGGCCGGAGACGTATCAAACGTTACTGCTTTCCGCTATGTAGATTGGATCCTTACTGTTCCATTAATGTGCGTTGAATTTTATCTAATACTTAAAGTTGCTGGTGCTACAAAAAGTCTTTTATGGAAACTTATTGGCCTTTCAGTTGTGATGCTAGTCACTGGTTACTTCGGAGAAACAATGGGCAACGCTGTTATGTGGGGTACTATTTCCGGCGTAGCATACTTCGTTATTGTATACGAAATATGGTTAGGTGGAGCTGCAAAATTAGCCAAAGAAGCCGGTGAAGATGTTGCTTCTGCTCACAAAATCTTGTGCTGGTTCGTTTTAGTGGGTTGGGCGATTTACCCAATCGGATACATGGCTGGTACAGAAGGATGGTACGATGTACTTCCTACTGAAGGTTTAGCTATGGACGTATGGTACAACATTGCTGATGCAATTAATAAAATTGGATTTGGTCTTGTTATCTACAGCTTAGCTGTTAAGAAGACTGCCTAATTTGTAATAGCATTTTAATTACACTAAAAGCGCAATTTTAAATTGCGCTTTTTTTTTACATGTATTTTAACGCCCCTTATCGCTATTCCTTCCAACTTTTTGTATTTTTATCCAAATATTTACAATGACATTATCCAAAGATTATATCCTGGAAAAAGCCAATTTGGCCACCAAAAATACCCTAATGGAAACCCTATCCATAGAATTTGTAGATGCTGGTTCAGATTATATCGTAGCTAGAATGCCCGTCACCTCCAAAGTTCATCAGCCGGATGGCGTACTACACGGCGGAGCAACCGCCGCTTTGGCTGAAACGGTTGGTAGTTTTGCTGCGCATGTGTTTTTAGATGTCAGTTCATTTTATGTTCGAGGTATAGATATATCTGCACAACACGTCAAAAGTGTTTCCTCCGGATACGTCTACGCTAAAGCACAATGCATCCACAACGGCCGAACGACACAAGTGTTTGACATTAAAGTCACCAATGACGACCAGAAATTGGTCTCAATTTGTAAACTAACAACAATTACGCTACCAAAATCGTAATCCAAAATGACTATAAATGAATTGCATCGGCGTGTGAAAAACCAGCTAGAACGCAAACGCCCTTTTGTCCTATTTTCATCCTTTAATGACGATTCTTGCAGCGCTCATTTTCAAACCGATAACAATGCCTACAAAGTTTCCGATTTTTCTGAAAGTGGATTTGTTTTAGCGCCCTTCGATTTGAATTCTACAACGTATCTCATTCCAAATTCACACTCGGAAGTTTTCCACTTTACTCCCGATTCATTTAGCAACAAACCCGTTACTTTTGATGCAATTTCATATGATCGTGACCGTCATATTCAATTGATTAAACAAGCTATTGATAACATAAAAACAACTGCATTGCGCAAAGTTGTTTTGGCTCGAAATGCTGTGTTTAGTTTTGATGAAATTGACATTGTGGCATTTTTTTTAACCCTGCTCAACACCTACCCGAAGGCCTATATTTATTGCTGGTATCACCCTGAAACCGGGGCATGGTTGGGCGCTTCGCCTGAAACTCTCCTGACGATTAATAATGCAACTGTCCAAACCGTCGCGTTGGCTGGGACTCAGATTTATAAGGATTCATTAGATGTGACTTGGGACAATAAAAACATTGAGGAACAACAATTTGTTACTGATTATTTACATCGAGTGTTGTCAACACAACTTAGCAAAATTCAAATATCTGACCCAAAAACAGCACGTGCAGGACATCTAATTCATCTAAAATCTGTTTTGACAGGCACCCTAAAGCATTCGAAACTTGCCTTAAATGATCTCATCCACAGCATTCACCCAACACCAGCGGTTTGTGGCTCTCCTAAAGCCATGGCCACTGCTTTTATTCAAAACAATGAACCTCTTGATCGCGCTTTTTACTCTGGATTTTTGGGTCAAATCAACCAAAAGCATCATTCCGACACACCTGAAACTGATCTTGTGGTGAACCTGCGTTGTATGCATATCAATGGGACTGAAGTAACCTTATTTGCGGGTGGAGGAATCACTTCAAAATCCGTTCCTGAAATTGAATGGGAAGAAACCGAATCTAAAATACAGACCCTAAAAACCATATTTTAAAGTGTTAAAATACTATCGTTCAATACAATAAAAAGATGTAAAATAGGTACCTTTGCATCTTTATGAAATGGCCCAAACACATCCTTGCTCAATACGTCGTTCAGCTGTGTAAAGCGAGAGCCGTAAAGCACATCGTGATTTCACCAGGGAGTCGCAATGCGCCGCTTACCATTGGGTTTACAAACCAATCATTTTTTAAGTGCTACAGCATCGTCGATGAACGTTCAGCGGCGTTTTTTGCGCTTGGTATTGCTCAACAAACCGCTGAAAGTGTGGCCGTTGTTTGTACTTCCGGGAGTGCACTTCTCAATTATTATCCTGCTGTAGCTGAGGCCTTTTATTCCGGTTTACCGTTGATTGTAATTTCTGCAGATCGCCCCGAACATCTTATAAATATTGGCGATGGCCAAACCATCATTCAGCCGCATGCTTTTGGAAAACACATACTGTTTGAAGCCAATTTAGTTTCCCCAAAAAAGACACTATTTTCTTCATTAAAATCAGCAAAAACTAAAGCGCAAAAACGCATTCGAAAAGCCATAGAAACGGCTCAAGAAAAGAAGGGCCCTGTGCATATTAATGTTCCTTTTGATGAACCACTTTACGACACTACAACCACCCCCGATTGGCTCCCTGATGAAGTTCAATCTGCAGCTCAATCTGCAGCATTCAAACTCAACTCATCGACCTTAAATACATGGAAAAAGGCCAAACGAAAAATGGTTTTAGTGGGGGTGAATCCACCCAATACTTTGGCTGCCGAATTCATTAAAATTCTGGCTCAGGACCCCTCTGTAATTGTACTAACTGAGACCACATCGAATTTGCATCATCCTAATTTTTTTCCTTTTATAGACCAGCTTATAACTCCTTTGGATGAGGACGAGTTTACAGCGCTTCAACCGGAGGTGTTACTCACGTTTGGGGGGCTGATAATTTCAAAAAAAATTAAAGCGTTTTTAAGAACGTATCAACCCAAATACCACTGGCATGTTGGCGGTGTTCGGGCCAACGACACCTATTTTGCTTTAAATCAGCATTTTACTTGTAGCCCCAATACCTTTTTTGGTCAACTCCTTGAATCAAAGCCATCGACAGAGAGCACTTATTTTCAGCATTGGAACAGCATTAAGGAACTTCGGGTACAACGGCACAAAACCTACATCAATTCGATGCCCTTTAGCGATTTCAAGGCTTTTGAACTTATTTCAGATGCGATTCCGAATGAATTTATGGTGCAGTCCAGCAACAGCTCGGCCATTCGGTATTTGCAACTTTTTGAGTTTCACCCCTCCATTGCGTTGTATTGCAACAGAGGAACCAGTGGAATTGATGGTTCTAGCAGCACGGCTGTGGGTGCATCGGTTGTTTCTAACGTTCCAACGGTTCTTATCACGGGCGATTTGAGCTTTTTTTATGATATTAATGCCTTTTGGAATGCGTATGTTCCGCCCAATTTTAGAGTAATTTTGATCAACAACAAAGGCGGCGGTATTTTTAGAATTCTTCCTGGAAATGACAATTCTGAATTGTTTGAAACGTATTTTGAAACCAAACACAACCGAAGTGCAGAAAGTGCAGCAAAAACTTACAATTTGACCTATCAATCGGCCCACTCGACAGAAAGTTTAAAAACGGCTTTAGATCTCTTTTTTAAACCCTGCACAAAGCCCAAACTTCTTGAAATTTTTACACCCTCTAATGAAAATGACAAAATTTTGTTGTCCTATTTTGACGCCTTAAAATAAGCTTTTAAAAAAAGTGACAATTTTTTGTGACTTTTTTAATTTTTTAATGTCAAAATCTTAGAGGTATTGATTGTTTATCTTTCAAGCCCCGATTTTATATAAATTTAAACCCAAATTATTATGAACAAAAGAGAGCAACTCATTGTGAAGTACGCCGAGGATTTAAAAAATAAATGCGGTGTTAATCCAGATATGGATTTATTAACAAAAGTAACCATTGGTTGTGGACCATCAATTCACAACAAGGATGCCAGTACGGTTTCCGGTTCTGACCCCTCTGAGTTGGAAACCATTCGAAACAATTTTTTAATCAAAAAATTGGGACTTAGCGACTCTCCAAAATTAGATGAAGGCATACAAAAAGTTTTGGATCTTTACGGTCAGTCCAACCGAAACAAGTACCGTGCAGTGGTGTACTACCTGCTGACCAAACATTTTGGTAAAGAGACGGTTTATAAATAAATTTTAGAAATAATTAATTCGTACATGAAAACACCATTATTTAATGTTGTTTTTTGTGTTTCATATTAAGAAAATACTACAGTTTTGTTGTTATATACCATCACTTTGTGATCGATATGATGCTTTATCGCGGTTGAGAGAACTATTTTTTCCAAATCTCGTCCTTTGCTTATTAAGTCTTTAATTGTATGTGTATGGGATACTCTGCAAACGTCTTGCTCAATAATTGGACCAGCATCGAGTTCTTCAGTAACATAGTGAGAGGTAGCTCCAATGATTTTAACCCCTCGTTTAAACGCTGAGTGGTAGGGTTTTGCACCCACAAATGCAGGTAAAAATGAATGATGAATATTAATGATTTTGTTTGGAAATGCCTGAATTAATCCCTCTGGGATGATTTGCATATAACGCGCCAATACCACAAAATCTATATTGTGATTCTGTAATAATTTAAGATGTTGAAGCTCCGCTTCTTGACGTGTTTCAGGTGAAATTGGAACATGGAAAAATGGAATATCAAAACGGTCCGCAATGGGTTTTAAATCGTTATGATTGCTCAGAATAAACGGAATCTCTACATTTAATTCCCCCGATTTAAAACGGCCTAAAATATCATATAAACAGTGATCGTATTTGGACACAAATAGTGCCATTCTGGAAGTATATTCAGCATCAAAAATTTTCCAATTCATTTGGAACAAATTTGTGACCGATTGTTTGAATAATGCAGAAAATTCATCAATAGAAATCGTGGTGGTTTCCAACACGCATTCAAGTCGCATGAAAAACACCCCTTGCTGATGATCTACATGTTGATCTACATAGGTTATATTTCCTTGATTTTCGAGAACAAAACTAGTGGCCACTGCAATAATTCCTTGTTGATCTTTGCAGTGAATTAAAATGACAAATTTTTTCATAAATACTAATTTATACAAATTGTAATCCCGATAGGATACAAAATTTAATTTTATTTAATTTTTAAATATCGTTCAATAATCAACACTTTATTTTGTGATATAATTAATTTTGAACGAAATTTTTGTAGGGTTTTAGGGCATAAATCTATTACATTCAATTTGTTAAAATGCAGTTATATTTCTATGGCATAATCCTTACCTTTGCACTATGATTCAAATAGGGGAATGGAATAATTTAATTATCTTACGAGACACCGATCCTGGGTTGTTTTTGGGGGATGATGACGGTAATGAAGTGCTTTTGCCAAACCGTTATGTGCCACAAGATTTCAATATCGGTCAAACCCTTCGGGTGTTTGTCTATTTAGACAACGAAGAACGACTGGTGGCTGTTACCGATACACCCTACATCAAAAAAGGCGAGTTTGCACTATTGCGTTGCAATGCCGTTAACGACTATGGTGCCTTCTTGGATTGGGGAATGCTCAAAGAACTGTTTTGCCCCTTCAAAGAGCAGGCCTTTCCAATGAAAAAAGGAGGATGGTATTTGGTGCATTGCTTTCTTGACGACCAAACAAATAGACTTGTTGCCTCAAGTAAAACCAATCGATTTTTGGACAATTCAGAACTCACCGTAGCCCTCTTTGACGAAGTCGATTTAATTGTATCACATCCTTCCGATATCGGAATGAATGTTATAGTCAATACAAAACATTTGGGCCTGGTATACAACGATGCTATTTTTCAAGATATGAGTATTGGCGATACCCTGAAAGGGATTGTCAAAAAAATTAGACCAGGGAATAAATTGGATATCAGTTTACAACGAATAGGGTACAGAAACATCGAACCCAGCGCTCAAGCCCTTTTGGAATTAATTCAACAGCACAACGGATTTATAAACATCAACGATAAATCGACTCCAGAATTGATTAAATCGATTGCTCAAATGAGTAAAAAAAGTTTTAAAAAAGCCGTAGGATCACTTTACAAACAACGTCTAATTCGTTTGGAATCCGATGGAATTTATTTGATAGAACACAAAAAAAATTAAGCTATGAGTACGATTGCATGGAAAACAGCCATTGAATTTGAAGACATCACATACAAAAAATACAATGGAGTAGCGCGCATCGCTTTCAATCGTCCAGATGTAAGAAATGCCTTCCGACCACAAACGACCTCGGAGTTACTCCAAGCATTTCACGATGCCAACGAAGATACAGCCATTGGAGTCGTACTTTTAAGTGCAGAGGGCCCCTCATCCAAAGATGGCGTTTTTTCCTTTTGTAGTGGCGGCGATCAAAAGGCAAGAGGTAAAGAAGGTTATGTCGGTGGGGACGGATATCATCGGTTGAATATTTTGGAAGTTCAGCGTTTGATTCGATTTATGCCCAAAGCCGTTATTGCTGTGGTGCCTGGATGGGCCGTTGGTGGAGGACATAGCCTGCATGTGGTTTGCGATTTGACTTTAGCCAGTAAAGAACATGCTATTTTTAAACAAACCGACGCCGATGTTACCAGCTTTGATGGCGGTTACGGTTCGGCCTATCTTGCCAAAATGGTAGGTCAGAAAAAAGCGCGAGAGATTTTCTTTTTAGGTCGAAATTACTCTGCCCAAGAGGCCTATGATATGGGGATGGTTAATGCCGTCGTTCCTCACTCTGCACTGGAACAAACCGCCTACGATTGGGCTCAAGAAATTTTAGCTAAATCGCCCATTTCCATCAAAATGCTAAAATTTGCCATGAACCTCACGGACGATGGCATGGTTGGACAACAGGTTTTCGCAGGAGAAGCGACACGGTTGGCCTACATGACCGACGAAGCCAAAGAAGGGCGTGATGCCTTTTTACAAAAACGTCCCCCGAATTTTAACAAAAAGTGGATTCCATAGCATGGCCAAACTAAAGTCCTGGATATCAGCATCTCGACTTCGCACTCTGCCTCTTTCCATTTCTGGAACAGTTGTGGGCTCAAGTTATGCTTATTTTTTGGGGTATTTTGACACCATCATTTTTCTATTAATTATTGCAACCACTTTAAGTTTTCAGATTTTATCCAATTTGGCTAACGACTATGGCGACGGTATCAAAGGCACGGACAACCACAGCCGTTTGGGCCCAAAACGTGCGCTGCAAAGTGGTGCAATCTCACCCCGACAAATGCGAAGGGCCATCGTGATTAATACCTTGATTAGTGGGGGATTGGCCTTGTCCCTCATCTGGATTTCATTGGGGAAAAATCAACTCCTATCTTCGCTACTTTTCATCGGCCTTGGAGGGTTATCGATTTACGCCGCCATAACTTACACCGTTGGAAAATCGGCCTATGGTTACAGAGCGTTGGGCGATCTTATGGTGTTTTTATTTTTTGGGTTACTCAGTGTTTTTGGAACATTTTACTTATTTTCAAAACACATCGATTGGCGGTTGGCATTACCGGCTTCAACCATTGGTCTTTTGAGCGCAGCAGTTCTCAATTTAAATAATATGCGGGATTTGGATTCGGATTTGAGATCCAATAAGTTGACTTTGGCAGGTCTATTGGGTATTTCAAAAGCCAAAATATATCATTTTGCCTTAATACTTTTTGCCATCACTTCTATGGTACTTTTTCAATGGATTATGCAATTTTCAAAGCTTGTAATGGTCAGTTGGATTGCATTTGTCCCCTTGTTATTTCACCTAAAGGCGGTGTACAACATCAAACACCCAAAACATTTTGACCCTCATTTGAAATTAGTCGCTTTATCGACCTTTGTGATGTCCCTTCTGTTTGCCTCGGCGCTTGTCATTGAATACCATTTTCAATCGATTTAGGATGGAGGCCACATTTGTTCACTACGCACTCCAATTTAAACAACCCAGCGGTACCTCTCGCGGGGTATTGAAGTCTAAAGATACCTGGTTTATAACCATAACAAACGGCACATCGAAAGGCGTAGGGGAGTGTGGCATGTTTAGAGGATTGAGTTGTGATGATCGCCCAGATTTTGAACACCAATTGCAATGGGTTTGTGATAACATCAATTTGGGTCTACCCGAACTTTTAAAGCATTTGGTTGAATTTCCGGCCATTCAATTTGGTCTTGAAATGGCTTTTTTGGATTTACATTCCAAATCACATCAAGTTTTAATACCATCTAAATTTACCAACGGACTCGATTCAATTCCCATAAATGGTCTTATCTGGATGGGAGACAAGGCCTTTATGAATTCTCAAATTAAAACTAAAATTGAAAGCGGTTTTAACTGCATAAAACTAAAAATTGGTGCCCTTGATTTTGATTCGGAACTTGCTCTAATTCAGTCCATTAGAAAAGAATTTGATTCCAAAACCATAGAAATTCGGGTTGATGCAAATGGGGCTTTCAATAGTGATGATGCTTTGGAACGTTTAAAACGATTGTCCGATTTAGATTTGCACTCCATCGAGCAACCCATCAGGCAAGGTCAATGGGAGTCCATGGCACAATTGTGTGCTAAAACCCCACTTCCAATTGCTCTGGACGAAGAGCTAATAGGCGTTCATGATGTAACAGAACGGCAAGAATTGCTACAAACAATAAACCCTCAATTTATGATCTTAAAACCTACCCTAATTGGAGGAATCGCTGGAAGTCAGTCTTGGATTGATTTGGCTGAAAATCAACAAATTGGGTGGTGGATCACAAGCGCATTGGAAAGTAACATTGGACTGAACGCTATTGCGCAGTGGACCTACAGTTTGGGGGTAAACAGGCCTCAAGGGTTGGGGACTGGTCAATTGTTTTCTAATAACATTCCAGCGCCATTAAACATAAAACATGGATATTTGCACTACGACCCCACGGTTAAATGGAATTTAAAGTTATAAAACTATGTATATAAAACAAGCCTTTAAAATTATGAACGACTGGTGGCTGTATGCCATTAGTCTAGTTATAATCATTGTAGGAATCGTAATTGGCTCGATGCCTCACACCATAGCTTTGGCCATTAAAGCATTTCAGCAGGGTGGCGATTTAGATTCTTTAGAGAAGAATCCTTATGAATTGTTAAAATTATTGGACACTAACCTCAATTTGTTCTTGATGCTCCTATCATTTGCCATGGGGTTGTTGGCTCTCTTTTTGGTGGTAAAATACATTCATAAGCAAACGCTAACCAGTTTGACCACATCAAGAAATTCCATCGATTGGAGTCGGGTTCGGTTTGCATTTTTAGTTTGGGGCGCATTCACCGTAGGATCAATTGCACTAATGTATGTTTTGGAACCTGAAAATTACTCGTTTAATTTTGACCCCATTCCGTTTGCAATTCTTGTAATAGTATCCGTTATTTTTATTCCATTACAAACCAGTTTTGAAGAGTATTTTTTTAGAGGATATCTCATGCAAGGCATTGGAATTTTGGCTAAAAACAGATGGGTACCATTAGTACTAACCTCTACAATGTTTGGGTTGATGCATTTTGCAAATCCAGAAATTGACAAACTCGGTCAAATCCTTCTGATTCACTATGTGGGAGTAGGATTTTTATTGGGTATCATGACGCTTATGGACGAGGGGTTAGAATTAGCCCTTGGATTTCATGCCGCCAACAACCTCTTTGGTGCCTTACTTATGACAGCAGATTGGACCGCTTTCCAAACCAATTCAATTTTAAAAGATATCTCCGATCCAGAAATGGGTTCAGTGGAGCTAATACTACCGCTTGTGGTAATCTATCCCCTGTTGTTAGTTGTATTTTCGCGCAAGTATAACTGGACCAATTGGAGAGCCAAACTTTTAGGACCGGTAACAAAAGACTGATTTTTTGAATCTCAAAAATGCCCATAAAATCCCTCACGCCTCGTTTCGACTGAATGGGGAATCGTACAATTTAGAATCCATAAAAGCACTGGCTTATAATTGGATCAAAGAAGGCTCAGATAACGAAAAGCATTTAGGTGAATTTATATTATTTTGGACGGATGATTCTCATACACTTAAGTTAGAAACGTCTGGAACCACGGCCTTGCCGTCCAAAGTAACCCGATCCAAATCGTCATTCATTCATTCGGCGCAAACCACCGGGTCTTATTTTGATTTAGGTCCAGGCCAATCGGCTTTATGTTGTTTACCATTTTCATACATTGCCGCTAAGATGATGTTTGTTAGGGCATGGGTTTTAGGGTTAGAATTGGATTTCATTGAGCCCTCTTCAAACCCATTAAGTTCTAATTTTAAATCCTACGATTTTTCGGCAATGGTGCCTCTTCAAGTTCAAAATTCCATATCAAATTTAGATCAGATACAAACACTTTTAGTGGGAGGAGCACCAGTATCAGAGTCGTTGCGAGGGCGATTGAAAGGCAGTTCTACCGCCATTTTTGAAACCTATGGTATGACAGAAACCGTCAGTCACATTGCAGTTAAAAACCTATCGTTGGGCGAAACAGCGTTTTCCACTCTTTCTGGTATTTCGGTTGAAGTGGACCAAAATGATCGGCTTATTGTTTATGCCCCAAAATTAAACTCAAAACCCCTGCAAACCAACGATGTGGTGGCGCTCACCTCAAAGCATTCATTTGTTTGGCTGGGACGATTTGACCATGTTATTAATTCTGGAGGCATTAAAATTTTTCCAGAACAACTTGAAAACCGCTTAAGAAATCAGATTAAAAATCGATTTTTTATAACCGCCATCCCAGACAACATATTAGGGCAAAAAACCATTTTAATTATTGAAGGCGATCCGACAGAACAGAAGTTGGATATGCGTCACATTGATTCAAAAATGCGCCCCAAAGAAATCCACTATACGCCGCAATTTTTTCAAACAAACTCAGGAAAAATCAAACGTCAAATGACTTTAGATTCTCTAAACTTGAATGACTCCTAAGTTAAACTTCTTTTCGATAGGGGCGTGGTTTGCAGCTTCGATGCCCATACTAATCCATGTTCTTGTCTCAAGAGGATTAATAATGGCATCGGTCCAGAGTCGTGCGGCAGCGTAGTAAGGCGACACTTGATGATCGTATTTTTGTTTAATTTTAGATAGAAGTTCCTGTTCTTGCTCTTTTGTGATATTCTGACCTTGTTTTTTTAGGGCTGCAGTTTCAATTTGCAACAGGACTTTGGAGGCACTGTTACCACTCATCACAGCCAATTCGGCGCTGGGCCAAGCTGCAATCAATCGGGGGTCGTACGCTTTTCCACACATGGCATAATTTCCTGCCCCGTAGCTGTTGCCCATGATAATCGTAAATTTCGGAACAACGCTGTTGCTAACGGCATTCACCATTTTAGCACCGTCTTTTATAATCCCGCTGTGCTCGCTTTTACTGCCTACCATAAAACCCGTGACATCTTGTAGAAATACCAAAGGTATTTTTTTCTGGTTGCAGTTGGCAATAAACCGCGTGGCTTTATCGGCACTATCGTTATAAATGACACCACCAAATTGCATTTCTCCTTTTTTGGTTTTAACCAATTTACGTTGATTTGCTACAATTCCAACCGACCAACCTTCTATTCTGGCATAGCAAGTTATGATGGTTTTTCCATAACCGGCCTTGTATTCTTCAAATTCCGATCCATCAACCAACCGTTTGATAATTTCGTAGGTATCGTATTGATCGGCGCGAGATTTTGGAAGAATTCCAAAAATATCGTCCGGATTTTCTTTTGGTTTTAAGGGTTTAATTCGGTTGAATCCAGCACAGTCGGCCGCTCCGATTTTATCCATTATGGATTTGATTTTATCCAAGGCCTCTTTATCGTCTTGAGCTTTATAATCGGTTACCCCACTGATTTCGCAATGGGTTGATGCCCCGCCCAGGGTTTCATTATCAATACTTTCTCCAATAGCTGCTTTGACCAAATAACTTCCAGCCAAAAAAATACTGGCGGTTTTATCAACGATAATGGCTTCGTCACTCATGATGGGGAGGTAGGCACCACCTGCCACGCAGCTCCCCATAATGGCCGAAATTTGAGTAATCCCCAAACTACTCATTATGGCATTATTTCTAAAAATTCGTCCGAAATGTTCTTTGTCAGGAAATATCTCATCTTGCATAGGCAAGTACACTCCAGCCGAATCTACGAGGTATAGAATGGGCAGTTTGTTTTCAATGGCTATCTCTTGAGCTCTCAAATTCTTTTTCGCAGTGATTGGGAACCAAGCCCCGGCCTTAACGGTGGCGTCATTGGCCACTACAACACACTGACGGCCAGACACATAACCAATTTTTACAACCACACCACCTGAAGGACATCCGCCGTGCTCAACGTACATATCCTCACCAGCAAAAGCCGCTATTTCGATCGATTTTGATTTGGGATCCAACAAATAATCAATCCGTTCGCGGGCCGTTAATTTTCCTTTGGCATGTTGTTTTTCTATTTTCTTGGCACCACCACCCAGTTTCACTTTTAAGAAACGCTTCTTGAGGTCGGATACCAGAAGCTTGTTGTGGTCTTCGTTTTTATTGAAGTTTAGGTCCATGTGCATTATCTTTGCAACAAAAATAACAATAATCTGCACTTTGATAATTTTGTTTAACGAAGATTTAATTACAACTAAGTTTAAATTCAATGTTCTATGGCTGTAGTTTTACATCCTGCATCGTCTCGAGGGTACGCAAATCACGGATGGTTGGAGGCCAACCATTCGTTTAGTTTTGCTCGTTTTGTAGATCGTACAAAAATGAATTTTGGACTCTTACGAGTTCTAAACGACGACCGAATAGCCCCAAATATGGGCTTTGGTACGCATCCGCACGACAATATGGAAATCATTACCATTCCATTGTCTGGGGTTTTAAAACACAAAGATTCTATGGACGAGGTTTGGAAAACTGTCGAGGCGGGTGAAGTTCAGGTGATGTCTGCCGGAACTGGAATTTTTCATTCGGAAATGAATGCGTCATCACAGGATGATTTAACGTTGTTCCAAATTTGGATTTTCCCAGATAGGCAAGGAGTTAAACCGCGATACGACCAACGGCATTTTACTTCTGCTGATCTGGGCGAGTTGCAAGTTTTGGTAGAATCTATGGATGATTTTTCGAGTGAGGATAGCTTAAAAATTTACCAAAATGCTCAAATTTCGCGACTCAATTTAAATGCCGGACAATCGTTTCAATACCAACTCAAATCAGAAGCTAACGGCGTTTATGTCATGCAAGTTTCGGGTTGTTCTGAAGTTGGAAAACAAGTACTTGATCGTCGGGATGCTTTAGGAATTTGGGAAGTGCCTTCGTTCGATATTCATGCCAAAGACACAGCGCAGTTGTTGTTTATAGAAGTGCCTATGGGATTGTAAAAATTTCATTTTCTTTGATTATTCTTCCAAAGTGATGCTTCTTTTTACGGAATTAAAAGGACCGGCAATATTCTGACCCTTGGCATCCACAAGTTCAAGTTGAATTGTAACCTCACCTTTTGGTAGTCCTTTAATGACATAAGGGCTCCATTCGGTCACCAAAAACTCGGTGTCGTTGATGGTAACTTTTACCTTATTCCCCTCTGTTGATAGGGTGGTGTTTAGAACAAAAAAATCAAGTAAAATACGTTCCGTATCTTGTCCTTTGTAGGTGCCTTTTGGTCGGCTGTAAATCAATGTTGGGGCCGTCATGTTCAGTCCCGTTTTCTCTTCCGTTTTCTCTTCCGGCTGATTACCCACAACCAGTTTTTTGACCACCACAGAATTTTTATTTTTAACCGATTCGTGATATGAACGGCTCAAAAACGCTACCAAATGATGTTCCCCATTTGGGATATTCTTTTCAAAAGTGGGCGCATAATGGGCCGAATAGGGTTGGTTGTTCAAAATAAAATGAATGTGTTGTCCTTTGGCAGAATTGGCCAATTGACTGGCATTTGGACTTTCCGTTTGCGCACCAAGGGTGTAATTTTGGACATCAAAATCAAAGGCCATTGTTTTTCCATTTTCTGATTCCACCGATTCGGCTTTTTTAAGCACAAGAGCGGCCTCCGAATACGATGGTGAGTCGCTTAATTTTTCGAGGGTAATAGATTCTGAGGGTGCTGATGTTTTGCTTTGTTTGGATTTGCATGACGTTGTAAAAACAAGGACTACTATCAGGAATTTAAATAGCTGTGATGGGTTCATTGTGGTGCGGTTTTAGATTATTTTTTTTGAGTTCTTGTCAAAGATAATAATCCTGATATAATTTTAAGATTCTAAACCATTTTTAGTTGATTTGATAAAGATAAGATCGTATTTTTTTTGTTAGTCTTGAGGGTTTTTTCTGATGAATTATCACAATTAACAACAATATTACTCCCAAACATACCACAGCAATATTATCCATCAGCATGGGGTATTCGTCTAAATTGGTTATTCTAAACAGTCCGATTTCCTCACCAGTATCGTCGGTTAGGATATAATTTATGACGTTAAAAAAGAAATGGAAAAAAACCACCGTCCAAATCGATTTGGTATAGGCATACATATAGACCAAAATATAGCCAATCAACACAATGCCCAAGTACCAAAGTTTGGAGGTTTCGTTGGGGTCAAAACTGGACCAATGGGCTATGGAAAATAATATTGAACTGATTAGAGCTGCCGCATGAAATCCAAATTGATGTTTCACTAAAGTATTGAAAATCAGACCTCTAAAATAAAATTCTTCCCAAACGCCAACCAAAACCATGGTTCCTAAAAGGGTCAGTAATGGTTCTGCAAAGCCGTCTTTAAGCGGCATAAATTGTATTGATATTCCAAAACCGATGGCCACTAAAAGTACAACGGCCATCAGGCCGAAGGCCCATAGTGTTCCCAACAGACTATTTTTGAAAAAACCGTTTAAATTAAAGCCATATTGAGAAATTTGAAGTCCATTGACTTTTTTGTTGAAAACGGTTACAGAGACATAAACCAGAATTGGAAAAAGGAACATAAAAATATCGCCAAGGGTTTTATAGCCGTTATTTTGCAAATAATTTCCAAGCCCAACAACGGTAATAAATAGAGCGATTATGCCAATGAGGGATAGCAGTAGGACACCAATGATTTTTAATTTTTTGTTCATGATTACGTTTTTAAGATTTAGGGTTTAATAATTAAGTTACAGATGAAGCAATGGTTGCATTAGGGGCTGAATGGTAAAGATTTGGCTAAATTTTTCGTTTGGTGATAATCTTCAGTTTTTTGTGGTTTTTATAAATTTGGGTTATACCAATGATGACGACAGTGCCGCCGAATTGTTACATTTAAAATTTAAGTTTTGTTTAAAACAACGCAACTCTAAATTTTTGATTGAATTTTGTAATTCAAATTTAATTTTAAAATCGCCAAACAAAAGTTTTAAAAATTCACGATATTTGAATCTACCAATTTTTCAAAATTAAATTTCATGAATAAAAATACAGTATTAGCATGGGCCACATTTATAATGATTTTTGTTGGACTCGCTCTAATTGCATTAGGCGCTTTTAGATATGATGATGTTGCAGGTTGGGGATTTGCCGCTGTTGGCATAGGATTCTTCGCTATCGCCTGGGTTTTTAATGCGTTAAAAGGTCGGGTGTAATGAGTGACGATAAGAAAATAATTTTTTCAATGGCCGGGGTAACCAAAACCTTTCAAAGTGCCAATACACCCGTGCTAAAAAATATTTATCTCAGCTTTTTTTATGGAGCCAAAATCGGAATTTTGGGGCTAAACGGCTCGGGAAAATCAACCTTACTCAAAATCATTGCAGGGGTGGATAAAAACTACCAGGGCGATGTGGTTTTTTCGCAAGACTACTCTGTTGGGTATCTTGAACAAGAACCGCAACTGGACGACAGTAAAACCGTTTTGGAGGTCGTTAAAGAAGGTGTTGCTCAAACTGTGGCCATTTTGGACGAATACAATAAAATCAACGAGCTGTTTGGGTTGGAAGAAGTCTATTCTGATGCCGATCGGATGGAAAAACTCATGAACCGTCAGGCCGAATTACAAGACCAAATCGATGCGTCCAATGCGTGGGAATTGGACACCAAATTGGAAATCGCCATGGATGCCCTTAGAACGCCGGATGGCGATCAAAAAATTAGTGTCCTGTCTGGCGGAGAGCGCCGCAGGGTAGCCCTTTGCCGACTGTTGTTACAACAACCCGATGTTTTGCTGTTGGATGAGCCAACCAACCATTTGGATGCCGAATCGGTGCATTGGCTGGAGCAACATTTGGCTCAATACAAAGGAACAGTTATTGCTGTTACCCACGATCGTTATTTTTTGGATAATGTCGCTGGCTGGATTTTGGAACTCGACAGGGGAGAGGGGATTCCATGGAAGGGGAATTATTCTTCTTGGTTAGATCAGAAATCAAAACGATTGGCACAAGAAAGTAAATCGGCGTCCAAACGCCAAAAAACTCTGGAACGTGAGTTGGAATGGGTTCGTCAAGGTGCCAAAGGGCGACAAACCAAACAAAAAGCCCGATTAAAAAATTACGATAAACTTCTTAACCAAGATCAAAAACAATTGGATGAAAAATTGGAAATTTATATTCCGAACGGTCCACGTTTGGGTACCAACGTCATTGAAGCGGAAGGGGTTAGTAAGGCCTACGGCGATAAATTGTTGTACGATAATTTAAATTTTAAACTGCCGCAAGCTGGTATAGTTGGCGTTATTGGTCCTAACGGTGCCGGTAAAACCACCATTTTTAAGATGATTATGGGCGAAGAAACTGCCGATAAAGGATCATTTCAGGTTGGAGAAACAGCAAAAATTGCGTACGTCGATCAGAGCCATTCCAATATCGATCCAAATAAAACCATTTGGCAGAATTTTAGTGACGAGCAAGATTTAATTATGATGGGCGGACGACAAGTTAATTCGAGAGCCTATTTGAGTCGTTTTAACTTTTCTGGAAGCGAGCAAAACAAAAAAGTAAATCTTTTGTCGGGCGGCGAACGAAACCGCTTGCATTTGGCGATGACCCTAAAAGAAGAAGGTAATGTATTACTTTTGGATGAACCAACTAACGATTTGGATGTCAATACATTACGAGCATTAGAAGAAGGTCTTGAAAATTTTGCAGGTTGCGCTGTAGTCATTAGCCACGACCGTTGGTTTTTAGATCGGATTTGCACCCACATTCTAGCTTTTGAAGGCGATTCCCAAGTGTATTTTTATGAGGGAAGTTTTAGCGAATATGAAGCCAATAAGCGCCAACGTTTAGGCGGTGATACCATGCCCAAACGAATCAAATATAAAAAGTTAATTCGCTAACGTTTTATTCGTTAATTTTATGGAGCGTCTTCTTGACTGACGGTTTTGGATTTTTTATAAATGGGCAATAGGTATGAAATCGTGTAGTTGATGCCCGTTCCAATTTTGCTGCTGTCGTAGGTTCGTCCAAATCCTGGAATGAATAAATTTTCAAAATTATTTGGAGATTTTTCAGAAAGTCGTCCCTTCAATTGCACGTTAAATCCAAGAAATATATTATTGAAAATTTCGGCTTTTATTCCAAAAACCAATTCGATCCAAGCGGCCGTTAGACCTGAATAGTCATTTGAATCGGCGGATTGAATTTGCCCCCAAGTTTGACTGTTGGTGTCGTAAATGGTATAGCTGTTTAAGGTTTGACTAAAACTCGATACGCCTAACCGAAGCCCTCCAATAATTAGATTTTCCATACCCAACCAGTTGTTGTACAGATTGTAATCCACACCTGCCTTGAAATAACTTCCTTTTCCGCTTGAATTTAGAAAATTTGTTTCTGTTGATTTTTCTTCAAATCCTAACTCGCCTGCCACGTAAAATCGTTTGCTTAAACGGTAATCGGCAACCAACTCAAACCCTGAATAATCGTCGCTAAATGCGGTTCGTGCCAATTTACTCAAATCGGCTCCAAAACGTAACCCGTATTTCTCTTTAATTACAATACTATCGTTTACTACTTCAGAATCGCTTTGACCAAATAATGGCAAGCTTACCCACAATAAAAGGATCAAACTAATGGTATATCTTAACATGGGTTTCATTTTCATTGGTGACACTGTTTGTTAAAATTTCGGGGCTAATCATCCATAAATCGCTATCGCTTTCGATACTAATTCCCTGAATGGTATAGGTGTTTTTATACCCACAAGCTCTGGATACATAGACCGTTTCGGTGGTGTAGGCAATGGTAATTTCGTCTGGATTTCCTTGTACCTCACCATCAACAACGTCATAGGATTTGTATAATTTAAATCGAGATTGATTTTGGGTGCCGTTTAAAGGCAGTCGAATCTCTGCCCGAGATTCTACGTTTTCGCCAGAAATGGGAACGTCATTGTTTTGATCATCCAAACCAACGGCATAAAGTCCACCAACGGTTTTACTGCTTTCTATGTCATTGATGTTAAAAAATGAAATGACAAATCGCGGGGTCGTGGGGGTCGATTCGCTGCAAACGTCGTCGGGTTCGCAACCAACAAACAACAGCAGTCCAACGATTAGCAATAATTTTTTCATGGGTTAAATTAATTTCGTTTGTTCAAAAGTACAACATTTTCTACATGATGCGTTTGTGGAAACATATCCACGGCCTGGGTTTTGACCACTTTATAACTCACATCCAATCGTGCCAAATCTCTGGCCTGTGTGGCACTATTGCAGCTGACATATACTATTGTTTTGGGGGCTATATTTAAGATTTGATCCACCACTTTGGGGTGCATGCCATTCCTTGGGGGGTCGGTAATGATCACATCGGGGTGGCCGTGTGTTGCGATAAAATCATTATTAAAAACGGATTTCATATCACCTACAAAAAAATCGACATTACTAATACCATTTTGCAAAGCATTATCTTTGGCGGCAATGATGGCGTCAGGAACGGCTTCTACGCCCACAACTTTTTTGGCTTTTTTGGCAATAAATTGCGCAATTGTACCTGTGCCAGTGTAAAGGTCATAGACCAGCTCTTGACCTGTTAGGCCCGCAAAATCTCGGGCAATTTTATACAATTCGTAGGCCTGTTTTGAGTTGGTTTGATAGAAGGATTTTGCATTAATTTTAAATTGTAACCCCTCCATGGTTTCAACAATATAATCGCGGCCATGATAACAAATCACTTCCTGATCGTAAATCGAGTCGTTGGCTTTGGAATTGATAATGTACTGTAATGAGGTGATTTCGGGAAATTCACGAATCAGGTGGTCCAAAAGAGCCGTGCGTTGCGACGGATCATCGCAAAAAAATTGCACAACCACCATAATCTCTTTTGTGCTGGAAGTTCGGATCATTAAGGTTCGAAGCACACCGTTTTGCTTTTTGGGGTCAAAAAAAGAAATATCATTTTTTTCTGCAAAGGATTTGACGCTGTTCCGAATGGCGTTCGAGGGATCTTTCTGGAGGTGACATGTTTTGATATCCAAAATTTTATCCCACATGCCAGGAATGTGAAATCCTAGAGCATTTCGACTATCAATGGGGCGGTTGCTGTTGATTTCGTCTGTTGTGATCCAACGGTTGTTGCTGAACGAAAACTCCATTTTATTTCGATAAAAATAGGGGGTTTTACAACCCAAAATTGGGGTGGCCTCAGGCAATTCAATACCTCCAATACGTTGCAAATTATTAACGACTTCCTTTTGTTTAAAGAACAACTGCTGATCGTAGCTCATGTGTTGCCATTTGCAGCCGCCACAATGCCCAAAATGATCACAAACTGGTGTTTCTCTAAATGGTGACATTTTGTGAAAATGGGTTGCTTTACCTTCGTAATACCCCTTTCTTTTTTTGAACGTTTGAATGTCAACCACATCGCCAGGAATGGCATTATTGAGAAAAATGATTTTTCCGTCAGGGGCTTTGGCAATACTTTTGCCTTTAGCACCCGCATCGATTACTTCGATGTTTTTGAATTCACGGTTTCGATTTTGTCTTGCCATGAGACAAAAATAGGGTAAAAAAAATGCTGCTCGCAAGGAACAGCATTAAAAATGATGTCATTTTTTGAAATTAGTCTTTGGATTTAAAAAAGCGTTCTAAAAGTTCTTTGGCTACATCTTTTCCGCCCAAGCCAATAGCAATAGCCAATCCAAGTCCAAGGGCTGCAAACAAATATTGAGTCAATTTAGAAATCAGATCGTTTCCAATGCTTAATTGCGATAAAATCATTGAAAATACAATAAGCAATATGCCAAATTTAGCCAAAGAGCCAATTACCGAGGCCTGTTCGATTTTCATATTACTCAATCGGCTGTTGATAAAATCTCGCACAAAATTGGCCAGATATAATCCAAAAACAAACAAAATAATGGAAATAAAAATATCGGGGATTAATCCAACAACTTTGTTAAACAGCTCTTTGGCTACGGTGAGTCCAAGAATGTCAAAAACGGACAAAAGCACCACTAAAAGTAGGACGTAATAAATGGTGTTTCCGATGATGGTTGAAAATTTGTGTTTGACACCAACTTGCCCCAGCATTTGGTCAAGTTCAACTTTATCGGCTATGGTGTCAATTTTGATTAATTCTGCTAACTTAATGACAAGTTTTCGGAACAGTCGAGCAATGAATCGGCCGACAAACCAAAACAATAACGCTCCTAACAGTTTGGGGATAAATTGTCCAATTTCGTTCATAAAATAACTAAAGCTATCCCAAGCTCTAGCACCTAATTCTTTTGTTGAATCTAAAATTTGTTTCATGATATTTTTGATGTTTTAAAAGGTTCTCATTGGATTAGACCACCTATTTTGAGAATAGTCACACCGTCACAAAATTTTATTTTTTATGGTGAAATATGAGTTCAAAATATTTTTAAAACTTAAAAAATCTCCTTAATTTGCAATTGCTGGGTGATTTCTCCCCAATTAAGAAGGAATCTTATTGTCCTAATCCAATACTTATTAGATTTTCATTATGTCCATGTTAAAAGAAATTTCTTCCCAAGATGCCATGTATTTAGAGCACGAATTTGGGGCTCACAACTATCACCCTTTGCCTGTGGTCCTTCAACGTGGCGATGGGGTTTACGTTTGGGATGTCGAAGGTAAAAAGTACTACGATTTTCTATCGGCCTATTCGTCTGTTAATCAAGGGCATTGCCATCCCAGAATTGTCAATGCAATGGTAGAACAAGCGCAGACACTAACGCTGACTTCTAGGGCGTTTTACAACGACAGGTTAGGGCCTTACGAACAGTTTGTTACCAACTATTTTGGATTCGACAAAGTCCTCCCAATGAATACAGGAGCAGAAGCTGTAGAAACAGCCATTAAAATTACACGGCGTTGGGCGTATCAAGTCAAAGGTATCCCTGAGAACCAAGCCAAAATTGTAGTTTGTGAAAATAATTTTCATGGGCGAACCACAACCATCATCTCATTTTCAAATGACCCCGTGGCTCGAGAAAATTTTGGGCCCTATACAAACGGATTTATCAAAATTCCCTACGACGATACTGAGGCCCTGAAACATGTTTTGGAAACCCACCACGACGTGGCGGGATTTCTCGTAGAACCCATTCAGGGTGAAGCTGGTGTTTATGTCCCCTCCGAGGGTTATTTAAAAACTGCCAAAGCCCTTTGCGAGTCCCATAATGTACTGTTTGTAGCCGATGAGGTTCAAACTGGAATTGCCCGAACTGGCCGTCTTTTGGCCACTTGCGGAAATTGCAGTTGCCCCAATAAAAATTGTTCGCATACCCCCGAAGTTAAACCCGATGTGCTAATCCTCGGAAAAGCACTAAGCGGCGGGGTATATCCAGTGTCTGCCGTATTGGCCAATAATGATATCATGGATGTCATCACACCGGGGTCTCACGGCAGTACTTTTGGCGGAAATCCTATTGCAGCGGCAGTCGCCGTAGCAGCATTGCAAGTCATTCAAGATGAAGACCTTACAGAAAATGCCGACCGATTGGGGATGCTTTTTAGAGATCGATTGAACGATTATATTCAAACCAGTAAAATTGTCAAATTGGTGCGCGGCAAGGGACTTCTAAACGCTATTGTAATCAATGACAGCGAGGACAGCGATACGGCTTGGAACATTTGTCTAAAACTACGCGATAATGGCCTTTTAGCTAAACCCACACACGGCAATATCATTCGTTTTGCGCCCCCACTGGTCATGTCCGAAGCGCAACTGTTAGATTGTATAGATATCATCACAAAAACGCTAAAATCGTTTGAGATTTAATTTTGAAAATTTTAAAATTAGTTTTTAAGCGCATATTAATTTTTAATCCTAAAATCCAGAACAATGAACCGAAAATGTTTTTTTCTAATCGTACTTTTTACCCTCATGTCTTGTAATTCAAATTCCAACGAAAACCGCACCATTGTAGTTCAGTACCCCGAAACCAAGCAAGTGGATACTGTGGATACTTACTTTGACACTCAAGTTAAAGATCCCTACCGATGGCTGGAGGATGACCGAAGCGAGGAGACCGAGGCATGGGTCACATCGCAAAACGAAGTTACGTTTGATTATTTGTCCAACATTCCCTACAGAGAAGAATTAAAAGAACGCCTTGAAAAATTATGGAATTATGAAAAAATTGGCGCCCCGTTTAATGAAGGCGATTATACGTATTTTTTTAAAAATAACGGGCTTCAAAATCAATATGTTATTTATCGCTATAAAACCGGTCAAGACCCCTCCACTGCAGAAGTATTTTTAGATCCAAATACGTTTAAAAATGATGGCACCATTTCATTGGGGAATGTTAGTTTCTCAAAAAGTGGCCAACTGTTGGCTTACAGCATTTCTGAAGGTGGAAGCGATTGGCGAAAAATCATCACCATGGATGTAAATTCCAGAGCCATTATTGGCGACTCCCTAGTTGATGTAAAATTTAGTGGCATTTCTTGGTACAAAGACGAGGGGTTTTACTATTCCAGTTACGATAAACCCAAGGGCAGTGCACTTTCGGCCAAAACCGATCAACACAAAGTGTATTACCACAAATTAGGAACAAATCAAAACGATGACAGTTTGATTTTTGGGGGTACTCAAAACGAAAAGCACCGCTATATTAATGCAAACGTCACCGAAGACAATCGATTTTTAATCCTTTCGGCCAGTGTATCAACATCGGGAAATAAGCTGTTTATCAAACGATTAGATTCTCCAAAACGCCCTTTAGTTACAATTTTAAATCATACCAAAAGCGACACCTATGTGATTGAAAATGATGGCGATAAATTGTTTTTAGTTACCAATTTGGACGCACCCAACCAAAAAATAGTATCCGTCAATGCGAAAAATCCTGACCCAAAAAATTGGGTTGATTTTATCCCAGAAACGGAACATGTGTTAAGCCCATCAACTGGTGGTGGCTATTTTTATGCGGAATATATGATTGATGCGATTTCTCAGGTTAAACAATACGATTATGATGGAAATTTTGTGCGCGAAATCAACCTTCCAGGTCTTGGAAATGCAGGAGGATTTGGGGGTAAAAAAGAAGAAACAACTGATTACTATTCATTCACAAATTACAAAACGCCAACTAGCATTTATAAATTCAACAGCAAAACAGGCGAATCCGAGCTGTATTGGTCACCAGAAATTGATTTTGACAGTTCCAATTACGAGAGTAAACAGGTTTTTTATACCTCAAAGGATGGCACTCGAGTTCCCATGATGATCACCCACAAAAAAGGTCTTGAACGCAACGGAAAAAATCCCACCATTCTTTACGGATATGGCGGATTTAACATCAGCTTGAATCCCAGATTTAGCGTTACCAATGCCGTTTGGCTCGAACAAGGCGGCATTTATGCTGTACCAAATTTACGAGGAGGTGGCGAGTACGGAAAAGCATGGCATGATGCTGGAACACAACTCAACAAGCAAAATGTTTTTGATGATTTTATTGCTGCTGCAGAATATCTAATCTCAGAACAATATACCTCGAGCGACTATTTAGCGATCCGTGGGGGGTCCAATGGCGGTCTCCTGGTGGGTGCTACAATGACACAACGCCCAGATTTGATGAAAGTGGCCTTGCCAGCTGTTGGTGTTATGGATATGTTGCGCTACCACACTTTTACGGCAGGCGCAGGTTGGGCATATGACTTTGGTACTTCCGAAGACAGCAAAACAATGTTTGAATATTTAAAAGGATACTCTCCAGTTCACAATGTGAAGCAGGGGGTTGCCTATCCCGCCACCTTGGTAACCACTGGCGATCATGACGACCGTGTGGTTCCGGCCCACAGTTTTAAGTTTGCCGCAGAGCTTCAAAGCAAGCAATCGGGAGCCAACCCCACATTGATTCGAATTGAAACAGATGCTGGCCACGGCGCAGGAACACCTGTTAGTAAAACCATAGAGCAGTATGCCGATATTTTTGGATTTACACTTTTTAATATGGGTTATGACGAATTACCAGAACTAAAAAACAGACCGTTTAAGGATTAAGTCTTTTAATAAAACGGCTATTT
>CAJXUB010000027.1 GCA_913061125.1 uncultured Flavobacteriaceae bacterium
TAAATTCAGTATTCTCGAACTTAAACGCCTTAGCTTTTCGAATGGAAACTTCCGAGAAATCTACACCACAATAGTAATCAAGTTGGATGTTAAATTCGTTTAATTTGAATTTTAGAACGCCTTCTCCAGCCCCTAAATCCAGTAATTTTGGTCGGTCCGAATATTGTTTGATTAGTTCAATAATTCTAGCATAACGCGGTTGTTCATCTTGTTCAAAAAGATAATCCCATTTGCCGCTTTTGTATTGTCTATTCCAACGTAATTTTCTGTTCCAATTTTTAATGGAATCAATCAAGTTTAGCTTTCTCATTGGTTAAATGATGGTTTAAAAAAACAGTTAATTTGGGTAAAATCAATTGTGGGGTTAATTGTTCGTACAACATCCGTGGGTTTTGTTCAATTTTTTTTCGTTCCTCTCTGTTGGTTGAAAATAATTCGGGCTGTTCGTCGAGCAAATGAATGGAGGTGTGTGTCGTGCCATCTTCAAAACTGGCCCAGTGCGATTTCAATACATAGGGCGAAAATATGGTAAAACTAGGTTTTTTTAGCGCTTTGGCGATATGTACCGCACCGCCCTCGTTGGATATCAAAAGCGAACATTGGTTCATCAGTTGAATAAACCCGCGGATGCTATCCTCGTAAATATCAAACAATATGGCACTTTTGTTTTGACAAGCGTTATAAATTTTCAACGCCTCCTCCTTCTGGTGTGGGGCATAGTTAAACAGAATTTTCACCTTAAATTTATCGATGATATAATCTATAATTTCAACAACGTAATCATAGGGCATCGATTTTTGTGGGGTGCTTCCCAGAACGCCAAGCATCACAACAGGGGTTTGGTAGGACTTTAATTTTGGATGGCTCTTTTCCTGCGGCGTCAAGTGAATTTTAGGCTCATAAATTGGATTTTCCAATGGAAATGCACTGTTCACCAAATGAATTCTATCTTCAATGGATTTACCACAAATTTGAGTTTTTTCTTCCAAAAAATTAACACTATGGGTATAAAAAGGAAGCAACGGATCCTTGGGTCTTTTTTTAAATCCTACCCGAGTGGCAGCTCCTGAGAATAAACAAATAAATCGACTCTGAAATTTGGCATACGGGTCAAAAATGATATCGTAACGTTCGCGTCTTAATTTTAGGGCGGTGGCTACAAGGTTTGGAATTTTTTTGAGCCATTTTTCCTGAATTTGCACGATTTTTTTAATATTCTTGTGATTCTCAATCACGCCCGCCGTATAATCGTACACAAAAAAATGCACTTCGGCATCTGGAAAAATTGATTTTATATTGTCCGCAATAAGGGAGGCAATCAGTACATCGCCAATCCGCTTATTTTGAATAACAAGTATTTTTTTCATAAAAATCTAACACTTATCTTAGCAAGGTATTACTTTTTTCAAAGTTGTAAAAGCTTACATGAATAATCTTACCGTACATCCTAATTTCCAAAATTACAGGCAGGGCATCGAGCAGGTGCTAAAACAGTTTGAAGACAAGCAGGGATTCCTTTTAAAATCCGATCGAAATGTGATTAAATCGATTGAGGTTGATGGCATTCAATTGAATTTTAAAAAATTTAAAACCCCTAATTTTTTTAACGCTTTTATTTACAAATTCATCAGGCCATCCAAAGCCAAGCGGTCCTTTAATTATGCCAATATTTTATTGAAAAAATCCATCCAAACCCCCAAGCCGGTGGCCTTTTTCGAATCGTCCAATTTTTTTGGACTAAGAGATAGTTTTTACATAAGCTTGCAGGTAGATTATGATTTGGATTTTAGGGTTTTGATTCACGAATTAAATTACCCAAACAGAGACGAAATTTTGAGGCAATTTGCTAAATTCACCTATTCGCTTCACGAAGCTGAAATTAATTTTTTGGACCATTCGCCGGGCAATACGTTAATTAAAGCAACAGCTGAAAATCAATACGAGTTTTTTTTAATAGATTTAAATCGGATGCGGTTCGAATCTTTAAATTTTGATCAACGTATGCGTAATTTCAGACGTCTTTGGCTCTCGAAGTATATGATAACAATTGTGGCCAAAAGTTATGCCGAATGGTTTGGTGAATCTTATACCACTACCCAACAACTGATGCTAAAGTATAGCCGTAGCTTTCAGCGAAAAGTTAATTCAAAAAAGTTAAGAAAAAGGGCTCAAAAGATGCAATTCAAACGAGTTTAAACGGCCACATTGTGCGTTCGCAATGCATCGTTTAAGGATGTTTTTTTGTCCGTACTTTCTTTGCGTTTTCCGATAATCAAGGCACAAGGTACGTTGAAATCTCCAGCAGGAAACGTTTTGGTATAACTCCCAGGAATAACGACCGATCGAGAGGGGACAACGCCTTTGGTTTCTATGGGTTTAGATCCAGTGACGTCAATAATTTTTGTTGAACCTGTAAGGACGACATTAGCTCCCAAAACGGCTTCCTTTTCCACACGAACACCTTCAACAACGATACATCTTGACCCAACAAAAGCATCATCCTCAATGATAACGGGTGCGGCTTGTAGGGGTTCTAACACCCCGCCTATGCCAACGCCTCCCGAGAGGTGTACGTTTTTTCCAATTTGCGCACAACTTCCAACGGTGGCCCAGGTGTCTACCATCGTGCCCTTATCCACATAAGCTCCAATGTTGACGTAACTTGGCATTAGAATGGTGCCTTCCGAAATGTACGCTCCATGGCGTGCTACGGCGTGTGGTACAACTCGAATTCCTTTGGATTTATACCCCTTTTTTAAAGGGATTTTGTCATGAAATTCAAAAGGGCCAACCTCAATGGTTTCCATGCTTTGAATGGGGAAGTACATCACAACGGCCTTTTTAATCCACTCATTAACGCGCCAACCTTCAGATGTGGGTTCTGCCACGCGAAGTGTTCCCGTATCCAAAAGAGATACGATTTCTCGAATGGCATCCTGAGTGGAGTTATTCTCTAGGAGCGTTCTATTTTCCCAAGCTTGTTCTATGGTATGTTGTAAATTTTTCATTGAAAAAAATGTATGCCACAAAGATAAGCTTTATAAGGTATATAGCATCATAAATGTATTGTTTAAAATTTAACACACCAATTGGAAGTCGCATATTATTGTACATTTGCAGAAATGGGAAGAATTGTCGCTTTAGATTATGGCCAAAAACGTACGGGAATTGCAGTTACAGATCCCTTGAAACTCATTGCGTCTGGGCTAACTACCGTTAGCACACCTTCACTTATTACTTTTCTAAAACACTACAACACCCAAGAATCCATCGATTTGTTTGTGGTTGGAGAGCCCAAACAAATGAACAATACCCCTTCTGAAAGTGAAGCCTTAATACAACCATTTTTAACAATACTTGCAACAGAATTTCCATCCGTTCCAATACAACGTGTGGATGAACGTTTTACCTCAAAAATAGCCCTGAGAACCATGATTGACGGCGGTATTCCTAAAAAAAAGCGCCAAGACAAAGCGCTAATTGATGAGATTTCCGCAACCTTAATCTTACAATCTTATTTGAATCAGAAATAATTTATGTTCTGTTATTTTTTAACAACTGAGAGTCGTATTTTTGAAATTAAATTTTTTTCATCATGAAATTGCCCATAGTAGCTTACGGAGACCCAGTTTTAAAGAAAAAAGCTGTTGAAATCACATCGGATTATGACGGGCTCAACGATTTGATTTCCAACATGTATGAGACCATGTATTGCGCCTACGGTGTAGGTTTAGCGGCACCGCAAATTGGACGATCCATCCGTCTGTTTTTGGTCGATACCTCCCCCTTTTCTGAAGACGATTCATTCACCGACGACGAAAAGCAAGCATTAAGCGAGTTTAAAAAAACCTTTATTAATCCTGAAATCATGGAAGAAACAGGCCAGGAGTGGGCCTTTAATGAGGGCTGTTTGAGCATTCCCAATGTTCGAGAGGATGTTTTTCGAAAACCAAATATAAAGATTCGTTATCAAGATGAAAATTTCAAGACTCATATTGATACTTACGATGGATTAATCGCACGAGTCATTCAACACGAGTACGACCATATTGAAGGGGTTTTGTTTACTGACAAGGTTTCATCTTTAAAAAAACGGCTTCTCAAAAGCAAGCTCAATTCCATTTCCAAAGGGAAAATTCAAGTGGATTATAAAATGCGCTTTCCGAAAATTTCCAATAAAAATTTTTAAATCATTTAGTTATGACACTGGATAAAATTTTAGCCATTTCCAAGAAACCAGGCCTTTTCAAACTAATTTCTCCAACCAAAAACGGCTACATTGTAGAGTCTCTTTTGGACCACAAACGAACTGTCGTTAAGGTAGATAAATCCTTGAGTTTGTTGAGCGACGTTTCTGTGTACACCTTGGATGGGGAGGTTCCTCTTCAAGACGTTTTTTACAAAATTTTTGATAAAGAAAACGGTCAAAACACCTCTGTCAACCCCAAAGCTTCCAAAGACGATTTGGAGGCCTATTTTTTCTCTGTTCTTTCCAATTTCGACGAAGATCGAGTGTATCCAAGCGACATCAAAAAAATTATTTCTTGGTATAATGTATTATTAAAAAATGAGTTTGATTTTCAACCTTCAAAACAGGACGATCTAAATTCTTAAATCAATAACTTTACACCATGTTTTCTGCCTATACCAAAGAATTTCGATACAACTGGCACTTGGCTGCACCAGTGATTTTAGGCATGCTAGGTCATACTTTTGTAGGATTGGTGGACAACATCATGGTGGGGCAGTTGGGCGCAGCCGAGCTTGCTGCAGTGTCCTTAGGCAACAGTTTCTTTTTTGTTGCCATGTCGTTGGGAATTGGATTTTCAACCGCTATAACCCCTTTGGTAGCTGAGGCAGACACGGAACAAAATTTTTCTACAGGGAAATCGGCTTTTAAACACGGTTTGATTCTATGTACAATAATGGCTGTGGTCCTGTTTGTATTAATTCTATTGGCCAAACCATTGATGTCGATGATGGATCAGCCCGAAGAGGTTGTAGTTCTGGCCCTTCCATATTTGGATATCATTGCAGTTTCACTGATTCCACTCATTATTTTTCAGGCCCTTAAGCAATTTAGCGATGGCATGTCCCTAACGCGATACCCCATGTACGCAACCGTGATAGCCAATCTTATTAATGTTTTCTTTAATTATGTTTTAATTTTTGGCCTTTGGGGTTTTCCAAAGTTGGGTGTTGTTGGGGCCGGTATCGGGACTTTAATTTCTCGAATAGTAATGTTGATTTTAATGTGGTATTTCTTAAACAAATTAAACAGAACCAAGGCCTATTTAAAAACATTACAAATTTTTGTGGTAGATAAAATTATGATGAATAAAGTCATTGGACTCGGTCTTCCCAGTGCGTTGCAAATGTTTTTTGAAGTGGGAATTTTCACGGCTGCCATTTGGCTCAGCGGAACGTTAGGGAAAAATGCCCAAGCCGCCAATCAAATTGCACTTAACCTTTCATCAATGACCTTTATGATAGCCGTGGGGCTCAGCGTTACAGCAACTGTTCGTGTTGGAAATCAAAAGGGGTTAAAACAACCTGTAGAACTCAGGCGTATCGCAAAATCAATTTTTCTCATGGGTCTCATTTTTGCGTCTTGCTTTGCGTTGATTTTCTTAGTGTTTAATCAATTCCTACCCACATTATATTTGGATTTGAACGATGTTAAAAATTTCGCGGACAATCAAACGGTCATAGGAATGGCTTCACAGCTCATCCTTGTGGCGGCGCTGTTCCAAATAAGCGACAGCACACAGGTGTTATTTTTGGGTGCTTTACGAGGACTACAAGACGTCAAAATCCCCACCTTGATTACATTTGTTGCCTATTGGCTCATTGGGTTCCCCATCTGTTATTTTTTAGGCGACCCTTCAAAATATGGAAGCGTTGGCATATGGCTTGGATTATTGGCTGGCCTTACGGCTTCCTCCATTTTTTTATATCTTCGTTTCGATAAATTATCCAAAGCACTCATTTTAAAAGTCGACTAATATCATGGAATTACCAAAATTTATTCTGGGCGATAATTCAAAGTGTCCCAACGCCATTTTTGTCATCCACACGGAGTTCCCGAGGTTTATTGTAAATCTGGAGAACGATACAATTCAATGGTACGAGGACTTTGATACTCAAGATCAAAAAGAGCTGCAATCCGAAGCTGAAAATGCCATAGTACAAGCTACTGAATTTTACGATACTGAAGTTGCAAAATACGAATCCGAGTAATGACATTGATTGATCAAATCTTAGATATAGACCAGTCCGTTTTGTTGTATCTTAATAATTTGGGTAGCCCAAAATGGGATCCCTTTTGGTTGTTTGTTACTAACAAATTATCCTCCATTCCATTGTATGTTTTTCTGTTTTATTTGATGGTGAAAAAAATAAACAAAAAGAGTGTTTTATATCTTGTTCTGTCAATTGGGTCGATGATTGTATTTACAGATCAAATCACAAATTTATTTAAACACAGTTTTCAACGTCTTAGACCTTGCGCCCAAGAGGGTGTTCTGGAGCTGATTCGTCAGAGCGACTGTTGGGGTTATGGATTTTTTTCGGGGCATTCATCCAACTCCATGGCGGTAGCGGTATTTGTTATTTTGATGCTTAAAACATCCCATAAACCATGGATTTATTTTATGATTTTATGGAGTATTCTTGTTGGCTACAGCCGAATTTAT
Organism: uncultured Flavobacteriaceae bacterium; assembly: GCA_913061125.1. Taxonomy (GTDB): domain Bacteria; phylum Bacteroidota; class Bacteroidia; order Flavobacteriales; family Flavobacteriaceae; genus UBA3537. The sequence continues at coordinate 6,696 of CAJXUB010000027.1, forward strand.
CTTGGGTTGCATTACCCTTTGGATGTCTTGTGCGGTTGGGCCTTTGGTATCATTTCTGGTACAATTTTTTTCACCATATTCCAAAAATTACAAACTCGATTTGTACAACTCCAATAAATGTTGAGCAGCTTGAAATGGCGAAATTTTACCTTGTTTCACAAGATGGTTTTGTTCATTCAAATGGGACTCAATCAATGGATGATTGAAAAAAGAGGATTTTAACTGATTTTCAATAGTTTTTCTCAGCAACGATACATTTTGATTTTCTCGTTTTCGATTGAAAAAACCGTTCGATTTGGTCAGAGAAACATACGCTTCCACCAATTGCCATGCCTCCGCAATACCGGATTCTTCAGTTGCGCTACACAATTGAACTTTTGGCATCCATCCCGAAGATTTTTTTGCGTACAAATGAAGGGCATTTTTAAATTCTGTTTTTGCCATTTTAGCCGCTTTCAAATTATCGCCGTCTGCTTTATTGATTAAAATACTATCGGCCATTTCTATCACACCCCGCTTGATGCCCTGAAGTTCATCACCAGCACCAGCCAATTTTAAAAGCAACACAAAATCGACCATCTCACTGACCTCAATTTCACTTTGACCAACCCCCACGGTTTCAATCAAAATATTTGAAAATCCTGCCGCTTCACAAAGTGTAATGGCCTCTCTAGTGTTCCGACTTACCCCTCCCAAAGTCGATCCCGATGCCGATGGTCTGATAAAAACGTTTTGGTGTTGAACCAAACTAATCATTCGCGTTTTATCGCCCAAAATACTGCCTTTGCTTACGATACTGCTAGGATCCACCGCCAGAATTGCAATCTTTTTTTCATCCCGAAGCAAGTGTTTTCCTAAACTTTCAATAAAGGTGCTTTTTCCTACACCAGGAACTCCTGTTATTCCAACACGAATTGAAAATTTATCTTTAGAATATTCTAAACATCTGCTAATCAATTCATTAGCCAATTTTCTGTCGTTCGATTTCTGACTTTCGATAAGGGTTATCCCACGGCTCAGAGCCGTCCTGTCCCCTTGAGTTATTCGATTGAACAGATGGTCAATTCTCGGTTTATGTTGGCGTTTCTTTTTTAAGTGTTCAATGGCTTCAGAATTGGTGTTTCGAACCGACTCAACTCCTTTTTGTTCTGAACTATTTTCTTTTGAAGACTTGCTTTTCAATGGCGTTAGATTCTATTTTGACAAACGACTTGATTTCAAAAATAAGACTTTTTTAGTTGCCATTTATTCCGATCAAAAAATGATAAACACTATATTTATTGAATGAATTTTGATGAATTGCTAAAATCATTTGTGAAACAGCCCATAAAACTTATCGCCCCTGAGGTGGGTTTTGATCAATATATGCCAATTGATTTATCTACAACAAATCCAGATTTGAACCAAATTGATTTAAGCCATTCTATCGCTTTATCCACCTACATCCAAACCGTTCTAAAAACCCACCACAAAACAATTGCCTATGGCGGGTATTTGGAACGACGCAATATTTATCAGCGCAGCATGCATTTTAATGCTCAAACCTCTGATAATGAGCGAAATATACATCTAGGTGTCGACCTCTGGCACAATGAGAATTCGCCTGTTTTAGCGGCATTCGATGGAACGATTCACAGTTTTAAATACAATACTGCTTATGGCGATTATGGTCCAACGGTTTTGTTGGAACATGACATTCTTGGGGTTCAATGTTTTACTCTATATGGGCATTTATCGCTTTATTCTTTGGACCAGATTGAAATTGGGGCCTCCGTGAGCGCTGGAGATTGCATTGGTTTTTTGGGAAATTCTCAGATTAATGGAGATTATCCACCACACCTTCATTTTCAAATTATTAAACAGTTAAATGGACACTTTGGCGATTATCCTGGTGTGTGCAGCACCGTTGATTTGGAGTTTTATCAAAACAATTGTCCCGATCCAAATTTGATTTTAAAGTTGTAAATTACTAAGCATTAACCAACACCCAATCGCCCTTTTGAATTAACGGAATGGCCTGCTTGTATTTTAGAGTTTTACTCTCGCCACTCATTACATTTTTAATGGTTACACGGTGGTTTCTTCCAATTTTTGGTTGCTCCCGAACGATGGTCTCAACGGGACCTTGTTGGGGCTGTGTCTGACCTGCTGCTCTGGCTTGTGCCGCACGTTCATCCATGTTTGGAATAACATCTTTGGAGGTTTGAACTTTTTCGCGGCGTCTGGCTTTGGCCTCTCGTATAGTATTGGCCGTTTCTTGTGGAATTTCGCCTTTAAATAGAAACGAAATTACATCTTTATTGACTTGATCAATCATGGATTTAAACAATTCAAAAGACTCAAATTTATAAATCAACAAAGGATCTTTTTGTTCGTGAACGGCCAATTGAACGGATTGTTTCAATTCATCCATTTTACGCAGGTGGGTTTTCCAAGCATCATCAATGATGGCTAAGGAAATATTTTTTTCAAAATCCGAAACCAATTGCTTTCCGTTGGTGGTGTAGGATTTTTCCAAATCTGTTACTACCTGAAGTGTTTTTGTCCCATCGGTAAATGGCACCACAATGCGTTTAAATTTATCGCCTTGATTTTCATAGACATTTTTAATCACTGGGAAGGCCAAATCGGCGTTGCGTTCCATTTTGGATTCGTAATGATCGAAGGCTTCTTTGTACACCAACCGCGTGATGTCTTGTGTGGATTTAGTTTCGAACTCAGCCGCAGAGACAGGGGCACTCATTGAAAAATAGCGAATTAATTCGAATTCAAAGTTTTTAAAATCATTGGCGGCCTTGTTGCTTTCGGTAATAATTTCCGCAGTATCAAATACCATATTGGCCAAATCTACGCGGAGACGCTCCCCATGCAAGGCGTTAAATCGCCTTTTATAAACGACCTCTCGCTGGGCATTCATGACATCGTCGTACTCCAATAAGCGTTTGCGAATTCCAAATTGATTTTCTTCGACTTTTTTTTGTGCTCTTTCAATTGATTTTGAAATCATAGAATGTTGGATCACCTCGCCTTCCTTAAGTCCCATACGATCCATCATTTTGGCAATCCGTTCACTTCCAAAGAGTCGCATTAAGTTGTCTTCCAAAGAGACGTAAAATTGCGAGCTTCCAGGGTCGCCTTGGCGTCCGGCTCGTCCTCTTAGCTGTCTGTCAACACGTCTGGAATCGTGGCGTTCAGTTCCCACAATAGCCAATCCACCAGCTTCTTTGACGTTATCCGACAGTTTAATATCCGTTCCACGACCAGCCATATTGGTGGCGATGGTTACTTGGCCGGGTTTCCCAGCTTCCGCCACAATGTCAGCTTCTTTTTTGTGAAGTTTAGCATTGAGTACATTGTGTGGTATTTTTTGTCGGCTTAGCATTTTACCAAGCAATTCGCTAATTTCTACACTTGTAGTACCAATAAGTACAGGTCTGCCAGCATTCGACAATGCAGTTACTTCATTAATGACAGCGTTGTATTTTTCGCGTTTTGTTTTGTAAACCAAATCATCCCGATCGTCACGGGCAATGGGTCGGTTGGTAGGAATTTCCACGACATCCAATTTATAAATTTCCCAAAATTCTCCAGCTTCTGTAACTGCAGTTCCAGTCATACCCGAAAGTTTTCGGTACATTCGGAAGTAGTTTTGGAGGGTAATGGTTGCAAACGTTTGTGTGGCGGCCTCAATTTTTACATTTTCTTTGGCTTCAATCGCTTGGTGTAATCCGTCGCTATACCGACGCCCATCCATAATTCGTCCTGTTTGTTCGTCCACAATCATGACTTTGTTATCCATCACCACATATTGAATGTCTTTTTCAAATAGGGCATATGCTTTGAGCAACTGATTCATGGTATGAATTCGCTCAGATTTCACACCAAACTCTCGAAATAATTCTTCTTTGAGTTCCGCTTCTTTTTCAGCAGGGAGATTTTGATTTTCAATTTTTGAAATTTCCATTCCCATTTCTGGCATGACAAAAAAGTTGGGATCATCTGCCCCAGACAGATAATCGACCCCTTTGTCTGACAGTTCAATTTGGTTGTTTTTTTCATCGATGACATAATAGAGCTCTGCATCTACTTTGGGCATTTCTCTGTTGTTGTCCTGCATGTAAAAATTTTCTGTTTTTTGCAGCAATTGTTTGACGCCTTCTTGACTCAAAAATTTGATGAGAGCTTTGTTTTTTGGCATACCTCTGTACACTCTAAGAAGTTGAAAACCGCCTTCTGTGGTTTCGCCAGCTTCAATAAGTTTTTTGGCTTCCGCCAAAACACCCGTCAGATATTTTCGCTGAACGCTTACAATATCCTGAATTTTTGGTTTGAGTTCTATAAACTCATGGCGATCGCCTTGAGGTACTGGACCAGAAATAATCAATGGGGTTCGTGCGTCGTCAATTAGGACAGAATCTATTTCGTCCACAATAGCGTAATGGTGTGGTTTTTGAACCAGATCGTCCACAGTATGAGCCATGTTATCTCTGAGATAGTCAAACCCAAATTCGTTGTTGGTGCCGTAGGTAATGTCAGCATCATAGGCTCTTTTACGCTCTGGGGAGTTGGGTTTATGATGATCGATGCAATCCACACTTAACCCATGAAATTGAAAAATGGGAGCCATCCATGCGCTATCTCGCTTGGCTAAATAATCATTTACAGTCACCAAATGAACGCCTTTTCCAGTTAGGGCGTTAAGGTAGACTGGGAGGGTAGCAACCAATGTTTTTCCTTCCCCCGTTTGCATTTCTGCAATTTTTCCTTGGTGCATGGCCACCCCACCAATCAATTGCACGTCGTAGTGAATCATATCCCAGATGATGGGTTTTCCTGCAGCATCCCAGGCGTTGGCCCACAGCGCCTTATCGCCACTAAGGGTAACATAGTCTTTAGTTCCACCAATTTCACGATCAAAGGCTGTGGCTTGTACTTCAATGCTTTTGTGGTTTACAAATCGCCTGGCGGTTTCCTTAATTACTGCAAAGGCCTCCGGCAGAATGTCGTTGAGAATCCCTTGAGTGGTGTCGTAAATGGCATCGTTCAACTGATCGATATCTCGATAAATATCCTCTTTTCGATCTATATTTGTGATGGTATTGGCTTCCTCTTGAAGAGATTTTATGGTGCTTTCGTTGGCCTCACAAGCGCGTTTTATTTTAGATTTAAACTCTTGAGTTTTGGCTCGTAATTCATCGTGAGAAAGCTTGGCCATTTCTGGCTCAAATTGCTTGATTTTTTGGACTATTGGTAGGATGGCTTTGACATCTTTTTTAGATTTATCGCCAACAAATACTTTTAAAACTGAGTTTAATATACTCATACTGAAAATGATGTTAAATACTTTGGGTGCATTGTGTTGTCAAATATACGGCTTGTTCTTGTTTTTTTGGAATAAATTATGGCAAAAAAAAAGTCTCGAAAGAGACTTTAAGCGTTGTGAATATCTAATATTCGTCTTCGTTCCAAAGGAAATCCTCATCCGATGGGTAATCGGGCCAAATTTCTTGGATAGAGTCGTAAGATTCTCCTTCATCCTCAATGGCTTGCAAATTTTCAACAACCTCTAAAGGGGCACCTGTTCGGATGGAATAGTCTATCAACTCATCTTTGGTGGCGGGCCAGGGCGCGTCACTCAAATAAGACGCTAATTCTAGAGTCCAGTACATAGTAAAAGAATATTTATTTTTTTTGCAAAAATAAATTTTTAGTTGAAACAACAAAGAAAAAAAGAATTTATTTCATGAATGCATTAAAACGATAGGTATTGCTGTTTTGGATTACCGCGTTTGGGCGAATCAATTTTCTGTAATCCATTTGGTTTCTTCAACACTGAGCGAGCGGGCCAAGGACCTGCTCAAGATAAATAAATAATCCGACAATCGGTTGATGAATTTAATAAGCGTAGGATCGATATCTTCATTTTCGGCCAGTTGACAAACTCGGCGTTCTGATCTTCGACAAACACACCTGGCAACATGACATTGGGACACGATGGGGTGTCCTCCAGGTAAAATGAAGTGTGTCATGGGGTCCAAGTTGGCGGTCATGCCATCCATTTCGAGTTCCAAAAATTCAACATCAGAGGGTTTCATTTTTGGTAATTTATGTTTCATTTTGGGGGTAGATGCGAGTATGGAACCTATTGAAAACAGTACTTTTTGAATCAGTATGATTTTGGATTTAATATCATAATCGTCCACCAAATCTCGCAACAGTCCAAGTTGTGCATTAAGTTCATCAATCGAACCGTATGCCTCAACTTTCAAATTGTGTTTATTCACCCGTTGACCCCCATAAAGTGATGTGGTCCCATCGTCGCCTGTTTTGGTATAAATTTTCATATTTTGAGTTTAATCTATTGCTAATGTAAACAAAAACAACATCACAGCCGAATTTTGAAATCCTCCTTAACTTGACCGCTCCTTCGGAAAAGAAAACCGTGCCCATAGGTATCAATACTGATTGTTATGGCAGTATTTCTTTGAAGCGTTGTCCATCTTTTAAACGTGGTTTTATCGTGGCGTATATTTCGAATTAAAACAACAAAATTGTCAGGCGGTTTTGATAACAACTCTACCAAGCCGTGTGCGATATCTTCATTCAATTGTTCTATAAAAATAAAGCTGTTTTCTGAGATTTTGATAGAGTTGTTAGTATTGATTTTTCTAGTTTCCTTTCCTGAACTGCTTAAAGCCATGTGGGTGTTGTAATCATCGCTAAAAGTGGATAGAATTTCATCAAATTTTAAATAATTGAGAATCTTATAAATGAGCTTAGCACTTTTGAAGTGGGGCTGTTTGGGGTCCAAAAATTCTGTGGAAATTTTGTATTCTTTTTCATAAAAACAACGCGTAACCAATTGATAAACAAACGGCGAGTGTACTCCGTGTGCGTTGGTGGCGCTCCACCAAAATTTTAGCAATGATAGTATTTTTTGGATTCTGATAGTCAACTGATTTACTGATCGGCGGAATTTAGATTGTTGTTGCACCAATGGATCAAATACAGGTATCTAAACATCAGGGCCAACCAAATGGGCAGAACGGCAATATTGAAGGATTGCACCCCAGTAAACCAATGCAATAGCATTAAAAATAGCAGCAGAATGAGAAATTTTAAGTAGGCCACAACTCTAAGATTGACCTTATGTTTTACGACTGTTGGAACCAAAAGCAAGTTAAAGACAAAGGCCCAAAGCAAATTATAATTGTAGGCCGTTGCGGTATGATCTGTGGCAAACCAAAGCCAAACTAAAACAACCCCAATGAGTCCGGTGGTTGAAAATAAAATCACATCCAAACTTCTGGAACGAACCCCGGAATTGTAATTTCTGAGCGTGATGTACAAACTTAGGATGGATAAAATTCCAAAAACGAGTAATGGACTGCTCCAAAATGAATTGGGGTAGGGCTTTTGCGTTTGATTTAAAACCTCTGTTTTTTTAACCGCATTTTTCGCCGTGTTTGTAAACTTGGATGTTTCCAAAACATCTCTCAAGTAGGACGGTAAAAATAAATGCTCCTCTAAGTTGGCTTTCTGGTCAATAACCGACCCAAGGGCCAAGTCAATCCCAAAACCACCCCACGAATTTAAGGGGACCTGTGTTCGAATTAATTCTCTGAAAGTTAGTGGTTCAAATTCTTCGGGAGGTAAAAACTGAATGGCGTTTTCTGAAATTTCTACAAGATCGTCTTTGATTTTTGTCGCACAATTATTGTAGAAAAAATCATAGGCATACGTTTTATTTTGGGGCAAAATACTGACTTGTAATCGTTGAAAAAGCCGCTGGATTTCAGTTGGATTAAGATTCAGAATTTGCGATTCAACACGCCTTTGTTGAGCGGTGTAATAGCTTACAAATCGATCAAAATTAACCCAGCCCACCTGGTAGTCTAATTTTCCTTTGGCAAAATTGACGTAAAACCCTTCAGCCGAAAAGTCGTAACGCCCATAATCAAAAACAACATCGAGCTGAATCATGGGGTCCTTAATTCTGATTCCGCTGTGGCCAAATGCATCATTGAGTTGATCTCCAGGCCCCACGGTTAAAATACTCGCTTCGGCATACACCGACATGTTAATTTGAGCAGGACCGATAAATCCTTGCACTAAACTAAGAAGTGTTAAAGCTGTAATGATACGTTTCATCGTCTAAAAATTCCGAGGTCAATTTGTAATGAAAATACATTGGAATATAGTGCAACACTTTGATCCCCAATGTCAGTGATGGCATAGTCTATGCTGATGCCGTTATATTTGAAACCCAGCCCCAAATTGGGTTGAAAGGTGAGTTGTTTGCTGTTGTCAAACTGTAATTCGTTTTGAAAATTTCCAACCCCACCCCGAAAATACACCAAATCTATGTACCCAAATTCAAAGCCAAAAGCGGGATTGATGCTCACCAGTGATGTCGAAATAAGATCGTTATTTTGTTCAAATCGACAGATGAGGTCAAGTTCTGTTTTTAGAGAATAATCGTAATTGAACACAAATTCTCTGGCAATCCCAAATTGAAGTTTTGGTAGTGTAATTTCGGTACTTTCGGGTTCGTCTTGATTTTGACCTGGAATGGCATTTTGAATATCTCGCAATCGATTTTCATCAAATGACCAAGAGTTAAAGGTGGTGGTGATGTCTCGTGCCATTAGTCCAAATTTCCAACGTTTGGTTTGAAATTGAATGCCGACATCCAAACCAAAGCCCCAAGATGAGGCGAAATCTCCGATAATTCGACGAATCACTTTGGCGTTCACGCCATAATTTAACCCTGGAATGGGTAATTTTCTGGCATAGGAAAAGGTAATTCCATAATCAACCGCAGAAAATAAATTTATTCGATCGTAATTAATATTGCCTTGTTCGTCAATCAATTTTGTGGTGTCCAAAATATCATCGACCCCAAAACGAATCAGGGACAAGCCGACCGCACTTCGATCGTCTAAAGGCATGGCAAAGGCCGCATAATTGTAGTTGGCGATATTTGCAAAATAACTGGAATGCATCAGTGCCATCGCACTGTCTTCCAGGTGAACCAAACCCGCCGGGTTCCAATACCCAGAATTGACATCTTTGGACAGGGCCGTGACGGCACCACTCATCCCCAAAGCAGCAGCATCAACCCCGATATTCATAAATTCATTTGAATATTTTCGAGCAGTTTGGGCATTAACAACGCTACCAAAGGCCATAAAAAGCACTAAAAATCTTAAACTAAAATTCAAATTCTCTGTGGGTTTTATGTGAATTAAACTCTGATATATTGAAGATATTGCCTTTAATTGGTCTGAAACAAAAATAGTTTATTATTTTTACTTAATAAATTTTAATTCCTTGAAGTCCTTCATACCAAACCTTTTTACGCTTCTCAATTTACTTTCGGGTTCTGTTTCAGTAATTTTTGCAGTTAATGAAAATTTAACTTGGGCCGCTGGTTTTGTATTTTTGGGTATTATTTTTGATTTTTTTGATGGATTTTTGGCCCGTCGTCTTCGCGTTGAAAGTGACCTCGGATTGCAATTAGATTCCTTAGCCGACATGGTCACTAGCGGTTTGGTACCTGGCATAGTCCTTTACAAACTTTTAGAATGGTCCGTCGGGTCGGAATGGGAATCTGTGGTTTGGGTACCTTACATTGGCTTAATAGTCACTTTGGCCTCGGCCTACAGACTGGCAAAATTCAACATCTCAACCGATCAACGAACGTATTTTATTGGGCTGCCAACACCCGCCAATGCTTTGCTCATTTTGAGTTTGCCATTGATGTTGTCCCATCAAAATAATGATAGTATCAACAGTATTATTTTAAATCAATATGTTTTAATTTCAATTGCCATAATCAGTGCAATCTTGCTCAATGCCCCCATTAAATTGATCGCATTAAAGTTCAAAACTTGGGATTTTAGCCGCAATATCGGCACCTATTTACTTTTAATTTTAAGTGTCGTTTTTCTGATTATTTTTAAGATAGCAGCAATACCACTTATAATCGTGACTTACATTATAATTTCACTTCTAAATCCACCCTCATGATAGAAAATCTACTGACCCTGCTGATGCTCATAATGCTTCAAGCCGTTTTGGGATTTGATAATTTACTTTACATCTCTTTGGAGAGTAAAAAAGCACCAAAAGCCAAACAAGGCTATGTCCGAAAAATGGGAATTGGTCTAGCTGTTCTTTTTAGAATTGTGCTGTTGTTTATTCTTGTCAATTTGGTGAGTTATTTTCAAACCCCCTTTTTAAATTTTTCGGAAAATTCCTACATCGAAGGGCAGTTTAATATCCATAGTTTGATTGTTCTTTTCGGTGGAGTATTTATTTTGTTTACCGCCATGAAAGAAATTTGGCATATGGTCAGTTTTAAAGATTTTAAAGTGAATCCGTCCGAATCCAAAAAAACAGTCTCTCAAACCATCATTATGATCGTCACCATGAATGTCATTTTTTCTTTTGATTCTATTTTAAGCGCCATGGCACTAACCGACGTTTTCTGGGTGATGGCGACCGCCATAGTAATTGGCGGAGTTTTAATGATATGGTTGGCCGAAAAAGTTACCGTTTTTTTAACCCAAAATCGAATGTACGAAGTACTGGGGCTTTTTATTCTATTTATTGTAGGAATTATGCTAATCACGGAGGGCGGGCATTTGGCTCATCTCAAACTTTTTGGAGAAGCCATTGTCCCGATGAGTAAAACCACATTTTACTTCATTATCGCCATTTTAGTTTTAATTGATATTGTGCAAGGGCGGTATCAAAAGAAAATCATCAGAGCACAAGACAAAGATTCTCATGAACTTTAAAACTCTAATTTCTTTTTTCTAAGTTCAAAATTTTGACCGAGATACACTTTCCGAACCATTTCATCGTTGGCCAATGTTTCGGGGTCGCCCGCTTTCAAAATACTCCCTTCAAACATGAGGTATGTTCTATCCGTAATGGCTAAAGTTTCTTGGACGTTGTGATCCGTGATGAGGATGCCAATATTTTTTTGCGTAAGCCGTGCCACAATGCGCTGAATATCTTCCACAGCTACAGGATCTACTCCAGCAAAGGGTTCGTCCAAAAGGATAAAACGGGGATCAGTGGCCAAGGCACGTGCAATTTCGGTACGTCTGCGTTCGCCACCCGAAAGTAAATCTCCTCGATTTTTTCTTATGTGTGAAAGTCCAAATTCTTCTATGAGAGATTCCATTTTCTGTTGTTGTTCTTTGGGGCTCAACTTGGTCATTTGCAACACACTAAGAATATTATCTTCTATGGATAGTTTTCTAAAAACGGAGGCCTCTTGAGCTAAATATCCAATACCGCTTTGGGCTCTTTTGTACATGGGGTAATTGGTAATTTCTTTATCGTCCAAATAAATGGCCCCGCCATTGGGTTTAATCAGTCCCACGGTCATGTAAAATGAGGTCGTTTTTCCAGCACCGTTGGGCCCGAGCAGCCCTACAATTTCGCCCTGTTCAACTTCAAATGAAACATCCTTAACCACCTTTCGGCCGCTGTAAGATTTCATAAGATTTTGCACCCTTAATTTCATACGTAATTTTGTAGGATAAATATAACGAAATGAAATGAACTATGCATCAAGTGCTTCAAGATATTCGTATGCTCTGCGCAAATGCGGTATCATGATGGTTCCACCGATAAGGGTGGCAATGCTAAGTGCTTCCACGATTTGTTCGCGGTTAAGCCCTTCTTTGTGGCACTTTTCCAGATGGTATTTGATGCAGTCGTCGCATCGCAAAACAGCCGATGCTACCAGCCCCAATAGCTCTTTAGTTTTGACATCCAATGCGCCTGGCTTGAAGGCGTTTGTGTCTAAATTAAAAATTCGTTTAATAACCGTGTTGTTATCTGATAATATTTCATCATTCATTCGTGAACGGTAGGCATTAAATTCTGCTATTGGATTACTCATTGTTTTCGTTTCGTTTTTGTTTTTTAATGACAATTTTTGAAATGTAAATACTGATTTGGTATAAAATAATGACTGGAATGGCAACTATGATTTGACTGGCCACGTCGGGTGGTGTGATGACTGCTGCGATAATGAGGACAATAACGAGAGCGTATTTTCGGTTTCGTCGTAGAAATTCTGGGGTAACCAATCCAATTTTGGTCAAATAGTAGATTACAATTGGAAGTTCAAAAATAAATCCAGAAGCCAATACCGAAGCTCGAACTAAACCGATGTAAGAATTCAAATCAAAATCGTTGTGAACTTGATCGGCAACGCTGTAGCTTCCCAAAAAATTGATGGATAAAGGACAAATCACATAATAGCCAAACAGCACTCCAATAAAAAATAACACGGAGGAGATCGTGATAAATCCTCTGGAATGTTTGCGTTCGGAACTGTACAGTCCTGGGCTTATAAATTTCCAAAACTCGTACAAAACGTAGGGAAAAGCTAACACAAACCCAAAGGTGATGGATGTCCAAATGTGAGCCGAAAATTGCCCCGCCATGGTACGACTTTGAATTTCGAACTCAAAGGCGGTGTTGCAAAAACTGTCGTAGCCCAACAAGCTGGATGCTTTACACAGAAAATCGTAGGTAAAAAAATCGGACTTTGTGGGGCCAAATATCAGGACGTCAAATAAAAAGTTTTTGCCCAAAAATGCCAATGTTGCTGCTCCAACGACAGCCATGGTGGATCGTATGATGTGCCACCGTAACTCTTCGAGATGATCCAAAAAAGACATTTCTTTTTCTTGCGTCATAACTACAGGATTCCTTCTCTGATTAGGTCGTGAATATGAACAACACCAGCGTATTTTTGTTCGTGGGTTACTAAAAGTTGAGAGATTTCGTGGGTTTCCATTTCTTTCATGGCTTCCACAGCCATGGCGCTGATGTGAATTGTTTTGGGGTTTGAAGTCATGATGTCCGAAGCAGTTAGCCCGGAAATGGTTTCTGTTTTAGCTAACATTCTTCTCAAATCACCATCCGTGATAATTCCTATGATTTTACCATTTTCGGTGACGGCGGTCATTCCCAAACGTTTTTTTGAAATTTCAAGAATAACATCTTTGATGGATGAATTGGGCGCAACATTAGGTTGCTGGTTTTCTTGAGCCAACTCCCGAACGGTCAATAATAATTTTTTGCCTAATGCCCCTCCAGGGTGGTATTTTGCAAAATCCTGTTCAGAAAAATTTCGCAAGTTTAATAAACAAACAGCGAGAGCATCGCCCATAACAAGTTGGGCTGTAGTACTTGTTGTTGGTGCCAAATTGTTGGGGCAAACTTCTTTTTCTACGAAAGAATTAAAAACAAAATCGGCATTTTGTCCTAAAAAAGAGTTGGGATTTCCAGTGATGGCTATCAGAGGGTTTTTCGTTCGTTTGAGTAGTGGGGTTAGGACTTTAATTTCTGGAGTGTTTCCGCTTTTAGAGAGGCAAATAACAATATCTTTTTCTTGTACCAATCCCAAATCGCCATGGATGGCATCGGCAGCATGCATAAAAATGGATGGTGTACCGGTGGAATTTAAAGTAGCAACAATTTTATTGGCAATAATGGCACTCTTACCAATTCCAGTTATCACCACACGCCCTTTGGAATTGTAAATGAGCTCAACCGCATTTACAAAATCCGTATCCATGGTCTTTGCCATGGCTTTTAGGGCCTCGCTTTGTGCGATGACAGAATCTTGAGCGGCCTGCAAAATAGAATGGTTGATTCTTAAATCTTTCATAATTTATTGCGTACTTTAGTAAATATAGTTATCTTAGAATTGGTTTACAAAAAAACAAAAAATAAGTATCATAATTCATGTTTTAGTCCTCTAATTCATTTTTAATCTCTTTATCTGAGGATGGAAATATCCGTTGAAATTTTACGCAAAGCACTAAAAACACATTTCGGCTTTGATAGCTTTAGGGGGTTGCAGTACCCTGTTATTGAAAGTTTATTGAAAAAGGAAAACACTTTCGCCATTATGCCAACAGGCGGCGGAAAATCCCTTTGCTACCAACTGCCAGCTCTCATTCAACCGGGCACCGCTATTGTGGTTTCGCCACTAATTGCTCTAATGAAAAACCAAGTTGATGCCGTTCGAGGATATTCAGAATCTGAAGGAATAGCACATGTTTTGAATTCATCGTTAAACAAAACAGAAATCAAACAAGTGAAATCTGATATCAGTACGGGAGTTACAAAACTTCTTTATGTGGCACCAGAGTCGTTGGCCAAAACGGATAATATAGAGTTTTTAAAAGCGCAACAAATCTCGTTTATGGCCGTTGATGAGGCCCACTGCATTAGCGAATGGGGGCACGATTTTAGACCAGAGTACAGAAATTTAAAACGTATTATTGAACAAATTGGCGATAATATTCCCATCATTGGTCTCACTGCCACGGCTACGCCCAAAGTTCAAGAAGATATTTTGAAAAATTTGGGCATGACCGATGCAAACACTTTCAAGGCCTCGTTCAATAGACCAAACCTGTATTACGAAATTCTTCCCAAAACCGCACAAGTCGATAACGATATCATTCGTTTTGTTAAGAAAAATGAAGGTAAATCAGGCATTGTGTATTGTTTAAGTCGAAAACGTGTTGAGGAGCTGGCTCAAATTCTTCAAGTTAATGGGATTAAAGCTGTGCCCTACCACGCCGGTTTAGATTCCAAAACACGCTCTCAACATCAAGACATGTTCCTCATGGAAGATATTGACGTGGTGGTGGCAACTATAGCGTTTGGTATGGGTATCGACAAACCCGACGTTCGCTTTGTGATTCATCACGACATCCCGAAAAGTATCGAAAGTTATTACCAAGAAACAGGTCGAGCGGGTCGAGATGGAGGTGAAGGGCATTGCTTGGCGTATTATGCTTATAAAGACATTGAAAAACTCGAAAAGTTTATGTCAGGCAAACCTGTTGCAGAGCAGGAAATCGGATTTTCATTGCTTCAAGAAGTAGTGGCTTTGGCAGAGACTTCCATTTCACGACGAAAATTTATACTGCACTATTTTGGCGAAGAGTTTGACAACGCCACTGGCGATGGTGGGGATATGGACGATAATGTAAGGCATCCTAAAACTAAAATTGAAGCTACTGAAGAGGTTAAAACACTCATCAATGTCGTCAATTTAACGAAAGAGAAGTACAAAATAAAGGATCTTGTTAAGGTACTCACGGGAACTGAAAATGCATTAATTAAATCGCACAAAACCAATGAGCAGTCATTTTTT
The DNA here is from genome assembly GCA_913061125.1 of uncultured Flavobacteriaceae bacterium. Classification (GTDB taxonomy): domain Bacteria; phylum Bacteroidota; class Bacteroidia; order Flavobacteriales; family Flavobacteriaceae; genus UBA3537. The sequence goes on from CAJXUB010000027.1 coordinate 21,904, forward strand.
GGGCAGGGGAACCACAAGGACAAACTTTTCTGGACGGCTCTAACCAGGCAGGTTTTGGTTGCTGGATTACTAAACAAAGACATTGAAAGCTACGGCGTCATCAAACTTACAACTAAAGGAGAGGATTTTTTAAACCACCCAACAGCCTTTATGATGACCGAAGACCACAACTACGCCAACGCTGAATCGGTATCTTCCTACAAGTCACTAAAGTCTGTAGCCGATCAAACTCTAATTCGAATGTTAAAAGACTTGCGTAAGTCAAATGCCAAAACATTGGGGGTGCCGCCTTTTGCCATCTTTCAAGATCCCTCATTGGAAGATATGGCTCTGAAATATCCCATAACCATTGAGGAGTTGCACAACATCCACGGTGTAGGTGAGGGGAAAGCCAAGCGCTATGGTAGCGATTTTGTAACTCTCATTAAACAATATGTTGAGGATAACGATATTGTTCGAGTGGATGATTTGGTTATAAAATCAACCGGCTCCAATTCGTCATTAAAACTTTACATCATTCAAAATATCGATAGAAAACTCCCCTTGAACGACATCGCCGATGCTAAGGGGATGCAAATGAATGAATTTATCAAAGAGTTGGAATCCATCGTTTTTTCTGGAACCAAACTAAATATTAGCTATTGGATTGACGAGATTTTTGATGAAGATCAACAAGAAGAAATTTTCGATTATTTTATGGAATCCGAAACAGACGATATTAAAGCTGCTTTTGAAGAATTTGAGGGCGATTACGACGAAGAAGAGCTGCGGCTGTTTCGGGTGAAATTTATAAGTGAAGTGGCCAACTAAATCGTGTTTTAAAGTTCTTTTTTACGATTTAATTAATAAATCATCATTACCTTTGCGGTTCAAAATTCTAAACCATGCAAAACGGATTATACGCCAAAATCAATACCACCAAAGGAAGCATTACAATACAATTGGAATATCAAAAAACACCGGGAACAGTAGGAAATTTCGTTGCTCTTGCACAGGGCAACCTAGAAAATTCAGCCAAACCTCAAGGGCAACCCTACTATGACGGATTAAAATTTCACAGGGTTATTCCAGATTTTATGATTCAGGGCGGTTGTCCTTTAGGCACAGGAACCGGCAATCCGGGGTATCAATTTGATGATGAAATTCACCCCGATTTAAAGCACGATAGCTCGGGGGTATTGTCCATGGCTAACGCTGGACCAGGGACCAACGGCAGTCAATTTTTTATCACCCATACCCCAACACCGTGGCTGGATGGAAAGCATACTGTCTTTGGTAAAACCATTGAGGGTCAAGACGTTGTGGACCAAATAGCTCAAGGCGATAGTATTGAAACCGTGGAGATCTTAGCTTTTGGCGATGAAGCTGAAGCCTTTCAAGCCGTAGAAGCTTTCAGGACGTTTGAAGGTGCACGAGAAAAACGATTAGCTGCAGAAAAAGAAGCTGTTGAAGCTGAGCTGAATCAACTGGCCCAAGGGTTTGAAAAAACAGAGAGTGGTCTTCGGTATCAAATAATTCAATCTGGGAATGGAGTAAAAGCTCAAAAAAACACCACAGTTTCAGTACATTACAAAGGGCAATTGTCTGACGGAACTGTATTTGATTCGTCATACAAAAGAAACCAACCCATTGACTTCACTCTGGGGGTTGGACAAGTGATTCCAGGATGGGATGAAGGCATCGAATTACTTAAAGTGGGCGACAAAGCACGGTTTGTGATTCCAAGTCATTTGGCCTATGGCAGCCGAGGGGCTGGTGGGGTAATTCCCCCAAATGCAAATTTGATTTTTGATGTCGAATTAATGGATGTAAAATCCTAGGAAATTTACAAACCCCATTTATTTTACATTTGTTTAAAACTCTCAAAGTTTTATTCCAAAATTTCATTTGTAATTTGTAAATTTGTTTGCGTTTAACAACGCAGAATGACCAAAGTTAAATCCAAATACGTTTTTGTAACCGGCGGCGTAAGTTCTTCCCTTGGGAAAGGCATTATAGCTGCATCATTGGCCAAGCTGTTGCAAGCTCAAGGCTACCGCGTTACCATACAAAAATTAGACCCTTACATCAATATCGATCCAGGCACGCTCAACCCCTACGAACATGGCGAATGTTATGTCACAGACGATGGTGCAGAAACTGACTTAGACTTAGGCCACTACGAACGTTTTTTAAACGTTCCCACCTCGCAGGCCAATAACGTAACTACAGGGCGTATTTATCAAAGTGTTATTGATAAAGAACGCCGAGGTGAATTTCTCGGAAAAACCGTTCAAGTCATACCTCATATCACCGATGAGATCAAGGAGCGGGTTAAACTTTTAGGTTCTAATGGTGAATACGATATTATTATTACAGAAATTGGGGGAACCGTCGGAGATATCGAATCCTTACCCTACATTGAAGCTGTTCGTCAGTTAAAATGGGAACTCGGAAACTCGAATGCGTTGGTTATTCATTTAACCCTAATTCCCTATTTATCCGCCGCAGGCGAATTAAAAACCAAACCCACCCAACACAGCGTTAAAACCCTAATGGAAAGTGGGGTTCAAGCCGATGTTTTAGTCTGTCGAACAGAGCACGAACTTAGCGCCTCCATCCGAACAAAATTAGCACGTTTTTGTAATGTCAAAGAGGCATGCGTTATTCAATCCATTGACGCATCCACCATTTATGATGTTCCAAATTTAATGCTCGATGAGGGCTTGGATAATGTTGTGTTACAACAACTCGAACTTGAGCAACGGACTCCCGATCTTAGGCAATGGAATAGCTTTTTGAATCGCCATAAAAATCCAATTTACGAAGTCACCATTGGTCTTATTGGAAAATATGTTGAACTTCAAGATTCTTACAAATCCATTTTGGAGGCATTCATTCACGCTGGTGCAGCCAACGAAGTTAAGGTTCATGTAAAGTCCATTCATTCCGAGCATATTGATGCTGCAAATTCTCATGAGTTGTTGGCAGATTTGGACGGAATACTGGTTGCTCCAGGTTTTGGCGAACGTGGTATTGAAGGAAAAATTGAAGCCATTCGATTTGTGAGAGAACATAAGATTCCATTTTTTGGTATATGTTTGGGAATGCAAATGGCAGTAATAGAATTTTCCAGACATAGATTAGGACTAACCCCTGCCAATTCATCCGAAATGGATCCGGATACACCACACCCAGTGATTGATTTGATGGAAAGTCAAAAACAAATTGAAAACAAAGGGGGTACTATGCGACTGGGATCCTGGTCTTGTCGGCTTT
>CAJXUB010000028.1 GCA_913061125.1 uncultured Flavobacteriaceae bacterium
TCGCCTTGTTGTAATTTAACCTGATCACCCTCATTGTAAGTCACCACATCCCCTTGCTCATTAGTATCACTACGAATAATCCCAACTTCTCCGCGGTAGACCTGCCAGATCTCGGCGCGGCGATGATGGTACTGCCAAGAGAGGCGCGCACCTGGTTTTACAATCAGGATCTTAGGACTGAGCTTACCTTCTATTTTTAAATGATCCACATCAATTCCTTCAAAGAACTGATTGGAAAAGGCCTGGGCCTGGTCTTCATCGATCACTAAAAAAGCGCCCCAAGGCCGCTCAAAGTCTTTGGATACGACCCTGAATCCTAGGGATTCAATTTCGTTTTGAATGGTATTGTAAACTTCGCTGCTCATTTATTTTGAAATAACTTGATTAATCAATTATTACTCTTTTTTATAGTGTCACATTTGTGCAATTTTGACTCGGGTCGGTAGTCAATCTCTTTGGTTTTGCCACGGCTCCGCCGTTGGGTGTCCCAAGACCCAATGGCAATTACCTAATAATAATCAGCCAAAATTAACTGGCCAATTTAAATTTTATATTAAATCGCCCGCACTCCGATAGCGCATGACAATATGATTTACTCGCTTTTAAAACGGTTGAGTTTACGCCCAAAACAGGCGTCCTCAAGGATGTGCCCTGGGCCAAATCAGCACTATTATGAAGCCCCTGGCAATAATCCTTTAAACGGTCAATCTCAAAAGGCCAGACCCTAGCCCGCTTACCATGAACATTTAAATACGATAAGACATATTTGGAGCTGTAAACCACACGCTCGTCTTTTGGGTCAATCTTGACAAACACATGACGAGGAATCAAACATTTTTTAAGCTTCTTTTTGCGATCGCTCCACTGACGAATTTCATGAGTAAAAGGGACAAAGGTTTCGACATTCATTGATTGAAAGTCCGATTGGGCCTTAAATTCACACCCCGGTTTGACCTTAACCACTTGCCAATAGTCTTGCCTGAAAATCATAAAATAAATTCTTTTCTGTTAGGTGTGAAATAAATTACCTCTCTTTTGTCTCTGATACTTTTTTTAGTGTGAACAAATCGCTTAATACCCAGAGCTTTGGATACTTTTTTATTCATCGAAGCTATAAGGTCTAATTTAATCTTATTGTTCTGTGCCACTGACAAATTAGGATCTCTAATCTTGTCAAAAATGGCTTTAGAGTTTATGTTTTTATTATAGACTAATAAATTTAAAATAATCCGTTCTTTAGGGTTCAGCGAATAATGTTCTCTATTGACTACAATACCTGTTTCTGTTAGCCTTGGTCGGTTTCGATTTTTTCTAAACAAATAAATCAAAATAACTATGAGGATTAATAAAACAACACTAATAACTTTAGACAAACTATCAAAAAGCGAATTAGAGTCTAAGTAAAGACTTTTATAAGACAATACATTTTTAGTGAGATCATAAAGCCCAGTACCTATTAATACATTTTGCCTGTAATTATAGAGGGAATCATTGGCTATAAGCTGGTTGTGAATAGTAAAATAAGAGGGTATGGGTTCAATTTCGGTAATTGTATTATTGGGATAGTCCAGAACATATGATAATCCAGACTGATCACCCATGGTTTTTCTAACTAGGAGCTTTCCCTCTGGAATTGAAACGGATTCTGAAAGCTCTGTGAATTTGAATTTGGAAACACCTAAGTCGGTCCAGGTTTTATCAATGAAGTCAAAACGCCATACATTGTTAGAACCAAATTTACTGGTACCATCCCTGGAATCAACTGTGATTCCACCATCAAAAAAAAACTGTCCATTGAAGTAGACGCCTTTTGCAACAGAAACGGCTGGGGGCAGGTAAGAATCTTTATTGATGGGGTAAAACTCCCATTCTTTGGTTGTGTCGCTAAAGTAGGTTATAAAATTACGGTTGGACCAATACCCATATCCTCCGAATTTGAAAATAGTATCCTTATGCACAAACACATTAGAACCGAAGGTCATTTTGTGGTTGTAAGAATTGTCCAACCGCTTAATTTGAGTTGAGTCTACTCCCCACACCATGCCGCCTTGAGCTGAAACGATATAGGCCTTGTTTTTAATTTTTAGAAGCCTAGCGGTTTCGTAATCGTAGTCCGAATCGACAGCTAACGTATCGAGATTTCCTTTAAAATCTGAAATATAAACCGCATCTTTTCCTGTATACAAGAAAGACAGTGAGTCAATAGCCATGTAGCGTTTACTGGAATCTTGAGCAGAAGCAAAAAAACCAAAACAAAAAACTAATATATATGATAAAATTAATCTTAAATTCATAAAACAAATATATCTAATTCATATTAAATAAATAATACTTTTTTTTAAAATTAACTGATTGATAATATTAGATTAATTACAAAAACATAAACTAACATGTTTTTATGTTATTTAGATGAAATGTGTTTTAATTTTTGATTATAATTTGATATTAATATTAAAAAAATAGTACTTTTGAAATGTAATGTATTCATCAGAATTTATACTTGGATTTATAGTTTCAATTTTTGGTCTGGGCATTGTGCTTATCAATTCCTACAGAAAATTCATTTTGTTATTTAGAATTTTTGGAAAACCAAAAAAAAGAGATTTTTCAAAAACACCAATACCCAATTCTTGTGGTGTCGTATTTTTATTTTTAATCATCATCGGTTTGGCGGTCATCTACCCCTTTGCTATCAATCCAACAGACTTGTTGGCGCTGTTGGCCGGATCCACAGTAATTACCTTATCTGGATTTTGGGACGATTTAAAAATAGCCCGCGTCAGAGAAAAACTTTTGTATCAAATTATTGTGGTTAGTGCAACACTGATTTACCTGGATTTATCGGTCACCAACCTTTACGGATTCTTAAACATTAACGCCATACCAATTTGGATTGGATTTCCTTTTAGCTTATTCATTGGGGTATTTATGATTAATGCTTTTAATTTAATTGACGGTATAGATGGCCTGGCTGGGCTTTTAGGAATTTGTTCTTTTGCATCGTTTGCTGTACTGTTTTGGACGCTAGATTACAGCGAATATTTTGGACTTTGTACATTAATGGTAGGAATCTTATTGGCTTATCTCCCTTACAACTTTAGCACCAAAAAGAAAACTTTTATGGGTGATTCCGGCTCTATGCTGATTGGCTATTTGCTGTTTGTGCTTACAATGACTTTAATAGCCAATAGAGAACCTGTGATTGAAAAATTAATCGATCGATCGATTTTACCTGTAGCTCCGATGGTAATATTTTTTGTCCCTATGGTAGACACACTGAGCATCTACATATATAGAATTGTAAAAGGGAGAAGCCCCTTCTCGGCAGATCGTCTTCACCTGCATCACATGATTTTAAAACTGCTTAAAACTCACAAACTTACCAGTTTCTCCATTACATTTTTAAATATCATTATTGTTAGTCTGTTTGCGTATTTGGCATTTCATATTTCGGGCTTTCAGTATCAAGTCTTATTTTTTACTGTATTTTTCACCGCTGTAGTTGCTCTGACGGTTATGCGTCAAATGTATAAAAAGCAACTTTCAATTTAAATTGGATTGAAAGTTTAATCCAGATGTGACTTTTTTTAAAAGAAAAGAAAGTCTAGAAAATCCCTGACGAGTTTAACAATTCGTTTCATAGTACAAAATTATGAAAATAAATGTGTACTTTTAGTACATATTTAGTACATTTAAAAAAATAAAGATCATGCTTTATCAGCTTAAAATTAATGTTTCTCTAAAATGTGGTTTTAAAATTAAAAACCGAGGAGATTGTGTACGGTTATCCGATATGATTTTAAAGGAAACAGGTGTTGACTTAAGTTATAATACACTGCGAAGATTCTATGGCATTGTACAGGGCACAAAGCCATCCAATAGAACACTAAACACCCTTTCCATATATGTTGGTTACAAGTCTTATGTGGATTTTTGTGCGGCCTATCCTCAAAAGAAAAATTGGGACATTCATCAAAAAATTTATAATCAAATTGTGGTGGATCCCAAATATGCATTAGAATTAATGAACGATAAATTTTTAAGCCCTGAAAATTACTTGGAACTATTGATCACACTTATTGGTGGACTGACTGTGACAAAAAATATTGAAGTCCTAAAGTTAGTTTTTAATTCTCCATTACTCGATCCAAAGCGTTACAACTATTCGGAAATACTGTATTTAGGAAATTGTGTGGGCCCTATGTTTAAGCAAATGAAAACGCCAATTCAAAATTTTGTATCGACAAAATATTTTGCGCCAACTATTTTTAATTCCTTTATCGATTTATCAAGCCTCAATGGCAGTTATGGCGCCTATTGTAATAAAATAGCCAAAAAAACAACGGATAAGGAGCAAAAACTGTTTACGGCTTGCATTATGGCCCTCAAGAAATTTCTAAATAATAAGCGCGTAACACTTGTTACAACCCCTCTAAATATAAAACAGATTCATCCAATTTTGTACGGCCGATATAAGGGAATTGAGATTTTGAAAAGGAATTTTAATGATAAAGAAAATCACACCAAGACGTTTATAAATGAGATTTCAAAAAAGAAAAATAAAATTGATTATTTGTTTGAATTTCTATTTGCTTGCATTGTATCGGGTGAGGTGCAATTATTAAAATTTGTACAAGAATCTACGGCACACTATAAAATTTCAAAACCCTATTATCAAGAATACCACTACAGTTTATTTGAACTGCGAGATGCTGTCGTAAAACTTGAATCTGGTAATGACATAAGTAACGAACTATTTAAACTTAAAAATGAAACGCTCTTTAGAAACAGTCATAGAGATTTTGTTGACCTGTTCATTAGTATATTGGACTACCACAATTCTGGCAAAAAGAAAACTAAACTGGAGGTTTATTTGGCCAAGGCAAAGCGTTTAAATTATCCTGTTTTTGACAAAACTTATTGTGAAAATTATTTTTCAAATTAAATGGTTGTAATAATTAGACTACACATCCATTTCACATCTAACCATTGGTAATCAAATCATTCTCCAACTCCTCAAGCGATTTCCCTTTGGTTTCTGGTAATATTTTTACAAAAATAAACAGCCCTAACGTGGCTATTATTCCAAATATTAAAAATGTAGTTGCACTTCCAAGATTGGACAACTCCCAAGGGAAAATTAGTTGTACCAAAAAACTCATCAGAGAATTGATAAAAGCGATGGTCCCAATAATTACACCACGATATTTTAATGGATAAAGCTCAGACAAGAGCACCCACATGACGGGCCCCAAGGAAAAAGCAAAACAAGCAATAAATCCTAAAATACCAATTAAAATCAATGTTGGATCAATTGATGTTGATGCCTCTAAAATAACACCATCGTGTTTGTTAAAACTCTGAGCCCCAATCTGTGATTTAACGGCATTCTTAAAATCGACATCGCTATGATAAACTGTATCTGCCAATGGCATAAGTTGATCAGATTCTGAAAATTCAAACCCCACAATTTGGCTTTCAGTTAATTTATACGTGGCCTGAGAAAATCCATAAGCGCACAACAATAAACTTAAGGATATTCCGGCCATTCCAACAAGCAATAGGGGTCTACGCCCCATTCGATCTATTAAATAAATTGCTGCAAAAGTAAAGACTATAGAAATTGTGCTCAACAATACTCCGGAGGAAAATGCAGCTTCAGTTCCAATTCCTGTTTGCTTAAAAATTGATGTGGCATAAAAATAAATGGCATTGATTCCTGTTATTTGTTGTAAAACACCAATAGTAATTCCAACGATTACAATAAACCGTAATGACGGTTTTAATACATCTTTATAACTGGACTGGGTTTGTGTTTTTTCGTTGTCTAAAGATAGGGATAGCGCGGAAAATTCGGCCTCACCTTTGGCTTGGCCATAAAGTTCTACAAGAACTGTTTTAGCGCCGCCAAACTGAGATTTTAACGCCAACCAACGCGGGCTTCGGGGAACAAAAAACAAAGCTATAAAGTAAATTATTGCGGGCAAAAACTCCACGCCCAACATCCAACGCCAGACAGTCTCATCCGACAAGAATGATTCCCCTGCCATGTTATACTTATTGAGATAATAATTGCTCAAAAAAGCGGCAAAAAATCCAAACACAATATTTAACTGTTGCATGGTAACGAGCTTTCCTCGGTTATCTGCTGTAGAAATTTCAGCGATATACATCGGTGCTAAGACCAAAGCTGCACCAAATGCAAGACCTCCAATCATTCGCGCGATGTACAACAATTCATACGAGTTAGCAAGAGCAGAGAGCAAGGCCGAGAGAGCATAAAGCAGCGCCACCGCAATTAGAAGTTTTTTTCTTCCAAATATATCACTCAATTTACCAGAAAAAACCATCGCCAACATGGCCGCAAAAGAGGGAGAACTGACCACCCAACCGATTTGAAGCTCACTTAGCCCAAATTCTGGCCCTGCGTAAGTCATGACACCAGAGATAATCCCTGCATCAAATCCAAACAAAAAACCTCCAAGAGATACTATAAATGCTATAAAAAAATGAGTTTTTGTCATGATCGATTTGTTTTAATACAAAATGGATTGTATACTGTGAGGAGCAATATCTAAAGTGGCCTGGTTGTTCCCTACAATGAATTTATATTGAATGTTGTCATTGGTTTTATTCATAACTACCGTAACGCTACTGCCGTTTTCATTTCGAAACGAGGTGCTTTCAAGAGTAGATCTGCTTGTTGTTGTGCTAATTCTGTTGGCTCCTTGACGGATAAACTTTGAAAAATGTCCGATGTAATAATACGTTGGTGTGTAAATAAGTTGGTCTGTTTCAGTATTGGCATGAATGGGAGCAAAACAGAAGTTCTGAACATGATTTGGGCCACCGTATTGGTTTAACAAAATATTCCAGTCGGTCCATCCTACAGTTCCACTATTAAAGTCATTAATCATTGAGTTTCCATAACGTTCTGCATTTGGCCAATGGTGTAACCGTTCCGCATCAAACCCCTCTTGACACCCTTCTGTGAATAACAAATTCATGGAGGGGTAGGACTCGTTTATACTTTTAAGGTTGTCGTACTTTGGTGCTCCTCCAGTCCAAGTTTCGTACCAATGAAATCCTATACCCCAAGCATATTTCATCGCTTCTCGATCTTCAAAAATGGTGTTTGCTCTGTGAGAAATTAAATCTCTGTTGTGGTCCCAAACCACAATTTTCTTGTCCTTCATTCCATTGCGATGCAATGTTGGTCCGAGATAATGCTTCAAAAAATCGCGTTCTTCTTCTGCCGTATAAATACACGATTCCCAGCGCTGAACAGCCATTGGTTCATTTTGAATGGTGAGCCCCCAAACAGGGATCCCCTGAGCTTCATAAGCTTCAATAAATTTAACATAATAATCTGCCCATGATTGGTAAAACTCAGGACGCAATTTCCCCCCTTGGAGCATATTGTTGTTGGTTTTCATAAAAGCTGGAGGGCTCCAAGGACTGGCGTAAAACACAAAATCTTGAGCATGGATTAGAGCTTGTGCTTTTTGAATTAATGGAATGCGTTTTTCTAAATCTTTTTCAATTGAAAAAGTATGAAGCGCTCCGTCGCCTTCTTCAATATAAGTATGGCTTCCCAATCCAAAATCGCTGCTATGAATGCTGGTTCTTATAATGTTGTAATTGATGCCTTCTTCCCCAAAATAGGCCTTTAAAAATTCCGACTGTTTGGATGGGCTAAGTTTTGAAAAAACCTCGGCAGAGGCGTCCGTTATAGCACCCCCAATCCCCAAAAATTCTTGAAACGCTTGTTTTGGATTTACAAAAACTGAAATTTCTGTTTCTAGAGGTTGTGATGCAGCACTAAAAATCCCGCTTTGGGTTAGCGTTAATCGTAAATTGGTGCCTTTGGTCGTGGTAAAAACCTTGTAGGTTTTGCCATCAATCCCCGTTTGAATATGAGCCCCATCAGTAGTAGTTTGGGCCAGTATGGTGACCCAAAAAAACAAAAACCCTGCAACAATACGTTGTTTTAAAAAAGAGGATTTCATTTTCAATTTGGAACTCTATTAATTCTACTTTCGTGTTTGACCCAATCAACTTCCATCACCCATTCACCCTGCATGGGATTGTCGGTAATCTTTGCGTAATTTAAAATGGCAAACATCGGTTCAGGATAGTTATCGCCCAAACCTATATTTCTATAGATTTCAGTCTCATCAAGTCTATATACCAAATCTGATCCTTCCCACTCCACTGAATACACATGAAACTCATCTAGTGTCGCATCAAATCCTTTTCTTAAGCTCCACCAATCCCCCTTGTCACAGGATCTAAGATTTTTAATGGCCCCTGTCGTAAAATGATTCTTCTGATGATCTCCGTGGTGCTCAAAAATATCAATCTCACCAGACCCAGTCATTGGCCAACAAACATACTCGTCCTGTTCCTGAACAGGCGGTTCATTGTTTTGAGCCCCCAAAATCCACCATGCTGGAAACATGCTGGGTTGTCCGTTTGAGGATAATTTTAGCCGTGCAGACCATTTGCCCTTAATAAATTCTTTCTTATTTTTTGATGCTATTCTGCCGGCCACGTATTCTGTTTTGGGGTGGACCACGCCAAACTTATCTAAGTTATCGCAGTCTATTGCCTGATCCAATTGAATTACTTTGAGTTTTAGGGTTCCGTTACTTACTTCTCTTGTGCCGTACTTGCCGTTGGGAACATAACATTGCTTCTCGTCATTGACCCAAAGGCGCTGGTCCTGCCAATTGTCATTATTAAAAACACTGAAGTCGTCAAAAAAATCAATCTGCCAATCCCCATTGTGGTTGGTTTGGGGAGAATTACAAGCAGAAAACAAGAGCAAGATAGTCCCGTAACAAAGACCTTTGGCTTTCGAAAAAAATGTCATTTTAAAGATGTTTTGGTTGGTTCGTAATTTATTGTTTTAATACCTTTTTTTTATACCGCTGGGTTTGTGTTTTTATTGAGACCACATACAGTCCCGACTGAAAATTTGATAAATCTAATTGAAGAGAATCAAGCTGTTGATTTAATTCTTTAGACAAAAGACGACGTCCATTGGTGTCAAATACCTCTACAAGTTCAATACGATCATAGTGACTAAAACTCAATGTAACCGCATCTCGAGATGGATTGGGGTATAATGCAACTGAGGTGTCATCACGCTCAATGTTTGGGTTGTTTAAGTTTTCTTCAGAATAATTAAAATTAAACCAATTGATGTTAAACCCAGGTTGTAGCACCGTCATTTTAAGGGTGTATATGCCTTGGCTTAGTTCAACTTGATGCGATGTGGTCACCCAATTTTGCCAACCTCCAGTAATTGGAATAGAGAACCAACCTAGATTTTCTGTTGACTGTTCTGTTATCATTTGTAATTGCAAAATACCCGATTGTGAATTTGCAGCACCTCTGATGCTTAAATCATAGATCCCCGGTTGATCTACAAAAACTAAATACTCCGCAAAATCGCCAGTATCTGTATATCCAATATTGAGACCCCCTAAAACATCCGATGTTTGCTCGGTTTGAAGCCCCGACTGGTTGTTAAAAGCTTCGGCCTCTACTTTTCCAGGAATTAGTAGTCTCTCTTGCAGATTGTTTTCGACAGGGAAATTGATAAATTCGTCAAGCACGTCACCGTAGGTTGAAACCAGAACCTCGCCCACGTGGTCCAAAGTTATAGTTTGCTGAAAATTTAAAAAATCTTCCATTTCTAAGCGTAAGACTCTGCTGTTATTGGCATCCAATTCAACCGAGTGTATAGGGTATGGAATTCCATCAATATTAATAGTGTAATCGTTAACTTGTAATTCGGGTTGATTGAGGGGATGATTAAGCACCAACTGAATGGTTTTTTCATCCTCTAAAACTCGTGCGGATACAGGAGAGAAACTCGGGATATCGTTCGGAGCCGGAATGAATTCTATACTGCTTAAATTGAACGAAATATCAGAAACTATTTTAACTTTTAGGGTGTGAGTCCCCGCTTCCAAATAAACGCTGTCATACGACCCATTAACGAAGTTATACCAACCTCCTGTTGAATAGGTTATAAGGTCATTGGTTAGCTCTATATCATCAAATATTAATCGCATTTTCCCACCTGATTGAGCCGTGGCGTAGCGAATGTTAGTGTGGTAAAAGCCCGAGGATTCAACATTTACTGTATAATTCATCCACTCGCCATTTTCCAAAAATCCCAGGTGGTAGCCGTTGCTGTTAAAGCTGTCGTTGTTGGACTCAACATCGGCGCCGTCATTTCGATAATTCCATCCAGAGTTCCAAGCTTCAAACTCGTCTGTACTTAAACTGTAATTTGCTGTATTTTGATCAAAATAGGCTACCCCGTTAGGGCCTAGATTATAGTCCGACATATAAACAATGCCAGGGATATTATGATTGGAGTAAGGCAGCTGTGTGGGGTCTTGAGGTTGCCTTACTTGAGCGTCTATAACGTCTTTAAAAAATTGTGAGTTTGAGGACAGCGAAGCGGTGCTTAGCTCTGATAATCCTTCAATGGCATCTGATACACTTGGTGCTGCAGCATCGCCGCGCCAATAGTTGATTATTGCTTCGTAATTCGGATTAGATGGTATGGAAAATGGGGCAACTATGGTTTCTATTCTTTTGAAAGGCCACCAGGACCATCCAATATTATTGTCTTCAAATAGCTTAATGGCGTCTGTATACCATACATTTGAGTTTTCTCCAGACTCTCCACACCATAAAGGAATGTTGTATTGATTTCGCATGTCAAGCACCCAAGAAATAGAGCCAATATCATTGTATGACCAATATTTATGAAAGCTGTATACCATATTGTTATCCCAGGGCGGGGTTAATCCCGTAAAATCATTGGCAAACCAATTGCCTTCGATAAAAATGATATGATTGGTGTCAACAGCTCTGATAGCATTTGTAATTTGCACGTATAAATTTCTTAATTCGTAGGTGGCTAAATTCCAATTGGGCTCATTGATTAAGTCATAGCCCCCAATCCAAGGTTCGTCTTTGTAACGTTCCGCGAGTTGACCCCAAAGGGCAACGGTTTTACTTTTATTAAAATCACTTTCCCATAGCGAGGGTAAGGATGAGTCATAATCGGAAATAGCAGCATCATACCCTTGACCGCCTGGTGCAGCGTGAAGGTCTAAGATTAGATAAATTTGATTGGCTTCGCACCAGTCTAGTAAATCATCAATCATTTGAAATCCTTTGTTTAACCATGTGTGTTCGCCTTCTACGGGCTCTTGCTGAATGGGAAGGGTAAATAAATTGTAGTGCATCGCTACACGAACACTATTATATCCTGAGTTAGCCAATATCTCGATGTCTGTTTCTGTTACGAAGTTATCCAACCAATTATCGTAAAACACCTGTGTTTCTTCCTCACCAATAAGGGCAATTAGTTTTGATTTAAACTCATGTTGAGTGTCTGCGGCACCATTGGAATTCATCATGTAGCCCTCTTGAAGCATCCAGCCCCCAAGGCCAATACCCCTAAGCAAAACATTCTCACCACTATCATTTACGATTTGTGTGCCAGAGGTAGATAGCATCTGAGCAAGTGAGAGTTGGAAAGTAAATAAGAATGCAAAATATCTTATCATGAGAATTATAAATTATCTAAGCCGTAAAGCGTAATTTCAGAACCATGAACGTAGGTCTCGCTGCCATAGTTTGACGTTAAACTGATCTTGAAATATCTAAACGCGTCAGAGACGCCATCAAGCTCAAAGTCATGGCCATTAACCGCATCTTCAAGGCTAGCTGCAGGAATATTCCCTTCCGAGTCCCTAGGGTCGCCAATATCAAATTGACCTAGCTCTTCCCATGTTTGTGCATCATTACTGGCGTAGAGATTAAAGGATTTCATATTCTCTTCTTGAAAATAATACGGGGTGTCCCCAGGACCATTATACCAAAATGCCCGTTGCCAAACTTTAAAGCGATGAATTTTGACGGTTTTATTTAAATCAATTACAAAATCTAATGGCCAGTTGAGAGACCCTCCGTTTTGGTCTCTCCAAATAATGAAATAACTGTTATCTGCATCCGTATCTGGAGTGTCAACAACATCATCCCAGAAGTTTACAGTTGCCCCTTCCCAAGCGTTTCCATCAACGGATTGAGAGGCCATAAGCGACCATGTTGATTTGTCTATAACCTCCTCAAAAAGTGGTGTTAAAATGGCTTTTTGTTCTAATGCTGTGGAATTCTCATCAGTGTCTTCTACCCGAGTGGATACGGTTAATTCTATCGGTTCTAGACCACGAACAAAAATAACTTCTTCAGCGGCATTGGAAGAGAGTATTCGGACTTCCTCCTCAAGGCCATCATTAATATGAAGGAAAACAAAAACTGTTTTGGATTCGATATTTTCCCATGTTACACGCATTCCACCGAGGTCTGGGGTAATTTCTATGCTTTCTTGAACAAGAAATATAAAGGACTCCAAAGGAGTTAATTCTACATAAACAGGCTCGGACTGGTTGTAACTTTCATCCACAACGTACAGTGCGATGGTTAAGGGTGTGGTTTGATTTAAACCTGAAACCTCTATGTTATTATTGTAACTACTTGAAGCTCTACTGACTTCAGCACCATTTGTGTTGGTATAAACGGCTCTTACGTAGAGTACGTCGTTGTCATTGGGGAGATCGTATGTAATAATTCCTCCTCCATTAGTGGGCGTTACAGAAATGACGGTCAGAGGAGAAGGTGGTGTGGTATCTCCTTCTTCATCGCTAGAGCAAGAAATTAAAACTACACAGAACAAAAGTGCAGAACATAAAACCAGTTTATTTGCTAGTGTTTTCATAATATTAAATTTTACCATCCTGGATTTTGAATCAAATTAGGATTAATCGTTAGTTCATTAAATTTTATGGGGTGTAAATAGTCCCTTGGTGAGTTGAATGACCGTACACCAACATCAATAATGTTATAATAATTCGCCTCGGTTTCCTCGTCAACAGACCAACCCCTAACAGGTGTAGAAAAGTACTCGTGTGCTAACTTCCAACGTCTTATATCGTTGTAGCGGTGTCCTTCAAAAGAGAGTTCAATTAGGCGCTCCTGACGGATGATATCTCTTAATCCATCCTGGCTAGTGTGCCTCCCTGGATCTGAAGTTAGACTGGCATCGCTCCAAACCTCTTCAACGCTAGGAATTCCTGCTCTTGACCGTACCATATTCAAGGCATCATAGACCATTTGGCTGGGACCGTTGGCTTCATTCAGCGCTTCTGCGAGGTTTAAGTACAGCTCTCCAAGCCGAATGATAGGAAATGGATAATCAATAATCTTGTTGTATGCGTCTCCCTCAGAGTCCTGGTGCACCATTTTTTTAAGACCGTACCCTGTGGTCAAATAATCGCTAGTATTAGCAAATCGGCCGTGCGCTTCGCCTTTACGCATTTTTAAATTCCAAAGCTCTCCCCAACTTCGTCCAAGACCTCTATCAAAAGCAAGTGAGGCATAGAATCGAGGCTCGCGTTCTAGGTTTAATATTGCTGTTCTTTGGCCATATTGTGCAACATAACGTTGCATGAAGGAAATTGGGGTAACGTCATAACGATTCGAGTAATCAAAGGTTAAATCGTTTTCAATTGGAAGTCCATTTTTGGTGTAATAAAGCTCGGCCATCCTCAGGGTTGGTGCAATCCATTGCCATGCGGCTTCTACCGCCGAAGAAGAAGGGCTTTTCATTAAGGATCCCGCCTGCAATTTCCACCAACTGGACACAGGACTAGAATTCCCCCATATGAGTTCCGAATTCCACGGGTCTGTTACCGTGTGCCTGTAATCGTATTGACTTTGAACAAAGGGGTTGATATAATTAAAAGTATCAAAAGTCGGTACATCGCCGCTGTACTGGTATAGACTAATACCTTGATCAAGGGCAGCATCAATTGCTTCTTGCGCAGCTTCAGCTGCCAACTGCCACTTTTGAGCGTCATAATTAAGATTAAAAAAAGTATTGCCTTGTTGGTTTAAAAAGCCCGAGTAAAACTCCGAATTCCCATTGAAAAGCGGACTCGCACTAAATAACAACACTCTAGATTTAATCGCTTTTGCGATGACTTGGTCGACCCTTCCCATGTCGTTACTTCCAGTAAATCTGGTGGGCAAATTGGTAATCGCATCGTCAATGGTTTCAATGATATAAGCGACCACATCATCCACGGGCTGTCTGTTGACCCTAACCTCTTCGTCTGAGGCAGAAATAGGAATGTTGACATCAACAATTGGAATTGGACCATAATTAATCAACAAAAGATAGTGGTAATAGGCCTTAAGAAATTCGGCTTCGGCTTTCCACTCGTTTTTTTCCTGTTGATTCATATCAATGACCAAATCGATATTATCTACCAAAATATTACAACTCCTAATCCCTTGCCACAAGGACCCTTGCCCTCTTCCAGTGGCATTATAGCCAGACCATAAACTTAATTTGGGGTCGGAAACCGATTGTTCCCCTTTCATAAATTTTATGGCATTGGTTTCCTTGGCCAGAGGCGTAGTCAACTCGTCGGAAGCAAGGACGTATGTTGAATAAACCCCATCGTTTTGAGGTAAAAAATGATAGCAATTGGCTAACGCATTGAATGCCGTTTCTTTTCTGTTAAACAACAAACTAAGCTCTTGGGTTCTATCTGGAACTATATCCAAATAATCGTTGCAGCTAAATACCGATAAAACTGCTAATATTAGTATTCTTTGTAAGGCTTTATAATGCTTCATATCATTAAAATTTTGCTTGAATTCCTATGTTAAAAATCCGCTGTGGTGGATATCCTAATCCATTTTCAGCCATTTCTGGATCCCACAAACCGAATTTTGAAAACGTCAATAAATTTAATCCTGTAAAATATATTCTAGTATTCATTGTAGAAAACATTTTACCGGCTTTTTCGGGGATGGTATATCCTATTTCTACGCTTTTAAGTCTTAAAAAATCCCCGTCTCGCAACCACCATGTGGATGGTTTTTCGTTGTTTTCAACCCTAAAAGTTGATAATCTTGGCCAGAACGCATTTGGATCCGGATTGTTTTCTGACCAGTAATTATCAGCGATGATACTAAGCGCATTTCGTTCATTTACAAACGGTGAAATTCGGTCAGGAACGATAAAAAATGAAGTCCGAGCAACCCCTTGCATGAACATTGAAAAATCAAAGTTTTTATACCCTGCAGAAAATCCAAATCCATACACAATTTCTGGCACATTGGGTCGTCCTAATGGAACTTGATCAAGCTCGTTAACCACACCATCTTCGTTTACATCTTTATACTTAATATCACCTGGCATGTACGTATTTGTTGATGAAAATCCGTTAAATTGTTCAGGAGAGTTGTCTATATCTTCTTGGTCAATAAATAGACGTTCCGCAATGTACCCCCACTGTTGATTAACAGGGTGTCCAATTCGACTCAAGTTTTGATTTTGAAATTCGGGCTCACCATTTACTAGAATTTTGTTAGTGGCATAGGTGAAATTCCCTCGTGCTGTGACATAAAACCCAGACGAAAAGGCATGATTAAAGTCCAACGACATATCGATTCCTTTAGAAGTAACCTCACCCACATTACTACTAATGGTCGTGGTCAATCCCATTGTTTCAGGGATATATTGACGTTCCATGTAGATATTTTTTCGGTGTTCTGTAAAATAATCGGCCATGATCATTATTTTATTAAATAATCCCAATTCAACGCCGTAATTGGATTTCTCTGCAACTTCCCAAGTGACATCAGGATTATCGTACCGATTAACAAAATACCCGTTGTAATAGTTGTTAAAATTAATTCCCCAAGTGTGGCCTGTACTGCCATTGTTCAGATTGACATCTGATAAATAGAAAAACCGGTCGCTGGGTGCCGAAATTCCATCGTTTCCAACCAAACCATAGGTGTATTTAAACTTTAACAAGTTGATTTGACTCAGATTTTTTTCAAACCAAGACTCATTCGACGCAATCCATCCTGCTCCAAAAGACGGGAAAAATCCAAATCTATTTTCTTTGGAGAATTTTTCAGATCCATTATATCCAAAATTAAATTCCGTGTAATACCGCTTGCCGTAGTTGTAGGTAAATCGCCCAGAAACTCCCATATTTCTAGAGGGTAAAGTTGTAAAAGCAGTGTTGCCCCCAATGGTATTCAGAGACTCTGTAAAATTGGCCACTAAAAGTCCTCCAACTTCGTGTTTTTCATTAAACTCTCTGTTGTATTCTGTAACAAGTTCGTAATAGAAATTACTGTTTCCATAGTTTGTAACATTGGGGTTATTTAGATACTCGGTTCCTTCCTGAATTTGATACAACGAATAATCGATCCCTTCTTCGGTTTCTATCTCGGAAAGACCATAATAAAATGGCGTAAAACTTCTCTCGTTTTCATTCGAAATGAAAGTTCTTACCGATGCCATGCCTCGAAGTTTTAAGCCTTTGGTGATGGCCTTCAAATCTTGTTCAATGGAAAACTGGGCCAAAGTGGTGTTTGAAAAGCGGTCTTTATACCCCTTAACCATTTCTGCATAAGGATTAGGAAATCCTCCATTCCCTTTGTTTCCAAATAAAGAATGATTAAAATCTATCGTGGTTTCGTCTCGGCTAAACACCTTCGGGAAATTTGCAGGATTGGCCTGAGACACCATACCAAAAATATCATTTGCACTTACGGTTGGGCCGTTGTAGCGTTCAAACAAAGAGTAATATTTTGTGGCAATTTTAGTGGTCTTGGTCAAATTCACATTCACATTAGCTCTTAAATTGGAACGCTTAATATTGATGTTATTATTGAAATTATTGAGAGGATCAACCTTTAACAATCCTGATTCATTGATGTGCGATAATGCCAAATAATATTGAGCGACATCGCCACCCCCAGAAATATTAAGGTTAACTCTTCGGTTTTGGGTGTAATCGTTAAATAATTCGTTGTGCCAATCAACGTCCGGAAAAATATCCGGATCCCCATTGTTTTCTGTCCCAACAATTTTTTGAATCGAATAAAGCAACGGCGACGATTGGTCTCGAGCTCTTAGGGCTTTATTGTAGAGTTTCATGTAGTCTACAGCACCTAAAAAATCATTGATTTTTGATGGCGAAGCAAATGACGATTCATAGCGTACAGAAATTTTAGCTTTTCCCTTTTTTCCTTCCTTAGTGGTTACAAGAATCACGCCGTTGGCTCCCCTAGCACCATACAAAGAGGTGGCTGTGGCGTCTTTCATAATAGAAAACGAAGCAACATTATCGGGTTCTATACGGGCCAGGTCCGAAGGCGTAATTTGCAACCCATCAAGTAAAATTAATGGGTCATTTTTATAACCAAAAGTCGTTACCCCTCGAATGAAAAACTCCGCATTATCTTGACCAGGTTCTCCAGAACGCTGATACGAGATCATCCCCGCAATCTGACCAGCAAATGACGCTGTCAAGTTGGTAGAAGGAAGTTTCAAATCGGAAGTATTAATCGTTGATACCGAGCCAATAACACTGCTTTTCTTTTGTTTTGAAAAAGCGACTATTTGAACCTCTTCAAGGGAACTTACATCTTCCAAGAGGATTACATTTATTGTAGTGGTATCATTAAGGGCAACCTTTTGCGTTACAAAACCAACATATGAAAAAACCAATGTGGCATCTTCTTTTTTAACGTTTATAACGTAATTTCCATCAAAGTCTGTAGTGACTCCGTTGGTTGTTCCTTCAACCAAAACAGTTGCACCGAGCAATGGGGCGCCATTTTCATCGACTACGTTCCCCTTGACTATGGCAACTTGTGAAAATCCAAAACACCCTGCAAACAAAATTACCAGCAGCAGAAATGACTGTATTTTATGTTGAATATTGTAAATTTTATTATGCTTCATCATTGTAAGATTTATAATTGATGGAGTCACTGAATCAAAAAATGAACTCCATCAAAAACTTTATTAGTATTTAATAATTTTTCTGGTCTGACCGTTGACCTCTACAAAATAAAATCCAGGGGTCAGGTTTGCTAGTGAAATTTGATTTTGGTTGGTTTGTTCGGTTCGAATAAGTCGTCCGTTCACTTCAAAAATTCTAACTGTTTTTGGGCCATTCAAGTTTTTGAGATACAATACGTCTTCAACAGGATTAGGGTGCATCACAACTTGTTGGGTATCGATTTCACTTGCCGAGGCCGTTGTTTGTAGAGCTGGGCCCATGAAATCGTCAAAATAAAAGGTAAGGTCCGTTGCCTCCCCACGGCCCAAGAATATAAAAATATGGTTAAAAGAGACGGCATCTGCGAGTTCTGATAAATCCAAATAAACCGTTTGCCACTGATTTGCAAATAGAATTTCTTCATCGGTTTCGTAAAACCCGGTCTGATCCCAATCGTCCTTAGCATCTGCAACTTTTAATCTAATCCCCGTTGTCTGAGGCGAATAGACTCTAAACGAAATAATATCGTCCAATGAGGCATCAAAAGGAGCATTTAACTCGAAATGCAGTCTTTCCCAGCCGCCCCAGCTGGCTCCCTTGTCCCATTGCATTACAGAGTTGGAAGCCCCAGTAGGATCGGGAGCAGTTAGGTTAAAAGGAGAGGCAGGATCGCCCATTGTTTCAGAGATTGTACAAATTGAGTTCCCATCAAAATCATTATAAATTACCATGTTAGGTAATGCATCGTTGGTAACTGTAAAGGCAGCGCTTAGATCGTTTACTGTGGCTTGATTTTCTTGGTACTTAATCATATCATTCTTTACCCCATACCAGTACGAAATGCCTGAAGTAAGCATATTATCGGGAACAATGGTAAAAACAGAATTATTGGATGATATGGCGGCTGAAAAGGGAATTGGTGTGCCATTCGCGTCATTCTCACGAAGATCTAAAACACTTGTCGGATCACTAATGGGCGAACCATCAAGGTTTAAAAATTGAAAGTTTGAACTGATAGAGAGGTTCGCGTATTGAGTTACATCTATGGCACCATCTTCAGGATTGAAAATGGTGGATGCTGCAGGCGGTATATTGCTCTTGCTAATTTCGTCAAAATAATACACGTCTCCCGCAACCGAACCGCCTGAAATATCACCATCAAACCAAAGTTGCACACGGTTGTAATTGGAGGCATTGATGTTTGAAAAATTAAAGGTAAGTTCTACCCATTGGTTGGTTTGGTCGCTAGAAATAGGATAAGTGAACTCCGAGTTTTCCCAATAGCTCGGATTATTTTGAAGCTTGAATACAATATTAATGGGTTTATCAACCCATACTTTTATTCTAAAAAAAGGTGTCTCAGAAAAGTCAATATTATCAAACGCGCCTTCCGATTCGATTCCAGATGTCCAAGACCCTCCAGGGTGGGTAAATTGACCAACGTTGGCAGACGGGTTTACAGCGTCAGGTGCTGGGTTTGAAACCTGTGCAAATCCAGCACTACCCCACGACTCAAAAGGGGTATCGGTTTGTTCAGTTTCATAATCGAACATCATAACATTAATGTCACCAGAGACAGCTTCTTTTGTTGTAAAAGTTGATGAAACACCAGAAACTGTTGACCCATTGGAGTGGTACATGGTATTGTCAATTACTCCAAACCAATACTGCGTTAGGAAGTCTAAATCAATATTAGGGTCTATGGTTATTTTATTATTATTTGTCAAAGTTGCTTCAAAAGGAACATCAGCTCCATTTTCATCTCCAACTCTTAGAGCTACTTTGTCGGAAAGGTTCGAAAGCGTTGTAGCTGCAGGGCCATAGAAAGAATCATTGGTTTCAATTTCTAAATTTATCCCAACGGAGATGTCTGTGGCTGCTGTTTCTGGCGTGTAGGTGTAGGCCGGTGAGGCATAGATTTCAGGGCCGATAATGTCATCGAAAAACATAAAATCTCCCGAGGTCCAACCAGGACCGTCAACTTTTATCACGAAATTATTCATCATAATATTGGATACACCGCTAAAATCAAACGTAAGCTCCACCCATTGGTTAATTTGGCTTGAATTGACGGATGCAGAGGTTTCAACAAAGTTGCCCCAGTCTGGAGAATTTTCTAAATGAAACGTAACGGTCACTTCCTCTGTCACAAATATTTTCATTTTGAAATAATCTAAAGAAGTTAAATCAAACGGCGATGTAAATATCGTGGTGGGGTTGATTACCCCTATGCCTATGGTGTTGTCTTGTCCCCAGTCGGAAGCTCCAGCTGTAAAAAGACCCACAAAATTCGAGGCATTGGTGGGATCTGGAGCTGGATTCGTAACTTTTTCAAAGGTTGATGAATTATTCCAACTTTCAAAACTAATATCTGGATTATATTGGTCAAAATCGACATGGATGATTTCGTTTTGAGAAAAGCCAAGTGCAGAAAGGCACAAAAAAATTAAAGATAATAAACGTTTCATTGGTTAGATTTTTGCTGTTTAATTAAGTGGTTGTAAAAATAAACAAATTGAGTTTTACTTTCAGAATAAATTGACGTAAAAGAATCATCAAAACCTCTCATTTGGTTTTAAATAAACACATCAAAAACTTTCTTTCAGCCGTTTAAGCGTTTAAAATTTAAAATAAATTTACTTTTTTTAAGAAGGAATTTAATTTATAGTATTACATTTGAATGGGAATAAGACCTCACATGGATGAATTTTAAAATTTCACTTTCTGTATTAATATTTATTTCAAGTTTAAAATTAGTTTGTCAAAATAATAATGAAATAAATTTGACAAAAAATCCAATCAAAACTCATTTTGACCCTTTGGTCTATAATGGCGGTTTGCAAAACTGGGGGTTTGGTCAGGACGAAAACGGATTAATTTATGTGGCAAATGATCAAGGGGTTTTAGAGTATGATGGCAGTCAATGGATGATGCATAAACTTCCAATGGCGACAAGGACAAGGTCTGTTTTGGTCGACTCGAATAATAAAATTTTTGTGGGTGGAGACAACCAAATTGGTTTTTTTAAATCAACCGAACAAGGCCCTCAGTTTGAGTCTTTCAAAAAGGAGTTGGAACAACAGGGCATTTCGGTGAATGCTATTTCAAAAATTTTAAACGTTGATGGTAGTGTTTATTTTTTGTCTCGCGAGAGTAAAATTTTGCAATTTAACAATGGTCTGTTTAAATCCTTGGAAGGGCCAGGTTACATTCAAAATATGTTTAAGCATCATGACCGATTGATTGTGCAAATTTATAATCAAGGGTTGTTTGAGCTAAAAAATGACGATTTTTTTGCTGTTCCAAAAACAGAGAACATGCCGGAAATTACTTCCATAGTTCCTACAGGCCAAACGGGAGGTCTAATTTTTTGCAGAAATGGCTCTATCTATTCCTCTAGTTCCGAAACTGTGATTAAGGACTTTTCCAAGGCCTTTGGTGAAATTAATGCTGTTGAAAAACTGAGTGTTGGAGGCTATGTTGTTGGGACTCAAAACCGCGGGCTTTTTATTTTGGACTCAAAACTTGAAATTCAACAACACTACACCAAAAACAGAGGATTGACTCATGCCACGGTTAAAGCAATTTATGAAGATCAGTTTAAAAATCTTTGGGTAGCTCTTAATAATGGGATAGATTACTTAAAAATTAACTTACCATTCCGATTGATAAATGATGAAACTGGGGTGGAAGGCACTGGATATTGTGCGACTAATTTTAGGGGCAAAACTTTTCTTGGCACAAACAACGGCGTATTTTATCTTGATGACAATGTGCGTAATGATGAATTCAAACTTTTGGAGGGAAGTGAGGGACAGGTTTGGGGGTTTTCGAAAATCCATAACGAGCTGATCTTAAATCACAACAAAGGGGCCTTTGTTATTGATAGTGAAACGGTTTCAAAATTTCATGATATTGGGAGTTGGGCGTTTGTTGAAACACGAAATCAAAATGTGATATTAGGGGGGGACTATCAAGGCATCCAGTTTTTTAAAAAACAAGACGGTCAATGGCGGAAGACTGGCCAAGTCTCCAATCTAAATGAATCCTCCAGAATTCTCCGTTTTGAAAACGACACAACCCTATGGATGACGCACGGCTATAAAGGGGCCTACAAAATTCAATTTGATCGTGCTATGACGGCCAGCCAAGATCTTAAACACTTTGGCCGTCAAAATGGATTTCCCTCGGATATTTTGATCTCTGCCTATAAATTAAATGAACAACTAATTTTCACCTCCGAGCACGGTATATTTGACTTTGTCAAAGACTCATTGTCCTTTCGTACAAACAAATTCTTGAACGATCAATTGGGCACAGACCACATTAGTTATATAAGTCAGAAAGACAACAATATATACTATATTCAGGACAACCAAATAGGGCGATTAGAGGAGAAAAGTTTTGGGCAGTATACTAAAGAAACTGCGATTTTTAAGCATGTGAATAAATTAATCAATTTTGATCTTGATAATATCTCCGTCTTGGATTCTAAAAATGTATTAATTGGAGCCAAAAAAGGGTTTGTTCATTATGACCCCAATATGACATATAACGTTGTAACTGATTTTCAGACCCTGATAAAATCTGTTCGGGTTTCACATACCAAAGATTCTCTTCAAACTCTTCGACCACTTAAAAAACTAAAGCTTGATAACGAGAAAGAAATTGACATCAATTTTGCGTCCCCTTATTTTGAAAATACAGATGATCTAAAATACAGATACAGACTTTTGCCGATGGATGACAACTGGTCTGAGCCCACAACTATCAATCATAAGAGCTATGCTTATTTGCCGTACGGCGAGTATCGTTTTGAGGTTAAAGCCATAAATTTATATGGTGGAGAGGGGAAAGTTGCCAGCTTGCCTTTCCAAATTGTAACGCCTTGGTATGCTTCAAATGTGGCCAAAATTTTATATGTTCTCGTATTTTTATCCATAATGTTTTTGTTTCCTTATGTTCAGCAAAATAAGTTTAGGAAAGAAAAAATGACCCTAGAAAAAAGCACCAAGAAAGAACTTGAAGTTAAGGATAAAAAAATTGATTATCTCTATAATGAAAACTTAAAGAATGAACTTAATCTTAAAAACAATCAACTTACTGCTGTTACGATGCAGTTGCTAAAAAATAAAGAATTTATTCTTGAGGTACAACAAAAAATCGGTGCTGCAATTTCTAAGACAAACTCCGAAAAAGAGCTAAAACGCTTGATTAAAACGATAGATTTAGAGTTATCTGACATTGATTATTGGGATCAGTTTTCATATCATTTTGAGCAAGTTCATGGAAATTACCTCAATAAAATCAAGGAAATTAACGTAAAACTCAGCCCTAATGAATTAAAATTAGTTGCATTTTTAAGGATGAACATGAGTTCCAAAGAGATTTCAAAACTAATGAACATAACGGTAAGAGGTGTTGAAATTGCTCGATATAGACTTCGAAAGAAATTCAATTTGGATCGAGGCGAAAACTTAGTGAATTTTCTCATTTCACTCGATAAATCTCAAAACACCTAGTTGGTAGGTGCAACGCTCGCTTTACTTTATTGGTTTTGGTTAAGTATTATTTCGGTTAAATCATTAATTCCTAATGTAAATTTTAAATAAAAATTTACAATTCTTTAACGGTTTTTTGTTTTTTTAGCTATATTATTGTGAAATTAATAAATTTTAAAAGCTATGGTTAAAGATTTTTTATACAAATGGTATCCTGTAATTCTTGCATTTATATGTCTTGTGTATTCTGTATCGTTAGGGTACTTAGGCAAAGTTGAGGAGGCGCAATACTCTGCTCATTGGCCGGGTACAATTTTACTATTCGCCATTGCAATAAGACAAAGAAGGAAATAATGGACTTAGGTATTTTTTTAGTAGGGTTTATAATTTTTATTATTTATGTTTACTTCTTAATTTGGAACATATTCAATGGCACAAAAAAACAAAGAGAAGAAAATAATTACGGCCAAGAGGCAGATAATATAGATATGGACGGGATGGGTAATTTCAATCGCTTTGGTAATTAAAAATCATAGTCTTACTGCTGCCAAGCGAAAATAAATAAAGCAGAGAGTAAGAGTAGTTTTTTCATTTCTTTTTATTTATAGTACTTAGTATAATCACAAGCCCACTACCACATACACAAATTAGTGTTATAAGTAAACTATTATCCATTTCAATTATCGATTTAGAGAGCCCAAATTTTAGACACCTCCTGTTTTTCATTAAGTAAAAAAACCTCAACACCATCAAAAGTTTCACCTGTTTTTGTTGTCAACTTGAGAAAACAAGTAACATAGTTACCAAGCTCAACAATATCAACAAGCTCTTGTTTGAGTTCTGTTTCTGAAACAAATCCAAAAATGATATCTTCAATTTCTTTTGCTCCTGTCGCTTCTAAGTTTAAGTTTGGCGCTACCATATGATAATCTACAGCACACGGAACTTTAGACCACATTTCATAACCTTTCTCCCATTCAAAGTTTAATTTGTACTGTTTAATAGCCTCCGCTGTTGCAGACAATGTTTTTGTTTCTTCTTTCTGAACCTTACAACAGTCTTTTTCTTTACAAGAGATTAAAGAGAAAATCAAAAGTGCTAATATTAATTTCTTCATAGTATTTAATTTTATCTAAAACTAAAAAAAATATTTCAAAGTATCAGTCCAAGTTTGATACATCTTAGCTCAGTAGCTTTGGAACAAAGCGTGTTGAGAAAACAACTAAAAGCCAATGTCTGTCAAATGTCTGTCAGTTTTTAGTACATTTGAAGTGTTCTTTGAGATGTTTAAAATGAAAGTCGTGAAGTGCTTTTAGGTGCTTTTCGAAACGTGGTTAGAGAAGGTGAGAGCCCATAAAAAAAAGCCCTACATCTCTGTAAAGCTTTTGCTCCTCCTCTTGGGGAGCTAATTTAAATCTCATTATATCTCATTAGATTCTTCAACTTCTTATTTTACAGGTTAAAATAGGATT
>CAJXUB010000029.1 GCA_913061125.1 uncultured Flavobacteriaceae bacterium
GGCAAGCTTCGGGGAATTAAACCCTTGGCTATCGCCCTGCGATTAAAATATGGCATATAAATTGCGGTTTTTGTTGTAAACTGCCGCCTTAAACTCATACCATTATGTTATCGAAATTACTTATTAGTTTAGTTTTTGTACTGACATCTTGCACCAATCAAAAAATAGCATCATCCAATCAGGGAAACCCAATTCAACAGAACAATATCATGATCAATTACGAAGCTCATTCAAGAGTTGTCTATGAAAATATAACGCTTTCAGAACAAAAAATGACTCTACGGTTGGACAGAAATAACGCCCGCTCAAAATCTTATCCATTGTCTGCTAAAGAGTGGGAACATCTCATGGAGCTTGTGTCAAAAGTTAATCTTTTAGATCTTTCTCGGCTTAATCCTCCCACATCAAAACGTTTATATGATGGGGCGGCACATGCCAAACTTACGATTACCTCAGGCATTAATAAATACAATACGCGTTCATTTGATCATGGGTATCCACCGCATCAAATTAACGATTTAGTTCATTACATTCAAACCCTAAAAAATCAGAAAACAGATTGAAGGAAATCAAAAAATGGAGGCCAGCTAACCTCCATTTTTAATATTAGTATTATTATTTTGTGTTAGAGTCTAAATCTTACCAGAAATTCGTGAGTTCCACTGCTCACTTTTAAAATCTCATTTCGTGTTGTTGTTTCATAGGCATATCCAAATGTCAGCCAATCGAAAACCTCTAAGGTCAATAGCCCTGCAAAGGCATTATCGGTTCGATAGGATGCCCCAAGTTCTAGTTTTTGGGCAAATTTTGCAGCGGCTGTAAACTCTGCGGATAGCGGAGCGTTAGCTGCATATTGAAGCATAAAAGAGGGGCGAAGCTCAATGTTGCTTAGCCAAAAGTTGTACCCCCCACTGAGATAGGCATGCAGTGATGTTTTGGAATAAACCACTTGGTCGTTCTTCTTAGCAATGGCACGAGAGTTTAACAGTTTTGGAATGGAGAGTGCCACATAGTAGTTCTCCTTCTTTAGATAAGCTCCAATACCAACATTGGGTCTAAATTTATTGCTGACATGAAAAAGTGCGGGGTCTACATTGATATTAAACCCTTTTAATGCACCTCTTCGCAGACCATAAGTACTCCCTCCGGCTTTCAGTCCTAAGTATACATCTGTTGATTCTGAAAGTTGAAGACGGTATGAAACATCCACATAAAAATCTGTTTCATTTTCTACAAAGACTTTGTTATTTACAACAGAAAAACCCAAACCTATTCGGCGTCCCGAAGGTGCCGAAAGGTTGAAGGTTTGGGTCTCTGGAGCACCTTCTAGACCGTTCCAATAACTTTTAATGTGAGATGTAAATTCAACTTTTTCTGTATTTGCTCCAGCATAGGCCGGGTTGATGGCATTCATCGTGTAGCGGTACAAATTATAGTTTGCTTGCTGTTGAGCATTCATTGTACTAAAGAACAATGCGACAGCTAATATTGATATATTTTTTAAGTATTTCATGGTTCTGTATTTTCGATTATTCTTCAGTAATATAAATCCAACCTTTGCGAACTTCAGTGCCATTCCCATTAAGATCTAAATGATAATAATAGGATCCTGAAGGCAACGTGCTGCCGTTATAGCTGCCATCCCATGGGGTATTGTACCCTTTAGATTCAAAGACTTGATTCCCCCATCGGTTATACACCTTAACAATGACGTTTGGATAGTTATGAATGTTCAAAATAAACCAGGTATCGTTTATGCCGTCATTATTGGGCGAGATCACATCATTCAAGTCTAGACCATCACAAGCGTCTCCTATACCATTATTATTGACATCAGCTTGGTCCGGATTTTTAACTTTCGGACAATTGTCGTCCTTGTCTAATACACCGTCGTTGTCCAAATCAAAATCGCAGATGTCACCAACACCGTCATTGTCCTTATCGGCCTGGTCCGGGTTTGCAGTGTAAGGGCAGTTGTCTTTGGCATTAAGGATGCCGTCCGAATCAAAATCAAGAGGATCGGGATATCCGCATAACTCTAAGGTTATTTCATTAATTTGATTGCCCTCCTCATGTTGAATATCAACGGCAATGAAATGCCATTCCCCTTTACTCAAGACGTTTGTACTTTCAAAAAGATGCACTGCAAATGGACGTACCGGCCTAAATTTGCCCGTAAAAGGAGGTTTCCCTTGAAGTATGGAAAGTTCTGCCTGGTCGTCAAAAACCGTTTGGGTAAAATTTGGCCCTTCGGTTGGCATAATTTGTACATGAGTTAAAAAATTAAAAGGAGCTTGGGCATTTGGTGGAGTGGGTGAATACAATACTGTAATTAATTGCTGGACATTAACATGGGTCATATCTAATGTTGCGTTTACATCTGTTAGCTGCAGCCCATAAGGAACCTCAATTGCTATTTCGGTATAACCTTCATTAGCAGGTTTAGTTGGGGTTTTGGTGTTGTAAGTTACCGTCTTGCAAACAATTGAACAGGCATCGCCTACGCCGTCGTTGTCAGAGTCTAACTGGCTTGGGTTGGCCACAAGCGGGCAGTTGTCGTCTTTGTCCAATACGCCGTCGTTATCGTCGTCGTCGTCACAAGCATCTCCCATGCCATCGCCGTCGGTATCGGTTTGGTCGTTGGGGGTGTCCACACAATTGTCCGCAGAGTCAAAAGTTCCGTCCCCATCGGTATCGGCCGAAAATTCTCCTGCTCCACAAAATTCAACTTTAAGCAATTTAATTACACCGCCATCTTCCGGCCATCTGTCTAACACCGCAAGTTTCCATTCGCCTTTAAGGGATTCCCCATTGA
Organism: uncultured Flavobacteriaceae bacterium; assembly: GCA_913061125.1. Lineage (GTDB taxonomy): Bacteria > Bacteroidota > Bacteroidia > Flavobacteriales > Flavobacteriaceae > UBA3537. The sequence goes on from CAJXUB010000029.1 coordinate 2,816, forward strand.
ATTTAGATAAAGGGTTCTGTGGTTTAAAGGTTCCGTTAAAGGGTGGAGCAGCATCTGCTATGGAGGTTTCGGCATCGTCATCAAATACCGTAATCGAATAGTTCTCGCCACTACCTCCCAATCCTCCTGCTAATTCTACTATAGTCCCTGACGGACTTTCAAGCAAGATTAATATATCTTGGATAAATGGGTATTCTATATCTACGGTTACGTTAATGTCGGTCACGTCTATATCATCAACCATATTAAATTTGACGGGGTACTCCTTTGTTACGCCATTTGCTATTTGTATGGGTGTGCCAAATGCAGAAATAGAGTGGCAATTAATCTGTGCCGTTTTAAAGCTTGCGGTTACAAGGTTTTCAGCACATTTATTTTTGGCTTTAACACGCCACCAGTATTGGGTGTTGTCTTTCAGGGGTTCTGTGGTTACGTACTTTGGGGTTAAAAGCTTGGACGATTGAACGACGGTCGTAAATGCGGCATCCGTTGCTATCTCTATTTCATATTCTGCGGCATTAGCATCGGCTTCCCAGGTAAATTCGGGGAATATGCTAACCCCTGTAGCGTTATTGGCCGGGGCTGTAAGGGTTGGTGGGCTCACGTTGCCATCAAACAGGTTGAGTTTGAGCTTAAAGGTTTTGCTTTTTGACGGGGCAGTTGCTGCCACATCAATGGTATAGCTGCCCACTGCAACAGCATTTAGCCCGGATACCGTCATGGTTACTGCCGTATCATTGTCTGTAACCTGGGTTGGGTCAAAAACCACTGTGGCCCCCTCGGGTACGCCGCTGGCACTAAGGGCTACGGTGTCTTTAAAGCCTGAAAATGCTTTGTAGGTAAAATTATAGGTTACCTTTCCGTCCTTTTTACAGGCGTCTATTTGGCCGCCCTCGTCGTTAACCAACGTAAATTCTGTTTTTTCAATCTTAAAATCCATGGCGTTAATGGCCAGAAATATGTTTCCGACCGCTTCTACTTTGATTCTTGCGGTTGATGTACTAACATCCTCCGGAATAAATACCGAATGGAATCCGTCGTTGGGAACGTTGGAAGCTAAAGTTGTTGGAAAGGTCATTCCACTATCGGTGGATAGTAAAATATTGACGTTGGGGGTGTTTACTGCCCCGTGGGTGGTGCCGGCCACATCCCATTCCACGGGCTCATTGCCACCGGCAAAGGCCACATGCCCTTCTGTGTTTTGAGAGGTGACTTGAAACGGCCCGGCATCGCCGGCAACGGTGACTTTCATGGCATCAGAGCTGACCTGTGGAGTTTGACCTGTACCTCCTGAAACATCCCGATCGCGGACTGTAAACCTGAAATTTAAATCTCTTGCAACGGTACTCACGGTTTCCCAGGAGGTGTTGTCCGGTGTTACTACGGGGTTGGTTTCGGTGAGTTTGCCTTCCAGGATTCTACTTAATACAGGCATATAGCGTTCGGGGCTTTTGTTGGGCGGGCGGGATCTGAATATGGGCCCGGTTTCAAGGGTGGGACCAAAAAGACCAAAAGTAGTATTTCCGGAGTCCATTTGTTCCCAATTGTAATAGAGGGTGTCGCCCCCGTCGGGGTCGGTAGCGGTACCACCTTTTAACAAAAAGGCAGTCCCCTTGGGTATGGCGTAATCTTTTCCGGCATCGGCCACAGGGGGCTTGTTGGCTATGTCCACTGAAGTCCAACAGGTTCTGGTTTCAAAATTAACCATAATCTGGTTGATGCTGGTGTATCCAAAATAGGGGTCTGCACTCATTTGAACATTGTGAGGCCCTGTAATCCCGGCGTAACTCATAATGGTGGTTCCACTGCCCGGTTCTACATTGGTTCCGCTCCCCTCAAAATTATGTGAAAAGGTGTGGGTAGCCCCCAGTTGGTGGCCTATTTCGTGAGGCACCAGATCAATATCAAACGTATTAGTGGGTAGGCCATCCGGGAATACCCCGGTGGATTGTGCACTTCCTTTCCTTCCGTCTTCACATATACAACCAATGCACCCTGCGTTTCCGTTTAGTTGATCACCTTTATGGAAAAGGTGCCCAATATCGTAGTTTTCTTCACCAATTTCGGCGGTTAATGTGGCTTGCAGCTGGGCATTTATACTTCCATCATAGGGGTCGGTTTCGGGGTCGGTATAGAGTATTTCTGTGCCGCTCACCAATACAAAATTTAAAGCCATATCAACTTCAAAAATCTCGTTTCCGCGGTGTATGGTAGAGACTACCTGTGCCAGGGCGTCTTCTTTAACATCGCCGTTGGTGTCGTCGCCATCGTCCCAAGTGTTGGTGTATTCGGCACTTCCGGAAACAGCAACTCTTAAGCTTCTCAATTTCTGGTCGTTGGCTGTTCTTTTTGTTTTGCCGCCTCTGTGGGTATCATTGTGGCCGTGACTTCCGTCGGGTTCTGGTGTGGTACACTCAAGTTTACGGCCATGGTGCCCTTCTCTTTCATATACAACATAGTATGAAGAAAGCTTGGCTTGCGGGTTCATAAATACCATTGGCCCTTCATAAGAGGATATCATGGCATTTAAGCCCTGCGGGGTGACGCTAAAGCGAACTCTTAACCCGTTGTCGTTTACGGCATAACCCACATAGGTTTTAATGTTGGGGTGGCGCAATGAAAGTTCCCGAGACAGTACCGGTGCTTCATATACATTGTATTGCTCAAAGTCCCCATGGGCGTCGGGGAATGAAACAGTGGCATAAGATGTAGCGTTTTGAGGCCCTCGTAATGGAGCTCTTTTTAACTGCTGTTTTAAGGCAGCAATGTCTAATTTGTAAATTTTTTGATGGTGTTTTTCAGGAATTACCCTGCCGGAACGGCTCAAAAAAATGTGGTGTTCATTGTCGCTGACTTCGGTCCAAATACCGTCTTGTCCATAAGAGGTCGTTAGCATCCCGAAAACCATAAACAACGAAACCAACCAAAGGCGTACGTGTTTAGTCATAGTTTGTTTGAATTAGCTTTTTTTAAAATAGTTTACATTTACAAATCAGATTTGTAAATGCGATTCATATCCTATTACAATTAAATGGCTAACCCAATCTCGGACGCTAACTGTAAAACACAGCGCCCTAAAACCTCCAAATGCGTCCTCTTGACACATTCAAAGTCCACCGAATGTAGTTGACACAATATAGAAAACAGATGCATTTAACAATTCCTTAACATTTTTGGTAATTCTGATTAACTTTTGGCTTGGTGTTGCCAAACAAAAGGAAACTAACTTGCCGGCAAACCGTTGAATAGCTTGTTGTTTTTTGGCTTGATTTTAAATTCCTGTGAATCGTTTTTAATCTTAAAAAATCAACTACCTCGGGGCAAGCCCACGAGGTATTCAAAGGAAACTATTTTAAACATCTCGAGGCAAGCTTCGGGGAATTAAACCCTTGGCTATCGCCCTGCGATTAAAATTAGTATTATTTAAAATGCAAAACGGGGTATAAAAAGTTCAGCTATAATTATCGCGGTATAAAACTATACTTTAGAAACGCAAAACAATATTCTAAAAAGTTCAATTATAATTATTGCGATCTAAAGTTATATTATAGTAACACAAAACGATATTCTTAAGAGTTGAATAATAATTGATGCCCCAAAACGTTAAGACACCGCCTTGAGTTGTTTTAATCGGGTACGGCTAAGATTCTTTTTGGCGTAAGACTTGTCCACCACCAGCACGTTTTCGTCGGTACCAGGAAGGGTAAACATGGCATCGGTAAGAATTTCTTCACACAACGATCTCAAACCGCGTGCCCCGAGTTTGTATTCCACAGCTTTTTGAACAATAAAATCTAGCGCATCCTCTTCAAAAGTTAGTGTAATGTTATCCATTTCAAACAACTTTTTATATTGCTTGACAATGGCATTTTTGGGCGCCGTGAGTATGGCTCTCAGGGTGGCAGCATCCAGTGGATTCATATGCGTTAAGACAGGAAGTCGGCCAATAATTTCTGGAATTAAGCCGAAGTCTTTTAAGTCTTTTGGCGTAATGTATTGTAGTAAATTTTGATGGTCTATTTTATCTTCTTGTTGCGCTGATTTGTAGCCAATGGCAGCCATGTTTAAACGCTTTGAAATATGACGTTCAATGCCATCAAATGCGCCTCCTGCAATGAATAAAATATTTTCAGTATTGATTTCAATAAACTTCTGGTCGGGGTGTTTCCGTCCTCCCTTGGGGGGCACATTAACAACAGTCCCTTCTAACAATTTGAGCAGGGCTTGTTGTACGCCTTCACCAGAGACATCACGAGTGATGGAAGGGTTATCGCTTTTGCGTGCTATCTTATCAATTTCATCAATAAAAACAATGCCACGTTCTGCTTTTTCCTGATTATAATCCGCCGCTTGTAGCAGTCGTGTAAGCATGCTTTCGACGTCTTCGCCGACATATCCTGCTTCAGTCATAACAGTAGCATCGACAATGGCCAGGGGAACATTCAGCATTTTGGCAATGGTTTTAGCCATTAACGTTTTGCCCGTTCCGGTTTGCCCCACCATAATGATATTACTTTTTTGAATTTCGATATCGTCCTCCGTTGTGGGCTGAAGGAGCCGTTTGTAGTGGTTGTAAACTGCGACAGCCATAACCTTTTTGGTTTGGTCTTGACCGATGATATAGGTATCCAAAAAGTCTTTTATTTCTTGAGGTTTTCTCAACATGAGCTCAGAGGAAAGCTCTTGCCCTCTGTTTTTAGATTCTTCCGAAACAATGCCATGGGCTTGTTCAATACAGCGGTCGCAAATGTGGGCATCCAACCCCGCAATAAGCAAGTTGGTGTCTGCTTTTTGTCTGCCACAAAAGGAGCATTCTAAAGTTTCTTTGTCCATAGCTGTAGGGTTTAAAAAAAGAGGTTATGATTTGTTGGATAATATTTCATCAATCATCCCGTATTCTAAAGCTTTATCGGCTTTCATCCAATAATCTCGATCACTATCGGCATAAACTTTATCGTAATCCTGACCGGTGTGTTTAGAAATGATATTGTACAATTCTTCCTTTAAGGTTAAAATTTCTCGGGCCGTAATTTCAATATCACTGGCCTGGCCCTGAGCTCCACCAAGGGGTTGATGAATCATCACTCTAGAATGGGTCAAACCACTTCGCTTTCCTTGAGCTCCGGCACACAACAATACGGCACCCATGGAAGCTGCCATTCCGGTGCAAATGGTTGCAACATCGGGCTTAATAAGTTGCATGGTGTCGTAAATTCCCAATCCAGCATAGACACTTCCGCCCGGCGAATTGATGTAAATCTGAATGTCCTTAGATGAATCTGTGCTCTGCAAAAACAACAATTGAGCTTGGATGATATTGGCGACCTGATCGTTAATGGCCGTTCCCAAAAAAATGATACGATCCATCATTAATCTGGAAAATACATCAAAAATAGCAATATTCATTTGCCGCTCCTCGATGATATTAGGGGTGAGTCCCATGGGCATCATACTGCTCACAATTTTGTCGTAATAAGTACTGCTTATGCCCTGGCCTTTAGTCGCAAATTTCTTAAACTCCTGTCCGTAATCCATAGTTGTTTTTGGTTTTATGACTGTAAATATACTATTATTTTCGAAGGTTAATTTATTTTTTTAAAAACAAAAAAACACTTCCAAAGAAGTGTTTTTAATCTTTAAGTATGAAAACTACTTGCCATAAACTTCTTTAACAAAAGCATCGTAGCTTAAGGTTTTGAGTTTGAGTTTGGCGTTCTCTTTATAAAAGTCGAGTAACTTTTGGCTGGTCAATTGCTCGGACATGCGTTTGACTTCGTCCTGATTAGACATGATTCGGGCTACAACGTCTTCCACTTCTTTATCGGTAGGGTTTAACTGACCGAATTGAGCCATTTGGGCCTTAATGCGCTCTGAAGCAAAGGACTTGAGTTGTTCAAAATCCACTTGAAGGTTGTGATCCACAATCAGTTTGCTTTCAATAAGTTGATAGCGCATGCTTTTTTCAGATTTTTCATATTCTGATTTGGCCTCGTCTTCGGTCAACGTTTCTTCGCCTGCCGTCTGTAACCATTTTTGCAAAAACGCCTGAGGTAAATCAAATTTGGTGTTTTCAACTAAATATTCAGTAACGTCGTTTAGCAACTTTTGATCAGACTGTTGAGCAAACTGCTTTTCGGCATCTGCTTTCAATTTGTCTTTCAGTTCTGTTACTGTTTTAACCACATCTTTACCAAACAATTTATCAAAAAGCTCTTGGTCCAAATCTGCCAAACCGCGCGTGTTAATTTCTTGAATCGTAAACGTCACTTGTACGTTTAGATCGTGGGCCGTTTCCTGATCAACTTTAAGGTAGGTTCCTAAATCGCTGGGACCAACAAAAAGGCCTTTCGTTTTTACCGTTATAATATCGCCCACTTTAGCACCTACAAATTTTTTCAGATTGGATTTCCCCTTAAGTTTATCCGTTGTTAGTGTAGTTGTCGATTCTATCCCGGCCTCATCATTAAAAAACACCCCTGTAATTTCGTCACCCTGGGCGACTTCAGCTTTAGAAATCAGCTGTCCGTATTGCTTTTGAATGTTTGTAATTTGTTCGTCAATCAATGAATCATCGGCTTCAATAGCGTAGTGCGTGATGGCTTTGCGGCCTTTAAGTTTGATGTCAAATGTTGGGCTTAACCCAAGTTCAAAATCAAAGGATAACATTTCGGCATCCCAATCAATTTCTTCTTGCGGTGTCGGTAGAGGACTCCCTAAAACATCCAATTTTTCTTCGGTGAGATATTTCCCTAAAGACTCTTGAAGGATTTTATTAACCTCATCAATGGTAACCGCTTTTCCGTACTGTTTTTTGACCAATCCCATGGGAACTTGACCTTTTCTAAACCCAGGAATATTGGCCGATTTCCTGTAATTTGAAAGAATTTTTTCTACTTGTTCAGCATAATCCTTCTTTTCAATGTTAATGGTAACAACAGCGTTGAGGGCATCTTTGTTTTCTCTTGTGATATTCATTTGAATGACTTAAAAATTGGGTGGCAAAAGTACAATATTTTTAATGGAGTACAAATATTTTAAAGAATTGAGAATCAGTCTAAAAATTGAGCAACAGCATTGAAAAACGCATCAGGATTTTCGGCATGTAACCAGTGGCCTGCGTTGGCAATGGTTTCTATACGAGCATTGGGGCACTGAATCAAAATTTGACTTTCGTCTGCTTTACCGATATACTCCGAGCGATCTCCTCTTAAAAATAAGGTCTGAGTTGGGACTGATAAATGCGACGGAAGGGCTTCCCCAACCTCATGAACATTGGCAGATAAGACCTCCAAATTTAGGCGTAAGCCCAATTGCCCTGGAGCCGTCCAATACAGGTTTTTAAGTAAAAATTGGCGCACCCCTTGTTCTTGAACGTATTCGGACAGTTTATCATCCGCTTGTGTTCTGGTTTTTATGTTCGAGAAATCCAACGCTCCAAGCCCCGCTAAAATCGCATCGTGATGAACAGGGTAAAATCGAGGGGAAATGTCAGCCACAACAAGCTTTTTCAATACCGTTGGATAACGAGCAGCAAACATCATTGCGGTTTTTCCACCCATGGAATGGCCTAATAAAATACAGCTTTTAATATGATGAAATTGACAATAAGCCCTAACATCCGAGGCCATGGCATCATAGTCAAAAACCTCATCATGAAAACTCCTGCCATGATTCCTTTGATCAATTAAATGGACTTGAAAACCAAGCTTTGAGAATCGTAGGGCTAGGGTTTTCCAATTGTCTCCCATCCCCAAAAACCCATGTAGGATGAGAAAAGGAACCCCTTGACCTATAATTCTGGAATGTAAAATCATGTTACTTCAAGCGGTTTTTGTACATATTAATAACATTTTCAACTCCAAAATACAAACTCTCTGAAATGAGGGCATGCCCAATTGAAACTTCCAATAAATTTGGAACGTGCTGTTTAAAAAATGCTATATTTTCTAGAGAAAGATCGTGGCCAGCATTAATCCCAAGACCTATACAGTTGGCCAATTCTGCACATTGGGTGTATGGGGTTATGGCTTTATAATTTTGGAGGGCATATTGTTCTGCAAAATGTTCAGTATACAACTCAATACGCTCGGTTCCTGTTGCTTTTGCTGCTTCGATTTGATCCATCGTAGGGTCCAAAAAAATAGAGGTCCGAATGCCATTGTTTTTAAATTCTTGAATGACATCTTTTAAAAAAGTATGATGCTTGATGCAGTCCCAACCGGCATTGCTTGTGATGGCATCTTCCGCATCGGGCACAAGGGTCACTTGCGTGGGTTTAATTTCCAATACCAAATCAATAAACTTTGGTATGGGGTTGCCTTCAATGTTATACTCGGCGTGAACTACCGCCTTTAAATCGCGAGCATCCTGATATCGAATGTGCCTTTGGTCGGGTCTTGGGTGAACTGTAACACCTTGAGCACCAAATTGTTGAATGTCTTTGGCAAATTGAAGTACATTGGGGACATTGCCTCCTCTGGCATTGCGAAGGGTTGCAATTTTATTGATATTTACGCTTAATTTGGTCATCACGGTTTGATTTTCTGAGCAAAAATACAAAGTCCGCCGCTTAAAGTGTCTAATTTTTAATTAATTTGCATCATCTAATAACGATAACCCTATGCCACTAAATCAATTCATCATAAATGACATCAAACCCTTCGAGCTCGAGGCGTCCATCAAAGAGCTTCAGGAGGTATTCAATAAACTCACGTATTCGCATGTTCCCATTAAAAAGGACGGCACCTACATAGGGTGTTTATCGGAAACCGATGTCTATTGTTTTGAACCGGAACAAACAGTGGGTGATGTGATTTATGCAATAGAAGGTTTTTTTGCGCGCGAAGACTCGCTGTGGTTGGATGTTTTGGATACTTTCGCTTCTAACGATTCCAATGTCATGCCCGTTCTAAATGAAAACAACAACTACCTTGGGTATTACCAATTAATCGATATTATTTCATTATTTAGTAAAACCCCGTTTTTTTCGGAAGCTGGCGGAGTTATTATTGTAGAAAAAGGGCGCAACGACTATTCGCTGAGCGAAATTTGTCAAATTGTAGAATCCAACAATGTTAAATTGCTGGGCGTATTTGTGTCGAGAATAAAAAACGATATGGCACAAATTACCATCAAAATTGAAAATTCTGGTTTAAGTTCCATTTTTGAGACCTTCCGGCGCTATGGCTACAGTATTATATCTGGCCATGAAGACGACAGTTTCCTAAAAACTCTAAAAGACCGATCGGCCTATTTAGATCGGTATTTAAATTTGTAATTTTACAGCGATGAAAATAGCGATATACGGCCCGCAATATAATGATCGATCAAAATCGACCATCAAAACCGTTTCTGAATATCTCCAAAAAACCGCCGCAACGGTATTGGTGGAATCGCAGTTTTACAACTCTATACTGGCGGATTCCGATTTAAACCTCGACGCTTACGGCTTCACCACTTTTAACACCCTGGATGCTTCTTTTGATCTAATCATTAGCATTGGTGGAGATGGCACCATTTTAAGGGCCATCACTTTGGTTAAGGACCTAGGTATCCCTATCGTGGGGATCAACACCGGACGGCTGGGGTTTCTGGCTACCATCCGCAAAGATGCCATCAACAGTGCATTGGATCAAATATTTCAAGGGCAATATCGAATTTCGAAGCGCAATGTTTTAACTCTTTCAATGGACAATAGTTCAACAAATTTTGGTTTAGATTTTGCTCTCAATGAAATTGCAGTCAGTCGAAAAAACACAACCTCCATGATTAGTATCGAAACTTGGTTGGACGACGAGTACCTAACCTCTTATTGGGCGGATGGTCTTATTGTATCCACACCAACTGGCTCTACGGGGTATTCATTAAGTTGTGGTGGACCCGTCATTATGCCCGAATCGGGCAGTTTGGTACTTACTCCAATCGCTCCACATAATTTAAATGCACGCCCTCTTGTCATTTCTGCTAATCGAACAATTAAACTTCGGGTGAGTGGTCGCGAAACTGAATTTTTAGTCTCTTTAGATTCTCGAATTAAATCTCTTAAAAGCAGTACGGAAATCACAATCAAAACCGCCCCATATTGCATCAACATGATAGAGCTACAGGGGGGGTCTTTCATAGAAACCTTACGAAAAAAACTCCTTTGGGGGGCCGACCAACGGAATTAAACAATATTTTTAGCCATTTTCAGTTTACATAAGTCAAGTCTAGTGATTTTGAACAGATTTCAATTTTGTTATATTTGCACTCATCTGAAATGCACATGAAAAACGCTTGTTTCATTCTCCTATTTTTATTGGGGCCCGTTTTGGGGCATGCCCAAATCTATGAAATAGGTGTGTTTGGCGGGGGGTCCAATTTTATAGGAGACGTGGGGTCCACTACATTTATTGCCCCAAAAAAAATAGCCGTTGGGGGACTCGTACGCTGGAACAGAAGCCCAAGACATTCTTACCGTGCCAGTTTAATTTACACTACCATGTTTGGAAACGATCATCTATCGAGTGATCCAAAAAGAGAAATTAGAGGGTATAATTTTAATGCAAGATCTCTTGAAGTTTCTGCAGGAATAGAATTCACCTTTTTGGACTTTGACCTTCACAGACGAAGTTTCAATTTTAGCCCCTATTTGTATACTGGAGTGAGCCTGTTAAATCATCCCAATTTTTATTACAGTAATAATAGACTTATTTCTGAAAAAACAAGAAGCAATGCCTATGGTATTCCAATTGCATTAGGTTTAAAAGTCACATTGACAGAGCATATTATTTTTGGAATGGAAATTGCAGCACGTTATACTTTTTCGGATGAAATTGATGGTAGTGTTCCTGACAATGAAGATTTGAATTTTTTAAAATTTGGAAATTTCAATAACACCGACTGGTATGTGTTTAGTGGGTTTACTCTAACTTACACATTTGGTAGAAATCCTTGTTTTTGCAGCTATTAAAATGACACAAGAGAACCACAAAGAACAGCCCTTTCCAAAGCATATTGCCATCATTATGGATGGCAACGGGCGTTGGGCCAAAAGAAAAGGAAAGCTGCGCATTTTTGGACACGAAAACGGCACAAAGGCCGTGAGATCCACCGTTGAAACGTGTGCAAAAATTGGGGTTGAAAATTTGACATTATATGCCTTTTCAACAGAAAATTGGAAACGCCCCAAGCTTGAAGTCCAAACCCTAATGCAGCTGTTAATTTCGTCACTCAGGAAAGAATTGGATACGCTTAAAAAACACGATATTCGTCTTAATGCTATTGGAAATTTGGAATCGCTACCAGTAAAAGTATTCAAAGAATTAACCCATGTCATAGAAGCTACTTCGACCAACTCTAGGATGACCCTTAACCTTGCATTGAGCTATGGTTCTAGAGACGAGCTAACCCATTGCATGAAAGAAATAGGTAAAAAAATTAAAAAAAATATAATTTCTCCAGAAAAAATTGATGAATCGGTAATAAATCAGCATCTTTACACCCGAAATTTACCAGACGTCGATTTGTTAATTAGAACAAGTGGCGAACAACGTTTAAGTAACTTTCTTTTGTGGCAAATTGCTTACGCCGAATTGTATTTTACAGATGTGTATTGGCCAGACTTTAGAGATGAACATTTGTATGAAGCGATAGCAAATTACCAAAAAAGAGAACGAAGATTTGGAAAAACAAGTGAACAGCTTAATTAAAAATACCCTCAGACTTATACTCCCATTATCCTGCTTTTTAGTCCTAAGCATGCCCCTCTATGGACAGATTTTGGATACATCCAACAGAAAAGACTATACCATTAAAGACATAACAGTGTCAGGCGAAACGGTTTATGGTGCAGAAACCATAGTAACGTACTCAGGATTGAGAAAAGGTGAAACCGTTACGATACCCGGCGGAACAAAAATTAGTAATGCCATCAAAAAACTTTGGGACTCCAACCTGTTCAATAACATTGACGTATTTATAGAAAAAATTGAAGGTCAAGACATATTTCTTCAAATCCAACTGGACGACTTGCCCGAATTGAAAGAGGTCAAAATTACGGGTGTAAAAAAAGGGAAAATTAGCGGTATTATTGACGAAAATAAACTCACTCCAGGCGTAAAAGTTACCGAAAACCTCATAACTACCACCAAAAATTATCTTGAAAGCAAATACAGAAAAGAAGGGTATTTGAAAGCCAAAACCCTTATTTCGACCACAAAAGTCATTGATTCTGTTCAAAAATCTAGAGTCAATATGACCATACGGATTGACAAAGGCGATAAGGTGAAAATTAAATCCATAGACTTTTCGGGTAACGAAAAATTGAGCAGTCGTCGTCTGCGAAAAGCCATGAAAAACACCAAACAAAAAAATCCCATTCGTATATTTAAACGCTCCAAATACATCGAAGCAGATTTTAAAGAAGACCTTGCTGGTGTTGTGGATAAACTGAAAGAAAAAGGATTTCGCGATGCCCGAATCATTTCCGATTCCATGATATCCAACAAGGATGGGAGTATCAGCTTAAAAATTGAGGTCGAAGAAGGCGAAAAATACACCTATGGGACGATTAACTTTTTAGGAAATACCATATACTCCGACGAACAACTCAACCAAGTTCTAAAAATCAGAGAAGGCGATACCTACAATGGAGTTGAGTTGGAAAAACGCATTGCAGACAGTTCTGACCCTGATGCATTTGATTTGACCAACCTGTATCAAAATAACGGGTATTTGTTTTCGACGATTACCCCCGTTGAAGTTAGCGCCGATGGCAATATCATTGATATGGAAATTCGAATTACAGAAGGGAAGCCGGCATATTTTAATAACATCTCTGTGAAAGGAAATAATAAGACCAACGACCATGTGGCCTACCGAGAATTGCGAACAAGACCTGGACAATTGTACAGCAAAAGCGATGTGGTTCGAACCCTTCGTGAATTGGGTCAGTTGGCGTTTTTTGATGCTCAAGAAATTTCTCCTGACCTCAAAAATGTCAATCCTAACGACGGTACGCTTGACATCGAATATACGGTTGTGGAAAAAGGATCCAGCCAAATCGAACTCCAAGGCGGCTATGGAGGTGGGGGATTTATTGGGACCCTTGGATTGTCTTTTAATAACTTTGCAGCCAAGGATTTGTTTAATAAAAAGGCCTACACCCCTTTTCCTATGGGGGATGGTCAGAGCTTGTCCTTACGACTTCAAGCCAGTCGATTTTTTCAGACCTATAGTTTTTCTTTTTCTGAACCGTGGTTGGGTGGTAAAAAACCGGTTCAATTTTCAACCTCCATTTCTCAAACCAAACAATTTTTGTTTAATAGAGCCACCCGATCTGCTGACAGAAGTCGCAGTTTCAATATCACAGGAATCACTGTTGGCATTGCCAAAAGACTTAATGTCCCCGACGACTACTTCATGTTATCTCAAAGTCTTCAATATCAATACTACGATCTAAATAACTATAACACAGGGTTATTTACCTTTGGTGATGGTAGTGCCAATAATTTGGCCTACACCATTGGTTTAAGTCGAAACAACACTTACAACGACCCCATCTACCCAGAAGGCGGGTCTAATTTTAGTCTTTCGGCAAAATTCACATTCCCATATTCCGCTGTAAATGGGGTCGATTATTCTGCCTTGAAAACCGAACGGGATGAAACTGTAGAGCGCATCAGGGAGCTAAGCAATAGTACAGATGACGACGATATTGCTGAAAGAAATGAGGCCAACGAAAGAATCAGTGAGATTGACCAAGAACGTTACAAATGGTTGGAGTTTTACAAAATTAAATTCTCTGGCGATTGGTACACTAGAATTAAAGGAAAACTCATTTTACGTCCACGATTCGAATTCGGATTTTTGGGCGCATATAATAACGACAGAGGAATTATACCTTTTGAGCGCTTCTTTTTGGGTGGTGACGGTATGACAACCTACCGATTGGACGGTCGGGAGGCCATTGCCTTACGAGGGTATCCTAATCAAACCCTTTCAAGTCAAGACGGAGGTAGTATTTATAATAAATTTTCATTAGAATTGAGACACCCTATAACCCTAAAGGGACAAACCAAGATTTTCGCACTGGCCTTTTTGGAAGGTGGGGCTTCTTACAACAGTTTCAAAGAGTTTAACCCCTTTAATATCAACCGCTCTGCAGGTTTGGGAATACGATTATTCATGCCAGCATTTGGCTTACTGGGAATAGATTTTGGACATGGATTTGACCCTGTCCCAGGAGAAACACGAAAAAATGGTTGGGAAACGCATTTTATCTTAGGTCAACAATTTTAAATTTTGGCACGGTAATTTCAATAGAAACAATGAATGTATAATATTTTAAAATTAATTTCGTTAATTTGAACAGCCCTTATGATAACGTTAAACCTACAACAACGTAATGAATTTTATTGATACCATTTTATTGAAATTTTTAAACCGAAAGGCCGCCGTTCTTACAGTTCTTCTTTGCGCGTTTGCAAGCAGCAATGCACAACGTGGTGCACGAATTGCTTACATCGATACGGAATACATACTAGAAAACGTTACCGAATATCAAACGGCTCAAAGCCAATTGGATGCTAAAGTTCAACAATGGAAAACGGATGTTGAGCGACGCTATGCCGAGTTGGATAACCTTAAAACACAACTCAACACAGAGCGCGTTTTACTGACCGATGAACTGATAAAGGAACGGGAAGAAGATCTTCAGATTATTGAAAATGACATTTTGGATTACCAACAAAAGCGCTTCGGCCCTTCTGGCGATTTAATGATTCAAAAAAAACAACTCATCCAACCGATACAAGACCAGATTTTTGCAGCAGTACAAGAAATTGCTAGTGCCAAAAAATTCGATTTTATTTTTGATAAATCTGCTGATGTTGTTATGCTTTACTCTGCCGATCGTTACGACATTAGCGAGCAAGTGTTGCGAACCATCAATCGAAGTGCCAATCGGGAGCAAGCTAAAAGTAAAAAAGAGCGCAGAGCCGCCGAAAAAGAGGACAATATTGTGAGCGTTGATTCTGACAAAGACGAGCGCCAAAAACTCATTGACGAGCGCAATGCCAAACGCGCAGAAGCAATCGCCAAACGCAAGGAGGAAATGGACGCTAAAAAAGCTGCTCGACGAAAAGAAATTGAGGAAAAAAAGCGAAAAATTCAGGAGGCCAGAGAAAAAGCTAAAGCCGACAAAGCCCGCAAAGCTTCAGAGCGAAAAAATAAAGACCTCGATGTTAGTAAAGCCGAATCTGAGGCCCCAAAAACGGACGAAAATAAAACGGATGGAGGGCAGTCTAAAGACCAAAATAAAAAAGAGAAAAAACTTAGTCCTAAAGAAGAGCGTTTAAAAGCTCTAGAAGAAAAGAAAAAGCGTATTTTAGCGGAACGAAAAGCAAGACTGGAAGCTTTAAAACGCAAACGAGACAGTATAAAAAATAACCGAAAGTAAAACTTAATTTATATTTATAAAATGAAACATTTTAAACAATTACTACTTATAGCAGCATTTATTTTTGCAAGCAGTTTTTATGCCCAAGCACAATCTAAAGTAGCTCATATCAATACACAAGAATTGGTTGAATCTATGCCCGAAATGAAAAGTGCCAAATCGGAACTTGAAAAATTAGCTAAAACTTACGAAACTGATATCCAAGCTATGGCTACTGAGCTTCAAAATAAAATTAAGCAGTACGATGCCGAATCTTCAACCAAAACCGATGAAGAAAATGGAAAGCGTTTGCAAGAAGTTCAAAGCATGGAGCAAAGCATTCGTCAGTACCAAGCTCAGGCTCAGCAGGATTTGCAAAAGAAAGAATTGGAATTATTGAAACCCATTACTGAAAAAGCAAAAAATGCTATTTTGGCGGTCGGAAATGCACAAGGTTTTGATTATATTTTGGATTCTTCTCAGGGGCAAGGCGTTATTATGGCCAATGGTAAAGATCTTTTGGCAGATGTGAAAGCTGAGTTGGGATTTTAAAACAATCCTTTTAAAATACACAGTTAAAAGCTACTCCATGTGAGTAGCTTTTTTATTTTTGTAGAATCATGAGTACAAACCCAATTGGTATCTTTGATTCTGGCGCTGGCGGTCTTTCCATTTGGAAAGAAATTAATGCCCTTTTACCAACCGAATCTACGCTATATATTTCAGATTCAAAATATGCGCCTTATGGTCCAAAAGGAAAAGAATTTATCCTCAATAGAGCCATTATCAACACGGAGTGGTTGATTGATAAGGGTGCCAAACTTATCGTTGTTGCGTGCAATACCGCCACGACAAATGCCATTTCATATCTAAGAAATCACTACGACGTGCCGTTCATTGGAATCGAACCCGCCATAAAGCCAGCGGCTCTAACATCAACCAATAATACTATTGGGATTTTAGCCACTAAAGGAACTTTAAGCAGTTCATTGTTTCATAAAACATCGGAACGTTATGCGCAGCACATAACGGTTGTTGAGCAAGTAGGGGAGGGAATTGTGGAGCTTATTGAAGCTGGAAAATTATATTCTGATGAGATGAAACATTTGCTTTTGAATTTTTTGAATCCGATGCTTGAACAGCAAATTGATTGCTTGGTTCTGGGGTGTACCCACTATCATTTTTTAACGCCTATTTTGAAGAAACTCCTTCCAAATGAGGTTAGAATAATCGATTCTGGAGCCGCTGTTGCTCGTCAAACCAAAGCGATTCTCGATCAGAATACAATCCTAAACACCTCTAGGGAAGCGGCGTTTTATGAATTTTTTTCCAGCGGAGCAAAGGACGTGATGGCCAGTATATTGGATTGTGAGACGTCTAAAATAATTCAAATGCCGTAGTGTGTTAGTTCACACTTGGGCATTCGCAGTCGTATTTTTCTTTTCGACATCCAAAATTGAATCCTAATGTCAATTGATGGTAACCCCCATTGTCAAGCACTATGGAATTGGCTTGATAGGAGTAGGTGTAGGCAAACATAAAATTGTTGTATTCTATTCCAACCAAAGGGGTAATATATTGAAGTTTTTGACTGCTGATGGAATTCCCATTGGTGTATTGAGCCCCATCAAAACTTCGGCGGTAAGAAATCCCTGCATATACGTTTCCAAAATCAAAGCCTCGGTATGCTTTGAAGTTAATATCGATAAACGATTCCTCGGTAGCGTCTTTGTATGAAAATAACAGCGAGGGTTCAAAACTCCAATCACTTCCAAATTTTGAAAATACATTTCCTGCAGAAAAT
>CAJXUB010000030.1 GCA_913061125.1 uncultured Flavobacteriaceae bacterium
TGGTTAACGGATCTGGTTCATCAATTTCAAAAGATTCTGAATATGTACAGCCTTCATCGTCTGTAATAGTTACGGTGTAGGTCCCTGCCATTAAACCTGTTAAATCTTGAAAGTAGTCTTGACCAGCGGGTACAACACCTCCGTTTGAAGCAACCCAACTATATGAGTAATCAAAACAATTATTGTTATCTGGGTCTTGAGCGGTTCCACCAGTAACACATAAAATATCTATTGACCCAGAGGGTTCGTCATTACACTGAGCATCATTAGTAAGTTCAGACTGAATAACAAATTCATCGGGTTGAGTAATTTCAAATTCAACTGTATTTGAACATGAATAAATCACATCCTCATCAAGTGCGTTATTTGCTACTATCTCATCGTAAGTGAACACATAATTACCTGCTGGTAATTGATTGTAGAATATGCTGTAATAATCTTGCTCAAAAGAAAAGAATATATATTCGTAGGTCTGACCGGTATCAACATTAATAAGTGAGTAATTCTGATAATCACCCCATATTGGATTATCTCCGGTGTCTGGATAAAATGGATTTTCCGTAAAGGGCTCGGACCAACCACCACTTAAATCAAATTGAACTGCACCATCTTGTCCAGAGGGGCAAGTAACATTGAATATTGTTTCTTCAGCAGTTAAAGGATTATTTGGCCTAAGCACTTTAAACGTATTTTCTTCATCACAGCCTAAACTATCGATAAAATTAAGTGTATACTCCCCAGGGTCCAACCCGGTAATTGTAATTGATATTGTTTCGATACTGAATCCTGTTGAGAATTGTCCATCAGTGACAAAATTGATACTGTTGTCATTGTCCAAGTCTGTAATTTCGTTGCTGTATACAATATTTCCATTTGAGTCAGTCAAAGACCATGAGTCAAGAGGGTAGGCAACACTTGTCAAAGTGATGTCAACAATGCTTTCTTCATCTTCGTAACACTCAAAACCTGTAAATACCACATTTGAACCAAAATTATAACCCTCTGCAATCGAAAATGTAGCTGGAAAAACATCGGGATTGTTAGGATCAGGAAAAGTTTGATCGCATTGATTTTCAACATAATAAACATAATTCCCAACTGGTAAATCTGACAAATCAAATTGTCCGTTATTTGATATTATACTACTACCGCCATACAAAACACCACTACCATCACTTTGATAATTATTTGCGGTATATAAAAAAAGCTCATAATCTCTACAAGGATATCTGGCATCTCCTGTTAAATTAGATGAGGAAGGAAGAGCAACTTCATTCATCTGAATAACATATGTATTGGTACAAGAGTTTAAATAGGATTGAACTAGAGTAAAATCACAAATGATTTGATATCTGATCCTTACATTTGAAATATCAGCAGAGCCATCGCCATCAGTATCAATATCAACCTTTAGCGTAATTTCTTCATTACAATTTCCATCATAAGTTAATTGATTGGATGCATAATCATATGATGCGCCAGAACTGACAGTTACAGAACTTTCAATAATAGACCATGCAGATGGCACGTCTTGACCAGTGCCATAACCGTATGTGTCAGTGAAAATAAAATTTGGAAAAGCTCCACTTTGTTCAGCAAAAGTAACCTTGTTTAAATCTGGGCTGATAATTGAACCTTCCTGATATACATGGTTAATTGCTATATTATCAATGTTATATTCATAACTTTGACCGTTTTCAACATAATTTTGACCAAATGAAAAATATGAAATTAAAAAGGCAAAAAATGGTAAATACTTTTTCATCATGGTTTAATTAAATTGGATAATCTTTGAAAAATTGTTTAATCTCATTAAAAGAAATTTTAAACATATAAATGTAACATTTTTTTTTAAGGCATAATAATTAAACTTTCTGAAACATCTGCTTTAGTATAAGATGTGTTTTTTCGTTTTCTTCCGCCATCCTGCTTGACTTCTGTAATCCACAAAATAAATAATCAAATCCGCCTGACTTTTGTAATCCACAAAATATATACTTTTCTCTGCCCGGCTTTGATAATCAGTGAAATACCACAACCCTTTATTCCCTTTGGCTTGACTACTGTAATCCACTTTGAACACCTTTAAGTCAGCTTGACTTTCATATTCAGCCACAAAAACTTTGATATCAGCTTTACTGGCATATTCAACTGTAAATATAGTTTGTGCTTTTAGTATGTTCACAAATGAAAAGAAAAGTATTAAAAAAATATGTTTCATTATTTAAATATAACTATGCACAAAATTAGATGTTAAAAATCAAAAAAAAGATACATATATGGTACATTGTAATGAACCAAATTCAGAAAAACTATTGGACAACAAACTTGATGAGTATATGCCGGCCAGATTGTTCAATTCGAGTCACATAAATTCCAGGGTTGAGTTTAGAAATATCAACTCGATTTGTTTTTTCGTTTTGTGTCAGTTGCTGCCCTAAGAGATTAAAAACGGTAATTTTATGAGGCTCAGAGTTCAAGCCAAAAATCTCTATAAATCCAAAAGAAACGGCCATTGAGAATTTAGGGCCGTTGTTTGGGATGCCGTTAGATAGCCCCCCCCAGGATTCTTCAGCTTCCGGACCTCCCCAAATCATGGTAGCTAAAAAAGGGTTATCTATGAAGGGGTTACGGTTCCCTTGGTAAGAAAAAATGACATCGTTTCGAGTGAGCTCCAGATTGGATACGGGATCCTCCTGATTCCATTCTAAAAAAACGTCGGGCATGTCGTCATTAACCGCATAGGTTATAGGGCCCGCTGCAGAATTAACAGCTTCGCACTGTGTGGGATATCTTAAATACATGTACATGATGATGCGAGCCACATCGCCTTTCCATTCGTCGCCCGGATAAAAATATTCTCCAAGGACTTTGGAATTGCCAGAACTGTCAATAAACAGGCGATTGCTTCTTTGCGAATTTTTCTGAGAGTCTGCTGCCCGTAAGTTATGAACATCTGTTCCAGGACCTGGTTCATTGGTGGTTAAACTTGGATTGGCCAACGACTTTGCAAAAACATGTTCTCTGTTCCACAACCCCACACACGAACTAGAATGGCAGGTGTCAAATTTATCTCTTGTACGGTCTGTTGAAAAAACACCATCCGTATCATTATGTCCATAAATCAGCAAAACATTACTGGAATTATTAAACTCCAAATCGCTAATCCTCAAAATGTCCCATGTATCTGTAGAACTGGAGGTGTATGGGATAAATGTGGTATGAGTAGCACTAATAAGGTTTGAAAGTTGTGCCTGCAAGTCCGTACCCTGCGACTCAAAATTGACAGAAGCATAGTATTCTGGGACTTGAGCTGAAAGAAGTTGAACTGCTAAAAAACACCCAAAAAAAAGCTCAAAAGCGCGTTGGCGAATAAACATCTATAGTTAATTTGGTTGTGTCAAATTTAATACATTATAACGAATGATTTACTGAAAAATATTATTTTCGCAAACACTAACGCGGTATTATGACCTTACTACTAATGGCTGCTGGCAGTGGCAGCCGATACGGAAAACTCAAACAATTTGACGATCTTGGTCCCCAAGGCGAATTTTTAATGGAATTTAGCATTTTTGATGCCATCAGCAACGGGTTCAACCACATTGTTGTAATCACAAAAGAGGCGAATAAAAACTTCTTAAAAGAGCATTTATCCAATCGATTGAAACCTTCCGTGAAATTGGATGTATTAGTCCAAAGTATTAACGACATTCCAAACGGTTGCAACGCGGTTGAAACACGTGAAAAGCCGTGGGGGACCGCCCATGCGGTTTGGACAGCTAGACATGTCATCAAGTCTGCATTTGTTATCATTAATGCCGACGATTATTACGGGCAAAACGCATTCCACGGTGCGGCTCATTTTATGAAAACATTGCAAAACAACAATACCTTTGCCATTGTAGGATACCGTCTAAAAGAGACGCTTTCAGCACACGGATCCGTTTCAAGGGGGGTGTGTACTACAACACAAAAAACCCTTAAAAGTATTGTTGAAAGAACAAAAATTTCTGAAATCAACGGAAAGATAATAGATCAGGAGTCTGGCACAGAGCTTGACCCAGATGCTACCGTTTCAATGAATTTCTGGATTTGTACCCCCAAAATTTTCAATTACATTGAGCAGTATTTTGCAGATTTTCTGGCTGTGCCCGAAAATCATGAAAAAAGTGAAATTTATCTTCCATTTGTAGCTCAAGAGATGATGCTAAACAAGAGAATTGGCGTAGAGGTCATCAATGCGGAGAGTGAGTGGTTTGGGGTCACATATTATGAGGACAAACACAAGGCTGTTGAAAGACTTAAACAACTGAGCGATGCTGGACAATACCCAAGTCCTTTGTGGCGCTAGAATTATTTTACTACTGGCATTCCCTCAAAAATCCATTTTAAAAATCCTCCATCCAAATCGTAGATTTTCTTAAAACCCTTTTCCTTTAGCTTGGCGGCACATTTGGCACTTCTCCCACCGGATTTACAATACACAATGACTGGTTTTGATTTATCCAATCCATCAATGTTTTGATTAAATTCTGGACTCCAAAAATCTATGTTTTGAGATTTGGCTATATGTCCATCGTTGTATTCTGATGGGGTTCTAACATCCACCAACTGGACGCCCTCAAGTTTGGATAACTCCTGCATCTCCTCCACTGAAATTAATTTCATTTCTAAAGATTTTTTTTCTTGGCACTGAAAGAACAACAGGGATAAACTACAACAAAGTGTGAAAAATAGATGTTTCATAGCTGTGGTTTTAAAGCTCAACCTCTCCAGTCCAGTGGCTAAAGCCCCCTTCGAGGTTGTGCGTGTGTTCAAATCCCATTTGTTGCATTACAGCACAGGCCTGAGCACTTCGTCCACCCGCTTTACAATAAACAAAGTAATGCTGTTTTTTGTCCATTTGTTTCAATTCGTTCACGAAGTTTTGAGTATCGTAAATATCTATGTTGATGGCACCTGGAATTTTTCCTTCTTCAACTTCTAATTCAGTACGAACATCTAAGGTAACGGCGTTGGGTGTGTTGCCTAAAAGGTTAGACCACTCATCCTGGGTGAGATTATTCATTTTCTACGGTTTTTTTATTTTCTTAAACATAATGACGATTGAGACGAATTCATGTTACATTTATATCTTAATTGAACATCCAATCGCTCTTGTTTTGGTATTTGGGATGTTTTGATTGGATAATAACGCATTAACAGCATCCTCAACATATTTGGTTTTTACCAAACTGGCGTCTTTATAATTGTCATCAATTGCACCAATATACTTTACAATATTACGGTTGTTTTCTTTTGCTAAAACATACACATGAGGCGTTTTTTTGGCTCCATATTGAGGGAAAATGTCTTGATTTTTATCAATTAAATAGGGAAAAGTAAACCCGCGTTCCTTGGCGCGTTCTTTCATGGCTTCCAGCGAATCTCCAGGTTTGATATCCGTATTGTTGGGCATTACAGCGATAACTGGATAGCCTTTCGGTGCGTATTTTTTATTTAATTCTTCAATTCGATCTTCGTAGGCAACGGCATAAGGGCAGGTGTTGCAAGTAAAAATAACAATAAACCCTTTTGCGTTTTCAAAATCGGATAAGGACACAAAGGTATTGTCAATGTTTTCAAGTTTAAAATCTGTGGCGGTATCGCCAATGTCGTACCCCTTTTGGGCGTTGAGGGACATCGCTATTAGCATTAAATTTAGAAGGATGATTTTTTTCATGGTGACTTAATTTAGTTTATGAAGTGTTCAATTTCAATAACCAGTTGTTCGTAAGTGAAGGACTGGGGGTAAAATTGACGTTTTTTTTCGTTAAAAATAAGTGTGACAGGAATGGCACCATCCCAGTTGGGGTCAATTTGAGGAATCCATGCGTTCATGTCTACATCATCCAAAACGACAACTTTTGATTTTAATTGTTTGTCTTTTAAAAAAGGTTTGAGTTTGGTCTCTATTTGGTTGGGAAAATCCAAACTGATAAGAAGAACATCAATCTCATCTGGATATTGAGTGCGAATGGTTTCAAAATAAGGCAATTCCTTGACGCAGGGGGCACACCAGGTGGCCCAAAAATTCACCACTGTAGTTTTGTTCCCATTGGGTTCTAAAAATTTCTTAACTCCCTGAAAATCATATATTTCCAATTCATTGGAAGAGCTCGAACATCCCACAAAGAGCACCATTGACAAAAAAAATAGACGTAAATTCACGGTTTAAATTAACAAAAAATTATAGTCTAATCTACGATTTTTCACGAATAATTTTACATTTTTGTAATGTAAAAAAAATAATCTTTATGAAATCAATTAAATTTTTAGCGATCGCATTTTTATCCCTAACATTTGCGGCGTTCACCACGGAAACCGTAAAAGAAGTTAACGTTGCCGACAGCGTTGTTCAATGGACCGGTTACAAAGTTACAGGACAACACGAAGGGACCATCATGCTAAAACAAGGCGCGTTGATATACAACAATTCAGAGCTGGTTGGAGGGAAATTCACTATGGATATGACCACCATTAACACGACCGATTTGCAGGGCGATTACAAAAACAAATTAGACGGTCACCTCAAGGCCGATGATTTTTTTGGTGTTGATAAACACAAAACTGCCACCTTGGTTTTTACTTCCGTAAAACCCAATGGGACCAACCACACCATTGAGGGCGATTTAACCATCAAAGGCATCACCAATAAAATCAAATTTAACATGACCGTTTCTGAAAAATCGGCGGTTGCAAACTTAAAAATTGACCGAACAAAATTTGACATTAAGTACGGATCTGCCAGCTTTTTTGATGGGTTAAAAGATCGTGCCATTTACGACGAATTTGATTTAAAAGTAAATTTGTCATTTTAATGAAAAAATATTGGCAGACTAAAAAAAGCTGTTTATATTTGAACCACAAATGAATAACAAAAAACAAAATACATGGTGGTGGAAAACTCGATATCTAATGTCGTGAAACCCCTCATGTGTTAAAAATACTAAGGCTTGTCTTCACGACAGGCCTTTTTTTTATCATGGCAAAACAATACAATTTAAAGACCCACTACAAAAAAATATTGGCAGACACGCTTTCGCCAGTCAGTGTTTATTTAAAGATAAGGGATAAATTCCCCAACAGCTTATTGTTGGAAAGTAGCGACTACCACGGTAATGACAACAGTTTTTCGTACATCTGTTGCAACCCTATAGCCACCATCAAAATCCAGGGAAATACCTTGACCAAAACCTACCCCGATTCTAAAAAAGAACGCTACAACATAAACAACAACGATGTTGTTGCAGAGTTGAATACCTTTACCAAACAATTTCATACTCAAAACAAGACGGAATTTAAATTCATAAACAACGGCCTTTTTGGCTATACTGCCTACGATGCCGTTTCGTATTTCGAGAGTATTAATATTTCCAAAAAGGAAAATTCTGTGGAAATTCCTGAAATTCAATATGCTGTATTTCAAAATATTATCGCTATTAATCATTTTAAAAATGAAGCTTATATTTTTTCACATTGTTACAATAATAATGAAAGTAACATCGAAGAAATTCACCACACGATTACCATGGATCGTTTTGCGGTTTATAACTTTGAAACTACGGGTGAAATTGAATCCAATTTAACTGATGCAGAATTTAAATCTCATGTCAATACCGCAAAACAACACTGCCAAAGAGGCGATGTATTCCAATTGGTTCTATCGAGAAAATTTCAACAGCATTTTAAAGGTGATGATTTTAATGTTTACAGAGCTTTGCGTAGCATCAACCCATCCCCCTATCTGTTTTATTTTGATTATGGCGATTTTAAAATTTTTGGAAGTTCGCCAGAAGCACAACTGGTGGTCCACAACAGAAAAGCCGAAATTCACCCCATTGCGGGAACCTTTGCCCGAACGGGCGATGATATGAAAGATTCCGAATTGGCCCAGAAATTATCTATAGATGACAAAGAAACTAGCGAGCACGTCATGTTAGTAGATTTGGCCAGAAACGACCTCAGTCGTCATTGCAATGAAGTTTCAGTCGAAAATTACAAAGAAATTCAGTTTTTCTCCCATGTGATTCACCTCGTTAGTAAAGTTGTTGGACAGGTAAGACCACAGGTGCCCACCATTCAAATTGTTGCAGACACTTTTCCCGCCGGAACCCTTTCTGGTGCACCAAAATACAAAGCCATGGAGCTTATAGAAACTTATGAAAAAACAAGCCGTGGATTTTACGGCGGCGCTATTGGATTTATGGATTTTAAAGGAAATTACAACCACGCCATTATGATTCGAACTTTCTTAAGTCAAAACCAACAATTGCACTGGCAGGCAGGTGCTGGAATCGTTTCTAAATCCGATCCCAACAACGAATTACAAGAAGTGTACAACAAGCTTGGAGCTCTCACAAAGGCCATAAAACTTGCAGAAACCATATAGCATGAAAGATATTTTAGTCATTGATAATTACGATAGTTTCACCTACAATTTGGTGCATTATTTGGAAGATTTGGATTGCCAAGTTACAGTCATCCGAAACGACCAATTGGAACTTAACGACGTGGCGCCATTCGAAAAAATTGTCCTTTCCCCTGGCCCTGGTATCCCAGAAGAAGCAGGGCTTTTAAAACCAATTATTGAAACGTACAGTCCCACCAAAAGTATGTTAGGCGTGTGCTTGGGCATGCAAGCCATTGGCGAGGTTTTTGGGGCACGTTTAACGAACCTTGAAACGGTATTCCATGGGATTCAAACCCGAGTAAAAATTATCACCCCTGATGAAGTATTGTTTAAAGGATTAGATTCTGTTATCGAAGTGGGGCGCTACCACTCTTGGGTGGTCGATGAGGTTCCAGACAGTTTGGAAGTGACCTGCTTGGACGATAACGGCCAAATTATGGCCATCCGTCACAAGAAATTTGATGTTAGAGGAGTTCAATTTCACCCAGAGTCAGTATTGACTCCGGATGGAAAAACCATGTTAAAAAACTGGATTAATTCATAACCCATGAAAGCACTGTTAAACCGATTAATTAACCACGAAAGTATAAGCGCAACCGAAGCGAAACAAATACTGATTAGCATCTCAAAAGGAGATTACAATCAGGCACAAATCGCCTCTTTTCTAACGGTTTATATGATGAGAAGCATTACTGTAGAAGAACTTCAAGGGTTTCGTGATGCACTGCTGGAACTTTGCATTGCTATAGATTTAAAGGACTACAACCCCATCGACTTGTGTGGCACTGGTGGCGATGGAAAAAACACATTTAACATCTCAACTTTAGCCTCTTTTGTGACAGCTGGGGCTGGCGTTTCGGTTGCCAAACACGGCAACTATGGGGTCTCATCGGCGTGCGGATCTTCCAATGTTTTGGAAGCACTTGGGGTCAAGTTTTCAAATGAAAAAGAGCATTTGGTTCGGGCCATGGAAACGGCTAATATTTGCGTCCTTCATGCGCCTTTGTTTCATCCGGCCATGAAAAATGTCGCTCCCATAAGAAAAGCTTTGGGCATCAAAACATTTTTTAACATGCTGGGACCCATGGTCAATCCGGCATTTCCAAACCACCAAATGGTTGGTGTGTTTAATTTAGAATTATTACGTCTATATAATTATTTGTACCAAAAAACCGAGAAACATTACAGCATTGTTTATGATTTGGGCGGCTACGACGAGTTGTCTTTAACCAACCGTGCCAAAATAACCACAAATCAATCGGAGTTGTTATTTTCCCCAGAAGATTTGGGTTTAGAAGCCACTGTTCCGGAGGCCATTTTTGGCGGAAATACCATAGAAGAAGCGACATCAATTTTTAAAACCATCATTTGTGGAGAAGGTACCGAGGCACAAAATAATGTGGTTTGTGCCAATGCAGGATTGGCCATTGCTACTGCAAAACAATTGTCTCATCAGGAAGGATTTCAAGAAGCTAAAGAGAGTTTGCTGAGCGGTCGTGCCAAATCGTGTTTAACCCAATTAATTGCCATTTAAGATGACCATACTGGAACAAATTATTGCCGATAAAATAGAGGAGATTGATCTGAAAAAATCAATCATTCCCATACACCAACTGGAACAATCTGTACTTTTTAACAGACCTAAAAACTCATTAAAAAACCGCTTGATGCAGCGTAAATCTGGAATAATTGCAGAACACAAAAGGCGTTCCCCCTCCAAAGCAATCATAAATCAAAATTTAAATGTAAAAGACGTTGCAAAGGGGTACGAAACAGCTGGGGTATGCGGAATGTCAATTCTTACCGATACGAAATATTTTGGAGGCACCATTGAGGATTTAATGCTGGCAAGAGCCAGTTGTCAATTGCCGCTTTTAAGAAAAGATTTCATTATTGACCCCTACCAAATTTTTGAAGCCAAATCCTACGGCGCTGATGTAATTTTACTCATTGCTGCTTCGCTCACTCGCAAGGAAATTAAAACACTCTCTGTTCTTGCAAAACAATTAGATCTGGAAGTTCTTTTGGAAATTCACAACGAAAATGAATTAAACAAAGCCCTTATGCCCAGTTTAGATATGATTGGGGTAAATAATCGAAATCTTAAAACATTTGAAGTCGATATCAAACACAGCAAAGATTTGAGTACCCTTATTCCAGACGATTTTGTAAAAGTTTCCGAAAGTGGTATCAGCTCAACAGAGGCCATAAAATCGTTGCAACCCTTTGGTTTTCAGGGTTTTTTGATTGGAGAAACTTTTATGAAAACCAAAAAGCCCGGCCTTAGTGCGGCTGAATTCATCAAAACTCTAGAGGCATGAAATTGAAAATCTGCGGTATGAAATATCAAGACAATATTTTGAAAGTCGCTGCGCTCAAACCAGATTATATGGGGTTTATTTTTTACGATAAATCGCTGCGGTATGTTTCTGATGCCATTCCTAATTTACCCGATGGCATTAAAAAAGTAGGCGTTTTTGTTAATTCATCTTTAGATACCATAAAAAAACATATTCATAACTACAATTTACAAGCCGTTCAATTGCATGGCCAAGAAAATTCAGAATTTTGTCAGAAAATTCAAAATGAAGGTGTAGAAGTCATAAAAGTATTTTCTGTTGAAAAGACGTTTAATTTCACTCAACTCTCGCCCTTTGAACCGTATGTGGATTATTTTTTATTTGACACAAAAGGGGCAAATCCAGGAGGAAATGGGTATTGTTTTGACTGGAATATTTTGCAGCACTACAAGTCGAATGTTCCTTATTTTTTGAGTGGCGGCATTGGGTTAGATACCAGAGAAGCCCTGGAGCGTTTTAAATCCAGCCCCATTTCGACTCACTGCCATGCCCTCGATGTGAATAGTAAATTTGAACTAAAACCTGCCTTGAAAGACGATATTAAACTGAAACAATTTATTGAAACATTATGAGCTATCACGTTAACGACAAAGGGTATTACGGCCAATTTGGAGGCGCATTTATTCCCGAAATGCTTTATCCAAACATTGAGGAATTACGGCAACAATATTTGAAAATTATGTCAGAATCTGATTTCAAAGCCGAATTTGACCAACTGCTAAAACACTACGTGGGGCGACCAACTCCGCTGTATTTTGCCAAACGTTTTTCAGAAAAATATAAGACAAAAATTTATTTTAAACGAGAAGATTTATGCCACACTGGCGCCCATAAAGTCAACAACACCATCGGTCAAATATTGATGGCCAAACGACTAGGAAAAACTCGAATTATTGCAGAAACAGGGGCGGGGCAGCACGGTGTAGCCACCGCCACGGTGTGTGCATTGGCAGGATTGGAATGCATTGTTTATATGGGAGAGATTGACATTGCACGCCAAGCACCAAACGTAGCTCGAATGAAAATGCTGGGGGCCGAAGTTAGACCAGCAACTTCTGGAAGTAAAACTCTTAAAGATGCCACCAATGAGGCCATTCGCGATTGGATCAATAACCCAGAAAATACCCATTATATTATTGGAAGTGCTGTTGGACCTCATCCCTACCCCGACATGGTATCGCGGTTTCAATCGGTAGTTTCAGACGAAATAAAATGGCAATTGAACGCGGTAGAAGGCACTTCAAGCCCCGATTATGTGGTGGCCTGTGTGGGAGGCGGTAGTAATGCTGCTGGAGCATATTATCATTTTTTGGATGATGAGCGCGTGGGACTGATTGCAGTTGAGGCCGCAGGAAAAGGAGTTGATACAGGTCAAAGTGCTGCGACCTCAATCCTTGGGAAAGAAGGCATTATCCACGGAAGCAAGACACTTTTAATGCAAACCAAAGACGGTCAAATTACAGAACCCTACTCCATTTCTGCAGGGCTGGATTACCCTGGTGTTGGTCCAATGCACGCCCACTTATACACCACCAAAAGAGCACAATTTATTCCAGTAACCGACGATGAGGCCATGACCGCAGGGCTAACATTATCCCAATTGGAGGGCATCATTCCTGCCATAGAAACGGCCCACGCCTTTGCCATTTTTGAGACCAAAACGTTTAACCCTGACGACATTGTGGTAGTGTGCCTCTCGGGACGGGGCGACAAAGACCTTAATACGTATATAGATTATTTTAAATTATGATGTCGATGAATAGAATTCAAGCCAAATTAAAAGAAAATAAAAAACTATTATCCATTTACTTTTCTGCCGGTTACCCCGCACTAAATGATACGGTTGAAATTATTCAGCGGTTGGAAAACAGCGGTGTAGACATGATTGAAATTGGACTCCCCTTTAGTGACCCTCTGGCCGACGGACCAACCATTCAGGACAGTTCCACTCGAGCCCTGAACAACGGCATGCACACCGAATTATTGTTTGATCAATTAAAAGACATCCGAAAATCGGTATCAATCCCACTCATAATTATGGGCTATTTTAATCCGATGTTGCAATATGGCGTAGCGGCTTTTTGCCAAAAATGTGAAGCAATTGGTATCGATGGATTTATCATACCCGACCTTCCTGCAGAGGTCTATCACGAGGAATATAAAACCTTGTTTGATCAACACGGATTGTTGAATATTTTTTTGATTACACCACAAACATCCGAGGCGCGTATTCGGTATATGGATTCCATTTCTGATGGTTTTATTTATATGGTGAGTAGTGCTAGTACCACCGGGGCACAAGGCGGTTTTGGAGACATTCAACAAAATTATTTTAAACGAATTGAAAGAATGAAATTAAAAAACCCTCAAATTGTTGGGTTTGGAATTTCAAATAAAAACAACTTTGAACAGGCCACCGCCCATACCAAAGGAGCCATAATTGGAAGTGCTTTTATAAACCATTTGACCAACAAAGGAGTCCAAAAAATTGATGATTTTGTAAGAGGTATTTTGGGATAGTTTATTTAGGTTTGTTTTAAACCCAAATTATTTTATCATGAATTACAAAAACTATGTCTTCTCAATAATCCTAACATTGTTAGGTTGCAAAACCACAAAACCCCTACGTCCTTCTGTCAATATTAATCCACATGATGTTATAAGGTCGCCTTTAGAAATCAAAATAAACTCTATGGGAGTATGGTATGCGTCCGAGGGAGAACTTGGTCTTATTAAATTATACGACTCAGAAGGTCAAGAATTGACATGGGGCATCATGAGTGCCACAGAAGAATGGATGAGACCTGGGCCGGTCATGTTTCAAACAACCTTAAAATTTAACCCAGGAGATTCAGAAAAAGGCGTGCTTGTGGTTTACAACAACCCTGGGGGTGGTAGTGGCAATGAAGCTGGCGAAGAAATTTCGTTTGAAATTCCAGTGCGGTTTAAACCCTAGCGCGTAAATACCAGTTTGTTTTCTGACGATAGATTGGCATCAAAAGCATAACGCTCCAAATTGAAGGTTTTAAGATCGTCAACAGTTTGTGCGTTGGTATCCACGATGTGGCGTGTCATTAGGCCCCGCGCTAATTTTGAAAAAATGGCAATCGTTTTGTATTGTCCATTTTTAAATTCTTTAAAATCCACATGAACCAGAGGCGCTTTTAACACTTTAGCATCTATCGCCTTAAAATACTCTTGACTGGCCAAATTCACCAAAAGCTCGGTATCGTTCATCTGGTTGTTAAGTTCTGTTGTGATTTTTTGACGCCAAAACTCATAGAGGTTTTTATGCTTTCCAACGGGGAATTTGGTTCCCATTTCTAGGCGGTAGGGTTGAATTAAATCCATGGGTTTGAGCAATCCGTACAATCCAGAAATAATTCGAACCGTATGTTGTAAAACTTCCATTTTATCTTCCGAAATGCTGTAGGCATTTAGTCCTCTGTACACATCGCCGTTAAAAGCGTAAATGGCCTGACGGGCGTTCTGAGGTGTAAAAGGTAAGGCCCAATTTTGATTTCGTTCAAAATTAAGCGCCCCCAATTTTGCTGAAATATGCATCAATTCCGAAAGGGCTTTTGGCGATTTCTTTTTGAGCAATCCATTGAGTCGTTTGGCTTCTTCTAAAAAACAACTGTTTGAACTGAATCCCGTGGGGAGTTTGCTTTCATAATTTAGTGATTTGGCTGGAGAAATAACGACTTTCATAACGCTTCATTTGTGTTTACAAAAATAGCAACTTACGATCGATTTTAAAAAACTATTGATTCGAACCAATCAATGGTGTCATCGATAGAATCAATAGTTAAATTAACCTTGGTGCTTTGTGTAGGCGCGCCATTTTTCGATACATTGTGTCATATCCGAGGGCAAATCGCAACTAAATGACATCGGTGCATTTGTGGTGGGATGAATAAATCCTAAGGTTTGAGCATGAAGGGCTTGACGCGGCAAAATTTTAAAACAATTGTCCACAAATTGCTTGTATTTTGTAAAAGTGGTGCCTTTTAAAATTTTCTCACCTCCATAGCGTTCGTCATTAAACAGAGTGTGTCCAATGTGCTTCATATGCACTCGAATTTGGTGTGTACGGCCTGTTTCAAGTTTGCAACGCACAAGGGTAACATAGCCCAAGCGTTCCAGCACGTTATAATGCGTTACTGCAGGTTTTCCACGGTCGGCCTCATCGCCCAAAAAAACGGTGTTTTGCAATCTGTTTTTGGGATGTCGTCCAATGTGACCTTCAATGGTTCCTTGGTCCTCCGCGATTTGTCCCCACACCAAAGCCACATAGGATCGGGTGCTGGTTTTGGCTTTAAATTGTGCCGACAAATGGGTCATGGCTTGTTCCGTTTTGGCAATTACTAAAAGACCACTGGTATCTTTATCAATTCGATGAACCAATCCAGGTCGATTACTGCTATTATTGGGCAGATTTTCAAAATGAAAAGTTAAGGCATTAATTAGCGTTCCAGAGTAATTGCCATGACCGGGGTGCACCACCATCCCGGCGGGTTTATTGACCACCAACACATCGTCATCCTCAAAGACAATATCTAAAGGAATGTTTTCTGGAACCAACAAATATTCATAAGGTGGATGCTCAAAAAGCACTCGAATAATATCGTTTGGTTTGACTTTATAATTGGACTTCACCACAACATCATTCACCACAATATGACCCGATTTGGCAGCCGCTTGAATTTTATTTCGAGTGGCATTTTCCACAAAATTCATCAAATATTTATCGATACGAAGCGGTTGTTGGCCTTTGTCTACCACAAAGTTGTAATGCTCGTGCAAGTCCGTATGGTCGGGGTTGTCGTGTGTGGTATTCATTTAGCGGCGCTTTCCGTTGCCTAAAATAAGGTCTATAGTTGATGTTTTTTTGAGCGCATCTCCAGGGCGCACAGGGGTCCCTTTGCGGCGCAGTTCGATAACCTCATCCTTTCCAATATCATCAATATAAATGAGCTGTCCCACCCGAAACCCCAAGGCCTCAAGTGTGGGCTGGGCTTGCCGCAATGTTTTTCGGATAACGTTCGGGATTTTAACTTTTTGATAGTCCGATGGGTTTAAAATGACATATATTTTTCGATCGGTTTTAACCTTGGATCCTGCCAAGGGCTCTTGCTCTATGACGGCACCCGCAGCATAGTTTGGGTTATAGTTGGCAGAATCTTGAACTTGTGTTCTTAAATCAAAGGTTTGAAGCGCCGATTGCGCCTCCTCCAGAGGTTGCCCCACCACATTTGGGACTTCCACAAAATCGTTGTGATTGGTGTAGTATTTAAGCCATTTTAAAAGCAAAAAAGAAAAAACAACAACAGCAACTGCGGCCAATATAAGTTGCCTCAAAAAAGATTTACTAAACAAAAATTTTATCAAATCCATGGGAACAATTTTTACAAAGCTAATCATTTTTTTGGGGAGAAAAGCACGAAGTATTTTTGGAATGCTAGTGAAGTTGAAGCGTATTCCAAAACCCGCTGTAAAATCAGTTGTTTACAAAATAAAAACAAGGTCTATAAAAAATTGATATTTTTACAGCATAAATTAAAAGGATGAAACACAACATTGCCATCATTATGGGTGGGTTTTCTAGTGAATCTGAAATTTCACTAAAAAGTGGATCGGTGGTGCATAATCACCTCCCTAAAGATCAATTCAATTGTTTCCCAATTCATATCCGTAAAAATCAATGGGTTTATGTCTCTGATTCTAACGAAGAATTACCTGTTAATTTACACGATTTTTCCATTGCGACAGATAACAAAATAATTCATTTTGACTGTGTATTTAATGCCATCCATGGTTCGCCTGGCGAGGACGGTCTTATGCAGGCCTATTTCGAATTGCTAAAAATTCCACACACCAGTTGCGGTTCATATCAAGCGGCCCTGACGTTTAACAAAAGAGATTGCCTTAATGTGCTAAAGGCCTATGACATTCCTACTGCGATTTCTTACCCACTCAATAAAGGAGACAAAATCAATGGTAAAGACATAATAGATCGTGTGGGGTTGCCTTGTTTTGTCAAGGCCAATCGGGCAGGAAGTAGTTTTGGGGTCAGTAAAGTGTATCAAGCTGAAGACTTACAGTCAGCCATCAATACAGCTTTTGAGCATGACGATGAATTGATTATTGAAGCATTTTTAGACGGAACGGAAGTATCTGTTGGGGTTTTGCGATATAAAGGCGAGGTTACCGTTTTGCCCATTACAGAAATTGTTTCGGAGAATGATTTTTTTGATTATGAAGCCAAATATTTAGGACAATCGGAAGAAATCACACCAGCTCGTATTTCTAAAATTCAAGAAGATAATGTCAAAAATATGGCTAAATCCATTTATAACATTTTAAAAATGGATGGTTTTTCTAGAAGTGAATTTATTTTTGTTGGAGATACACCCTATTTTTTAGAAATGAATACGGTTCCTGGGCTAACCGAGGAGAGTATTTTACCTCAGCAAGCGGCTTGTGCAGGAATCAGACTTTCGGAATTGTTTACCAACGCCATCCTGGAGGCAATGGCTAAAAATGTGTAACTTTGTCCTATGAAACGTGCAGTATTTCCAGGATCGTTTGACCCCATTACTTTAGGACATTGTGATATTATCCGCCGTGGGGTGCCCCTTTTTGATGAAATTATCGTAGCCATTGGCGAAAATTCAGCCAAAGACTATATGTTTTCATTAGAACAACGCCAATCTTTTATTGAAGCAACTTTTAAAAATCAACCCAAAATTACGGTCATGACCTATTCCGGTCTAACCACCGATTTTTGCAAAGCAGTTGAGGCCAAATTTATTTTGAGAGGCCTTCGAAATCCAGCCGATTTTGAGTTTGAAAAAGCCATAGCACACACCAATCGAAACATTGCGGGTATTGAAACCGTATTTCTATTGACCTCCGTGGAAACGTCCTTTATTTCTTCATCGATTGTTCGAGAAATCATTCATTACGGAGGGGATTTCAAAAACATGGTGCCAGCTGCTGTTTCCAGAAATTAACTTACAGCGAATATTCCGAAAGGCCTTTAGTAAATGCCTCAGGGTTTTCAGCTAAATGATACCGCGGATCGTCAATTGCTTCCACAATAACGTCTTTAAAAATTGGACTAGATTTGTGCAACAACACTTTACAATCTTGACTTAAATGTTTCAGTGTTACAGACTTTCCAGCTGTGTTGTATTTATTGACCAAATTAAAAATGGCTTCAATGGCAGAATGATCACAAACTCTGGATTCCACAAAATCAATTTCAATGGTTTGAGGATCGTTTTTAATGTCAAATTTTTGGTTAAAAGCTGAAATACTCCCGAAAAATAAAGGGCCCCAAATTTCATACACTTTGGTCCCATCGTCTTTAAAGCGTTTGCGGGCTCGAATGCGTTTGGCATTTTCCCAGGAAAACACCAATGCACTAACGATAACCCCTGAAACCACGGCAATGGCTAAATCAAAAAATACAGTGACGGTGGACACTAAAATTAACACAAAAACATCGGCTTTTGGGATTTTATTTATAATCCTAAAACTAGACCAAGCGAAAGTTCCTATAACCACCATAAACATGACCCCAACTAATGCTGCTATGGGGACTTGTTCAATGAGATTAGACGCAAATAGAATAAACATTAAAAGGGCTAAGGCCGCCACAATTCCAGACAAACGGCCTCTCCCACCCCCTTTGATATTGATAATAGATTGCCCAATCATAGCGCAACCGCCCATACCTCCAAACAGTCCCGTAATGACATTAGCACTTCCTTGAGCAATACACTCTTTGTTGGAATCTCCTCGAGTTTCTGTCAGCTCATCTAAAAGGTTTAAGGTCATAAGCGATTCAATAAGTCCAATGGCCGCTAAAATGACAGCATATGGCCCAATAAAACGCAGGGTGTCGAAATTAAAAGGAATGGCATGAAAAATAGCCCATTGAAATTGAGGAAGACTTCCTCTAAGTCCATCACCACCTCCATCTCTGATGAAACTACCAACTGTGGCAACCTCTAAGTTACCAAAAATGGCTAATATTGAAACGACAACAATGGCAAGTAAAGCTTCGGGAAGTTTTTTTGTGAGTTTTGGAAGACCAAACATGATGGCCATAGTCAACATTACAAGTCCGATCATGGTCCAAAGTTCAGAGGCTTGCATCCAAACCAGCCCATCTGAACCTGAACTTTTGAACATCCTCAATTGAGATAAGAAAATAACAATGGCCAATCCGTTGACAAAGCCCATCATAACAGGGTGAGGTATGAGTCTAACAAATTTTCCAAGTTTTAGTAGGCCTGCCAAGATTTGAATGAATCCCATCAAGATGACGGTAAGAAAAAGGTAATATAGTCCCAAATTCTCTGATGGGTCTCCCATAGCATTTCCTTGCGCCACCAAGCTAACCATTACAACGGCAAGTGCACCCGTAGCACCACTAATCATTCCTGGTCGTCCGCCAAAAATTGATGTAATAAGACCAATCATAAAGGCAGCATATAATCCGACCAAAGGAT
>CAJXUB010000031.1 GCA_913061125.1 uncultured Flavobacteriaceae bacterium
CCTATGATTTTATTATGAATCATAAAGAGGAGGATCGTGGTGTTTTTGACGGGTTTGTACATCGGACATTTAATGCGATTGACGCCGTACAATTTGTGAAAAGTCTCCGCCATATTTACATCAATTATGGGGGTCTGGAAGCCACATTTTTTCGCTACGCTCAAGCTGATTCTTTGCAATTTTCAATTCATAAATTCAAAACTCATTTTTTTGAAATTCAACACAGCAAAAGGAGTCAAAAACACATCAGTGATCCTCTAAAAAATTCGGCAGCAAAACGCTTAAACATGTTTTTACGTTGGATGGTACGTTCCAACGCCACTGGTGTAGATTTTGGTTTATGGCCCAGCATACACCCCTCTCAGTTATCTTGTCCATTGGATGTACACTCGGGAAACGTTGCCCGCAAACTAGGGTTACTAAACCGATCACAAAATGATGCAAAGGCGGTTTTTGAATTGGACGAGATGCTAAGGAAATTAGACCCAAATGACCCCGTAAAATATGATTTTGCACTTTTTGGATTGGGTGTCTTTGAGGGGTTTTAATTTTTTTTATTAAATTTGAACTTCTGCTTGCCCCAGAAATTTACATTTCTCAGATTTTTTTCTTAATAAGGTGTCCGACTATGGGGTTGAATTGGAAGTTTGAGGTGCGAATACAAATTAAGACTATTTTTTTTGTCAACGTATCAACAAACAATGACAACAATTGACATTATTTCGGACATCACAACCATTGGTCTGTACTCCTATTTTATATACCTGGTTGTGAAAAAAATACAAAAACCTAAAACCAAAAAGCGTTGGTTTTACAGTTTAATCCTGCTGGGAATAACATTCTTGTTGAGTCGAAGAATATTTGAATATTTATGATAATAAAAGGCGATTTAAACGCATTAGAATCAAAAATGGAGCATAGATTATGGCCAATTCCAAAGACCAAATGGTCATTTTATCAGGAATGGAACGATGTCCTTTTTTTGCATTACAATGTTAACAAAAGAGCATTGATGCGTTACGTTCCAAAATCTTTGGAACTGGATAACTTTGATGGAAACTACTGGGTATCCATCGTTGCTTTCGATATGAAAAATATCAGACCAAGACAACTACCAGCAGTTCCATTGGTTTCTGATTTTAGAGAAGTGAACATTAGAACATATGTTCGTCGTGGAGGAAAACAAGGGGTTTATTTTTTAAAGATTAATGCCGATAACGCTTTGTCATGTCTAATTGCCAAAACAATTTCAGGCCTACCCTACCGCCATGCAAAAATGAATCGAAGCAAGAATTCATTTTATGTAAAAAGCCAATCAAGCAGCTTATCCATTGATTATACTGTTAAAAACACCATCCTCAATACAACGGCGCTAGACCGTTGGTTAACAGAGCGTTATGCGCTTTTTATGAAAGAAAATAACAGAACGTTCCGATTTGATATTCATCACGAACCATGGAAATTAAAACACTTGGAGTTTATTCAAATTAGCATAGACCAACCGGAATTTTGCAGTCTTATAAATCGACCCCCTGTTTTATCGCACTATGCCGAGGGGATAAAGGTGTTGGCGTGGAATAAAGTGTTGGAAGTCTCTAACTACAGTTGAAATATTTTACCGTCTTGGGCCAATTCAACAGAACCAAAAATACAGCGGGCCTCTTTTTTGAAATCTTCTAAATTTTTATAGCGAGAGGAATAATGCCCCAAGATTAGTGTTTCAAC
Organism: uncultured Flavobacteriaceae bacterium; assembly: GCA_913061125.1. Classification (GTDB taxonomy): domain Bacteria; phylum Bacteroidota; class Bacteroidia; order Flavobacteriales; family Flavobacteriaceae; genus UBA3537. The sequence continues at coordinate 1,726 of CAJXUB010000031.1, forward strand.
CTGGGCTAGTTTGGCAATTTGTGCCGCTTGTTTGGCTGTGGAGTGTTTTGTTTTTGGGGCCAAATCGGCGTGATCCTCCAAAAACGTGGCCTCGTGATACAGCGCATCAACGTGACGAATAATCGGAACAATAGCTTCATTGTATACCGTATCGCTACAAAAGGCATAACTCTTGGCTGGTGGCCCATCTGTTGTCACATCAGTATTAGAAATTAAATCGCCATTTTTATTAATCACATCAGCCCCTTGTTTTAACTTTCGGTAATAGGCAACATCGATTTGATTGGCTTCAGCTTTATCGATTAATAGTTTACGTTCAAATGATTTTTCTTTAAACAAAAATCCATTGGTATAAACCCTGTGATCTAACGGAATGGTATAAACCGAAACTTTGTCGTCCTCAAAAATCAATTCGGATTCAGTGGACGATAATTCATGAAAAATAAGTTTATAATCGGTCCAAGATTTAGAAAGTTTCAGCTGAAGAGTGATGATGTCTTTCAGGCCTTTTGGACCATAAATGTGTAAATCTGTTTCTCTTGTTAAAAGTCGAAATGTCGAAATCAAACCAATCAAACCAAAATAATGATCGCCGTGCAAATGGGAGATAAAAATGTGTTTGATTTGATTAAACTTAACTTTGTGTTTTCTGAGTTCCACCTGAGTACCTTCGCCACAATCAATTAAAAATAGATGGCCTCGAGTTTCGAGAACTTGCGAGGTGGTGTGAGCGACAATTCGAGGTGTCGCACTGTAGCAGCCGAGGATGGTTAATTTCAAAATATGTTGTTTAAAATCCTAAATCACGTTGCATTTCGTCCATTTCAATAATATCCTTGGCCTCTTGTTGGGTGGGTGCAAGCGCAATATCTTCTGGCCAATCGTCCGAGGACAATGCGGCCGATACTACTACAAATGAACGATTGTTGTTCTCAAATTTATTTGATAAATCAGAAATCGCGCTTAAAAACTCCTTATTGATTTGTTGTGTTTCATCAAGGCATAGGATTACATGTTTAGATTGAAGTAATTCGAAATTTTGTTCAAATTCTTTATTTAAACTTAAAACAGAACTTTGGTTTTGATGAACAATTGCAATATTGTAGTTAATTTCGAAAATCATTTAGGCCTTAATTTTTGAAGCCAACAAATAGGTTACAGCCATACGGATGGCTACCCCATTTTCCACCTGATCTAATATGATGGCATCCTTCGAGTCCGCGACCTCGCTTGTAATTTCGACACCTCTATTAATTGGACCTGGGTGCATGATGACTATGGGCTTATTCAAATCATCCAAAATGGCTTTGGTTAAGCCGTATTGTTTGGCATATTCTCTTACAGTAGGGAAATACCGCACATCCATACGTTCGTTTTGAACACGAAGCATATTGGCTACATCGCACCATTGGAGGGCGGTTTTCAGATTGGTTTCTACGGCAACGCCTAATTCATGAATGTATTTTGGAATCAATGACTTAGGTCCACAAACAAGAACCTCTGCTCCGAGAAGTTTTAAAGCAAAAATATTAGATAGCGCTACTCGACTGTGTAAAATATCGCCAACAATGGCCACTTTTTTACCTGCTACCGATCCAAATTTTTCGCGAATGGAATACGCATCCAAAAGGGCTTGTGTGGGGTGTTCGTGGGCACCATCGCCCGCGTTTATAATTCGAGCATCCACATGTTGCTGTAAGAATTCTGCTGCTCCGGGTTTGGGGTGACGCATCACCACCATGTCCACTTTCATGGATAAAATATTATTGACCGTATCAATTAGGGTTTCTCCTTTTTTTAGGGAGGATTGCGAGGCCGAAAAATTAATCACATCGGCTGATAGCCGTTTTTGGGCAATTTCAAAGGAGAGTTTGGTGCGTGTTGAGTTTTCAAAAAACAGATTGGCAATTGTTATGTCGCGTAGGGATGGTACTTTTTTTATGGGACGATTAATCACCTCTTTGAAGTGATCGGCAGTTTCAAAAATCAGTTGAATATCGGCTTTGGTTAGCTGTTTAATTCCTAATAAATGATCTACACTTAAAGTACTCATACGTTATTGTTTTATCAAATAGACGCTGTCTTCGCCTTGAGTTTCACTCCAGTTTACAACGACTTTTTCATCATCAATAGCATCCACTTGTCGACCTCTATAATCGGGTTGAATTGGGAGGTGTCTGCTAAATCTTCGATCAATCAAAATCAGTAATTCAATACTGTCAGGGCGGCCATAGGACTGAATGGCTGTTAGGGCCGCTCGAATGCTTCGTCCTGTGTATAACACATCGTCAACAAAAACAATTTGTTTGCCTTCCACTATGCAATCCATCGTGGTGGTATTGGCCGCAAGGGGTTTTTCTGATCGCCTAAAATCATCTCTATAAAATGTGATATCCAATTGGCCAACTTGGAGATCGTGAATGGCATAATCTGTTTCCAAAAGTACTTTTAGTCTGTTGACTAAAAAAACGCCTCGGGGTTGTAATCCTACCAAAATGGTATTTGAAAAATCGGTGTGTCTTTCAATGAGTTGACAAGCCAATCGGTGAAGAATGATGTTTACCTCTTTGTGATTCAGTAAAACTTTTTGACTCATGATGCGTTCAACATATACGAGCGCAAAGGTAATAGAAAAAAATTAAATTCAACTACAGCAGGTAATCTGTACTAATGAAATTCGATTGTTTTTCTTCTAACATTTCTTTTAAAATACCGCTGTTGTAGGGGTTATCCTTGGCCGCCACAAAAGTTCTTATGGAAAACGAACGCAAGGCATCCCGGACACTCAAAGTGCTAAATGCCGAATCTTTTCGACCTGTGAAAGGGAAAACATCTGGGCCACGCTGGCACGAACTGTTCAAATTGACGCGACAAACCAAATTAACCAATGTATCGATAAGTGGTGCTAGTGTTTTTGTGTTTTTCCCAAAGACACTAACCTGCTGACCATAGCTCGATTCTGCCATATCGTCCAATGGTTTTTGAATGTCTTTGAATGTCATTATCGGTATGACAGGCCCAAATTGTTCCTCGTGATACACATCCATTGTTTTATCGACAGGAAACAGTACAGAGGGATAAATGTAATTTTCAGTACGTTCGCCTCCTTTGGCGTTAAGAATTTTGGCCCCTTTGGATTTGGCATCGTCAATCAGACCCTGAATGTAATCGGGTTTGTTGACCTCTGGTAGTGGGGTTAGCATGGCACCATCGTCCCATGGATTGCCAAATTGCAGGGTATCCACCTGTGCGCAAAATTTCTCTTTAAATGTATCAAAAACATCCTCGTGAATGTAGAGGATTTTAAGCGCAGTACAGCGTTGACCATTAAACGAAAGTGTCCCAGCGATACATTCCTTAACTGCCAAATCGATATCGGCATCCGGCAAGACTATGGCAGGATTTTTGGCCTCTAGGCCAAGAACAATACGTAACCTGTTCTTTTTGGGGTGAGCGTTCTGCAAGGCGTTGGCGGAATTGCTGTGTCCAATAAGTGCCAAAACATCTATTTTTCCGGTTTCCATAAGAGGCGATGCCAAGGTTCGACCCCGACCAAAAAGAATATTCACAACCCCTTTTGGAAAACTATTTTGAAAAGCTTCCATCAGTGGTGTGAGTAATAGCACCCCAAGTTTTGCGGGTTTAAAAATGGTTGTATTACCCATGATTAAAGCTGGTATCAAGAGAGCAAATGTTTCGTTTAGTGGGTAATTGTAAGGTCCCAAACACAACACGACTCCAAGTGGACCTCGCCGGATATGGGCATAAACCCCAGAGTGTTTATGAAATTTGGCCGCATTGCGATCGAGTTGTTTATAATCATCGATGGTGTCATAGATGTAATCAACCGTTCGGTCAAATTCTTTTTGCGAATCTTTGTAATTTTTTCCGATTTCCCACATCAAATATTTTACGACTTGCTCGCGCTTGGTTTTCATTTGTTCAACAAATTTTTCCATGCATGCAATTCGATCTGAGACTCTCATTGTGGGCCACAGCCCTTGTCCATTGTCATAGGCCCTACAGGCCGCATCCAAAGCTTCCATCGCTTGTTCTTTTTCAAGTAATGGTATGGATCCCAACAGCGTTGGAGCATATGATTCTGTGGAGGAAATCGTGGAATAAACCTCTGAAGTGGGACCGTTCCAAGTTTTTAGCTCACCATCGATTAGATACGCTTTTTGATGGATGTGCTGGTGGATTTGAAATGCTTCTGGTATGGGTTGAATGCGCATAATTATTTGGTTGTATTTATAAACCATAAATCTATGAATATCATTTTCTTATAGTTTAAAAAAAAAGTTAATTCTTTGTCAAATTGAAATAAAATGGATTTAAACAAAAAAACCCTTCGAATGAAGGGTTTTTTTTGATGTAATGAACTTATGCTTTTCCGTTCATTTTATCTTTGAGTTCTTGCAAAGCTGAGTTTGCATCCCCTAGGGTTGTTTTGGCTTCTGAGGCAGCTTTGGCTGCTTTTTTAGCGGCTGCTTTAACATTCTTCACTTCTTCAGCTTTAAACACTGCAGTGTGAGACGCAACAACACGCTTGAACTCTTTATTGAATTCTATGATCACAAATTCGGCCTCCTCACCTTTTTTGAGTTTAGAACCGTCTTCCTTCTCCATATGTCTTGAGGGAACAAAGGCGACAATATCGTCATTGAATTGAACGGTGGCTCCTTTATCAACAACTTCAAAAATTGAAGCGGAGTGCTTGGAATTTAATCCAAATTCGGATTCGTATTTGTCCCATGGATTTTCAGTGGTTTGTTTATGTCCCAAACTAAGCTTTCGACCTTCAACATCGAGCTCAAGAACAATCACTTCCAGTTCGTCACCAACGGCACAAAACTCGCTTGGATGTTTAATTTTTTTGGTCCAAGACAAATCTGAAATATAAATTAGACCATCGATTCCCTCTTCCATTTCGACAAAAACACCAAAATTGGTAAAGTTTCTTACGATACCGGTGTGTTTGTAACCTACTGGAAATTTGGATGTAATATCGGTCCATGGATCAGCTTTGAGTTGCTTTATTCCTAAAGACATTTTTCGGTCTTCTTTGTCGAGAGTTAAAATCTGAGCTTTGACGACGTCGCCAACATTAACAAAATCTTGAGCCGATCTTAAGTGGGTTGACCATGACATTTCAGATACGTGAATGAGTCCTTCTACGCCTTCAGCGACTTCAACAAATGCACCATAATCGGCAATGACTACAACTTTTCCTTCAACTTCATCTCCAACTTTGACATCTTCGCCAAGGGCGTCCCATGGGTGTTTGGTCAATTGTTTCAGACCCAATTGGATTCTAGATTTGTCTTCATCAAAATCCAAAATAACCACATTAAGTTTTTCATCCAACTCAACGATTTCACTAGGATGACTAATTCTGGACCATGATAAATCGGTGATATGAACCAAACCGTCAACGCCTCCCAAGTCCATAAAGACGCCGTAGGATGTAATATTTTTGACCACCCCTTCAAGGACTTGACCTTTTTCAAGTTGACTGATGATTTCTTTTTTCTGGATTTCAATATCCGCCTCAATAAGTGCTTTGTGAGATACCACAACGTTTTTGAATTCGTGGTTGATTTTAACCACTTTGAATTCCATTGTTTTATTCACATACTGGTCGTAGTCGCGGATGGGTTTAACATCAATTTGCGACCCAGGGAGAAACGCTTCGATGCCAAATACATCAACAATCATACCTCCTTTGGTTCGGCATTTAACAAAACCGTTTACGATTTCGCCTGTTTCATTGGCAGCAATAACCCGATCCCATGCTTTGATGACTCGTGCTTTTCTGTGAGATAAGACCAATTGACCGGTGGCGTCTTCGCGAATGTCAATAAGGACTTCCACTTTATCGCCAACAGCAAGGTTGGGATTGTATCGAAATTCGTTTAACGAAATAACGCCTTCGGATTTGGCATTGATGTCGATAATAGCATCGCGATCTGTGATGTGAACCACAGTGCCTTCCACAACTTGATCATCGAGGGTTTCTACGAAGTTTTCTGCAACTAATTTTTCAAACTCATCGAGTTTTTCGTCTGCAACAGGGTCGATTCCCTCTTCGTAATTGTGCCAGTTAAAATCTTTTAAAAATTGCTCTGGATTGGATTGAGCTTCGTTTGTTGTTGTTTCAACAACTGGAGCGTCTTGTTCGGACGTCTCCACGTTTGGAGTTTGTTCTTCAGCCATAGCTGATGGTGTTTTGTATCCTGTGTGTGGTTTCGGTTGGATGCTGCAAAACACACAGAAGCGTTCGTTAAATTTTATTCTTCTCTCCAACCCTATTGCTAAGAAGAGTGCAATTATACGACTATTCCATAAGTTGAGCAAACATTTATATCTCTGATTATCAGCTAATTATTTTTTTCAGCAAAAAAAAGTAGCAATAATCAAATCCTAATCTGAGAAATTAGTTTAAATTTAAAAATTATAAACCCTTAAATCTATCATTATGATTAAACAAAAATACCAGCCGGTTCTGGATTTAGGCACACAACTTAACATCCAAAATGGCGAAGTGACTGAAGAGCAAGGCATTTTGGTCATCAAAGGCACTGCCAAAACTCAGTATGAGAAAAACATCTTGTGGGATAAAATCAAAGCCATAGGCGGCGAAAACCCATCTGATTTAAAGGCAGATATCCGAGTGGCTGATGCCAGCGTGTATCACAGACACACGGTCCAACGCGGTGAGACTTTGGGAAAAATAGCAAAGCATTACTATGGCGATCCGCTAAAATATAAAGCTATATTTGAAGCCAATTCGAACGTGCTAAAAAATCCAGATTTAATTCATCCCGACCAAGAATTGGTTATCCCAAATTTGTAGAAATCATTCTTGACATTTGGCATTAATCCACCCCAAGACAAGATCAAACTGCTCGCTTTGAGTTAGCGCAGAGTTATCTAAGACAAGGGCATCTTTGGCTTGTTTTAGGGGTGATTTTTTTCTTGTAGAATCTTTAAAATCTCTGGATTTGATATTGGCAAGAACAGCATCATAATCGACATGTTGACCGTTTTTGAAAAGTTCTTCAAAACGCCGTTTTGCGCGAGTTTCTGCTGAGGCCGTCATAAATATTTTGAGTTCTGCATTGGGAAATACAACCGTTCCAATGTCGCGCCCGTCCATCACGATGCCTTTTTTTGCGCCCATTTGGCGTTGCGCCTCAACGAGTCGGATTCTGATTTCTGGAATGGCAGCCACTTGACTCACAAAATTGGAAACTGTCATACTTCGAATTTCTGAAGAAACTTCTGAACCATTCAAAAATAATGCGGTGGTTTGATTTTCGTTGGTTTTAAATTCCATTTGAAGGGTTTGAACGGCTGAAATCAAGGCATTGACATCAAAATGCGTTTCAGAGATCAGACCCTCTTTTAAACCAAAGAGTGTAACCGCACGATACATGGCACCAGAATCGACGTGGATGTAATTCAATGACGCTGCAAGTTGTTTGGCTAGTGTGCTTTTCCCTGTGGATGAGTGACCATCGATGGCAATAATGATTTTTTTCACTAATTTAAATTAATTTGCATTCCTAAAAAACTTGTATTCGATGCTAATGAATAGCGCGCATGAGTGTAACTGAAACGTAATTTATTAAACTTGAGGCCAATACCAAAAGATAGTCCAGAAAAATTTCGTAATTCTTCGATTCTCAATTCCTCGGCTCGCCTGAAACTGTACCCCACTCTCAAATTAAAACCGCGTTTTGGAAAGAGTTCTAAGCCAATTAAAGTGTGTCGTATTAATTCGCTCAGAAAACCCACTTTTTCTTGCGTTTGATTGCCATTTAAATCAGTTGTAGCTCGAGCGGGATTTGGTGTAGCGATGGGCCATTTTTGCAAATTTTCAAAGGTCAAATGCCAACGAACCGGGACATTTTCGAGTGTTTGTGATAAGCCCACATCAACTTCTAAAGGTAAGGGTTCGTTTAGACCGGCATAGGTGGTGAATTGTGTTCCAATATTCCGAACGACCAGAGCCGCATTGAAATCCAAATAGGAATCGATGTAAATTAGCCCCAAATCTACAGCCCCACCAAACGAACTGTATTGTTCCAACTTAGACGAAATCAACTTAATATTAGCCCCTGCATAAAAGTCAGAAAACCCAATTTGAAGCGCATAACCAAAAGAGAGTGCAACTTCATTTCCTGTGAATGATCCTGTGCTGTTTCCGAATTCATCATAGCCATCAAAATCCCCATAATTGACGTAGGTCACACCAGCATGAAAGGTTTGAGTTCGCCGATCTACAGTGTAAGCATAGGCCGCAGTGCCGTAGCGGATATCTCCCAAATGATTGGCGTAATTTAGCGCCAATTGATTGTCCATATCTACATTTATGGCAGCGGGATTATAGATGCCTTGAGTGACGTCGTAATCGACATTGGTGATGATTTTTCCACCAAGGGCAGCTTGCCGTGGAGAGGACATGAGATTGAGAAATTGATAGGTTGATTGTCCTCCAAGTTGAGCAAAAAGTGGTGTGGAAACAAGTCCCAAAATCAAAACCAACGCTATTCTTCTCATTATCAGTCAAAAATAATTAATTCTCTTCTAAAACGAGAGATTAATTACTTTATTTTAAACCTCGTTCGAGAGGTCCAATTTTTAGAGCGCTTTAGCGTTTGAAACCTTCTGATTGGTCAGAGCAACTGCAATTACCTCATGCATGTCCGAGACGTAATGAAAGGTAAGCCCCTTGAGGTAGTCTTTATTAATCTCATCAATATCCCGCTGATTGGCTTTCGATAACACAATGTGCTTGATTTTAGCTCGTTTTGCAGCCAATATTTTTTCTTTAATCCCACCCACAGGAAGTACTTTCCCACGCAGTGTAATCTCACCAGTCATAGCGATGCTTTTTTTGACTTTCCGTTGCGTAAATAAGGAAACTAAAGATGTTAGCATAGTAATACCTGCACTTGGGCCATCTTTTGGTGTGGCACCTTCAGGCACATGTATATGAACATTATAATCGTTAAAAATACGATTATCAATCCCAAAATCATCAGCATTGGCCTTAATATATTCCATGGCAATGGTTGCCGATTCTTTCATGACTTTTCCCAGATTTCCAGTAATGTTGAGTGTTCCTTTGCCTTTGGATAAAATGGATTCAATAAATAAAATATCGCCCCCGACCCGCGTCCAAGCCAGCCCCGTAACCACCCCAGCCACACTGTTATTTTCGTAACGGTCGCGTTCTAATTTTGGAGCACCCAATATACTGACAATATCGCCGTTGGTTACTTTGTCATTGTAAGACTCCTCCATCGCGATGTTTTTTGCGGCAAAACGAACCACTTTCGCGATTTGTTTTTCCAATCCTCGAACCCCCGACTCTCTGGTGTATCCTTCAATAATTTTCTCCAACTGAAGTTTTCCAATTCTTAAATCTTTGGATGTCAATCCGTGTTCTTTAAGTTGTTTTGGAAGAAGAAATTTTTTGCCAATTTGAACTTTTTCTTCAATCGTGTAACCATTTACATTGATGATTTCCATGCGATCCAAAAGCGCAGGTTGAATGGTATTCAAACTGTTGGAAGTTGCCACAAACATGACCTTGGAGAGGTCGTATCCCATTTCCAAAAAATTATCGTAAAACTCGGCATTTTGCTCTGGGTCCAGCACTTCCAACATGGCCGAAGAGGGGTCGCCTTGATGAGAATTAGATAATTTATCAATTTCATCCAACACAAAAACCGGGTTGGAAGTTCCAGCTTTTTTCAAACTCTGTAAAATACGGCCCGGCATTGCTCCAATGTACGTTTTTCGATGCCCCCTAATTTCGGCCTCATCGCGAAGTCCACCCAACGAAATCCGAACATATTCTCGGCCCAGGGCCTCGGCAATGGATTTCCCGAGCGATGTTTTACCAACACCAGGGGGGCCATACAAGCAAAGGATGGGCGATTTCATGTCATTTCTGAGTTTTAAAACGGCCAAATATTCAATGATACGGCGTTTGACTTCTTCCAATCCAAAATGGTCTCGATCTAAAATCTTTTGGGCGCGTTTCAAATCGAAGTTATCTTGACTAAAATGATTCCATGGAAGGTCCAAAAACAAATCCAAATAGTTCCTTTGGATGGAATATTCTGCCACTTGAGGATTCATTCGCTGGAGTTTTCCAATTTCTTTTTCAAAGTGAGTTTTTACTTTTTCATCCCATTGTTTGGCAGCCGCTCGCTTTTTCATTTCTTCCACCTCTTCTTCGTAGCTCACCCCGCCCAATTCTTCTTGTATGGTTTTGATTTGCTGTTGCAAGAAATATTCGCGTTGTTGCTGATTCATGTCGTGCTGAACCTTAGATTGGATGTCGTTTTTCAGCTCAAGGCGTTGAAATTCAACATTCATGTGTTTTAAGGTTCGTAGTGCACGCTGATGCAACTCATTGATTTCCAGCAATTCTTGTTTTTCTAGAACAGAAATTCCCATATTTGATGCCACAAAATTGATGAGAAACGAATTGCTTTCAATATTTTTGATGGCAAATGAGGCTTCGCTTGGAATGTTAGGACTTTGCTTGATAATCTCTAAAGACAGATCCTTGATGGAATCGATGGCCGCCTTGAACTCTACATCATTTTCGCTTGGAACTCCCTCAGGGACACTTTTTATTTTTGCGGTCAAATAGGGTTCTTCAGACAAGAAAGAATCGATCTCAAAGCGCTTTTTTCCTTGAATGATAACGGTTGTATTGCCGTCTGGCATTTTCAGGACTTTTAGAATTCGGGCAACCGTTCCAATGGTGTGAATGTCGTTGGGATTAGGGTCCTCCACACTTTCATCTTTCTGTGATACAACCCCAATGACCTTTGTGCCTTTGTTGGCATCGTTGATAAGCTTGATCGACTTATCACGGCCGGCTGTTATGGGAATGACCACACCGGGAAAAAGGACTGTGTTACGCAACGATAGTATAGGTAGCGACTCTGGAAGTGATTCCTTTTTGATGACTTCCTCGTCTTCTGTTGTCATCAATGGGATTAATTCTGAATTTTCATCAAAATCTTGAAGTGACAAACTGTCAAGTAATTTGTATTTTGAGTTATTCATGTTAAAAATAGGTCAATCTGTCATGTTTGACAGAAGTTTCAACCAATTGAATTGGTGTTTCGTTAATTCGTTTTACTTCGTAAAAACTAAAATTTATAACTTTTAGTCTATCAAGAATTGACAATTCCTGTGCCAAATCTGAGTTTGAATTTAACCTTTGGACAATTTACGGTTTCTATCGAGGATCAAAAAAGCAATCAGAAAAAATACGGCCAGTACTAAAACGGAGTACTGCATGGACCCTGTTAGAGCTACTAAAAGCCCAAATAAAAACATCCCGATAACGATGGCAATTTTTTCAGAGACGTCATAAAAACTGAAATAGGTGGCATGGTCGTGAGTTTCGGGTAGTAATTTCGAGTACGTTGATCTTGTGAGTGATTGAGTAGCTCCCAAAACAAACCCTAAAACAATACCCATAGCATAAAAATAATACTCGATATTGGGGAGGTCTTTATCCAAAACAAATGCGATCAAACAGACAACTCCCCAGATGACAAGTGTAATTTTAAGGGTGGCCAAATTACCAATACTATTGGATAATCTTGAAAAAAAATAGGCCCCAAAAATGGCTACAATTTGAACAATTATTATGGTCAAAATTAGATTTTGAGTTGGTAGTCCAAGTTCTTCGCTTCCAAAAATTCCGGCCATTAAAATAATGGTTTGCACACCAACACTTAAGAAGAAAAATGCAATTAAAAAATTTCGCAACTGGGGTTGAGATTTTAACGAATTCCAGACCAATTTGAGTTCTAAAAATCCTTTCCAAATGTAGTCTTTATCGGGTTTATGATTAAAGATATTATTGGGCAAGCGGCGGTAGGTGAATTGAGCAAATCCTAACCACCACATTCCTACCAAAACAAAGGTTATTCGGGGAGCTAGTGTGGCATCAGTAATTCCAAACCAATCTGGTTTTTGGACAAGAATTAGACTAAAAATAAGCAACAGCACGGAACCGGTATAGCCGTACATAAATCCCTTTGCACTTACGGCGTCTTGTTGTTCTGGATGCGCAATTTCTGGTAAATAGGCGTTGTAAAATACTATACTGCCCCAAAATCCTATACTGGCCAAAATGGTAAATAACAGCGCTACCCACAGGGTGGATTCCCCCTGAAAAAAGAATAATGCTGTAACGGAGAGTGATCCCAACAGGCAAAATCCCTTTAAAAATTTGAGTTTATTGCCTGTATAATCTGCTATTCCAGATAAAATAGGAGAAAATAAAGCCACTATTAAAAATGATAATGACAGGGTATAATCGTATAACGTGGTGGGATTCCAGGATGTTCCAAGAAAACTAATATCGCCTTCGGCATTGGCGAATGAGTTGGCCATAGAACTGTAATATATGGGAAATACTGCGGTGCTTATAACCAAAGGATAGACGGAATTGGCCCAGTCGTAAAAAGCCCATGCGTTGGTCAGTGTTTTACTCCCCCGTTTGTATGTTTTCATAAAAAAGCGACTTAATAAAAAGTAGCTTCTAATGTAGTTAAATATTATGACATAAACGCGGCTATCTAAAACTTGTTATTCCAAACTTTTTGGCTTCCGCCTTGGCAGCAGGGGCTAACGCCTGAAGGTTGGCTATCCTAGAATCGTGAGATGGATGGGTGCTCAAAAACTCTGGCGGGCTTTTTTTACCGTTGCCATTGGCTTTCATACGCTCCCAAAGTTTCGAGGCCTCATCGGGGTTGTATCCGGCTATGGCCATAATGTAAACGCCAATTTTGTCGGCCTCTGCCTCATGGGAACGGCTAAAAGGTAAAACGCCCAAAACGGTACTCCCTACCCCGTAATACTTATTGAATAAATTTCGTTTATGCGCATCTTTAATAGCCACATTACCTGCAACCGCACCCAACTGCTGCATCACACCTGCACTCATTCGCTGTTGGCCATGATTGGCCAAAGCATGGGCAACTTCATGCCCCATAATTGCGGCCACCCCCGTTTCATTATCCGCAATGGGCAAAATTCCTGTATAGAATACAATTTTACCGCCTGGCATACACCAAGCGTTAATGGCCTTATCTTCCACCAAATTGTAATCCCATTTGTAATCTTTTAAATAGCCGTGGTAATTGTTCGCATCCAACCACCGTTCGGCAGCTTTAGATATCCGTTGACCGACGCGTTTGATCATATCGGACTCGGCTGTACCAACGATGACTTTATTTTCCGATAAAAATTTATCATACTGAGCAAAAGCCATCGGCAAAATTTGAGAATTTGGCACCAGAGCCATAGTTTTCTTTCCCGTAAAAGGATTTGTAGCACATGCACTAGCTACCAAAAATGCTGAAATTAATATTAATTTGATTTTCATGAGGGCAATTTTTTTATTTTTCTAAATTACAAACAAAAAGTGTTCCATATGTTTTGACAAATCTTTTTCGAATAAGTCACAAAATTTTGTGAAATTAAATGTGTTCCCTTCAAAATTACTTAATTTTACGCATATTTAAAATACCCATGACCTACACAAAATTCGCCTTTTGGCTTGTATTTTTCTTCACGCTATCCTGTAAGTCTGAAGCTCAAAAAAAACAACAATTTAAGGTTCAAAAATCGGAAGCCGAATGGAAATCTCAACTCACAGATTTGCAATATTATGTCCTTAGACAAGAAGGAACGGAACGGGCATTTTCAAGTCCATTGGATAAAAACTACAGTGCGGGTACTTATGTTTGTGCTGCTTGTGAAACGCCCCTGTTTCTAAGTGATCATAAATACAATTCGGGGTCTGGATGGCCGAGTTTTGATCGAGAAATTCAAGGTAATGTGGCGTTTTCAGTGGACTACAACATCGGGGTAGCTCGAACCGAAGAACATTGCGCAACTTGTGGCGGTCACTTGGGGCATGTTTTTAACGATGGCCCAAGACAAACGACTGGCAGACGCCACTGCATTAACGGTGCGGCTCTAAAATTCATTCCAAAAGATGAGTAAATTCAAAATGGAAAAATCGGAAGAAGAATGGAAAAAACAGCTCAACAGCGAGCAATATCAAATTCTTCGAAAAAAAGGGACAGAAATGCCCTTTTCTGGACTTTATAACACCCATTTCGAAAATGGAATCTACCATTGTACTGGTTGCGGTGAGGCGCTTTTTGAAAGCCAAACTAAATTTGACAGCGGCTGTGGTTGGCCCAGCTTTGATGCTTCAATCAAAGGCCAAGTTTCTTACAAACTTGATAAAACGCACGGCATGATTCGCACTGAAATTTTATGTTCAAATTGTGGAGGGCATTTGGGCCATGTGTTTAATGATGGTCCTACTGAAACCGAAACACGCTATTGTGTCAATTCTGTTAGTTTGGATTTTAAACCTTCTTAAATCTAAAATGCTAAGAGAGTTTCATTCATTTCTGCTTTATTTATAGAGACTTGTTTTGTAAATTTGCAGCGTCTAACAACAACTAAAGTTAATTGAATATGAGCAAATATGATGTCATCGTTTTAGGAAGCGGGCCTGGGGGATATGTTACTGCCATCAGGGCGTCTCAATTGGGATTTAAGACGGCCGTCGTTGAAAAAGAAAGTTTAGGGGGCGTTTGCCTAAATTGGGGGTGTATTCCCACCAAAGCCCTGCTAAAATCTGCCCAAGTTTTCGAATACCTTAAACATGCTGAAGATTACGGTTTAAAAATTAAAGAATACGATAAAGATTTTGATGCCGTTGTGAATCGGAGCCGAAATGTAGCTGAAGGGATGAGTAAAGGGGTTCAGTTTTTAATGAAAAAAAATAAAATCGATATCATATCTGGATACGGAACAATCAAGCCAGGGAAAAAAGTGGATGTCGATGGTACAGAATATTCCGCCGATCATATCATCATAGCCACTGGGGCTCGCTCCCGGGAACTGCCCAATTTACCGCAAGACGGTGAAAAAGTTATCGGATACCGCAAAGCCATGACGTTAGAGAAACAACCCAAAAAACTCATCATTGTGGGGTCTGGAGCTATTGGCGTGGAGTTTGCCTATTTTTACAACGCTATGGGGACCGAGGTAACTATTGTAGAATACATGCCTCGAATTACCCCAATTGAAGACGAAGAAGTATCCAAACAATTGGAGCGTTCATTTAAGAAAAATGGCATTAAAATAATGACATCTACGGAAGTGACTTCGGTGGATACCTCAGGAAAAGGCGTTACAGCCACCATTAAAACCAAAAAAGGAGAAGAGACCCTAGAAGCGGATGTGGTCCTTTCTGCTGTTGGAATCAAAACCAACATCGAAAACATTGGCTTGGAAGACGTTGGAATTGTCACGGATCGTGATAAAATTTTGGTCAACGATTTCTACCAAACCAACATGCCTGGCTATTATGCGATTGGCGATGTCACACCAGGTCCTGCCCTCGCCCATGTGGCCTCAGCGGAAGGAATTTTATGTGTAGAAAAAATTGCGGGACAGCACGTGGAAGCACTGGATTATGGCAACATCCCAGGATGTACATATTGCAGCCCAGAAGTGGCTAGTGTTGGGCTCACAGAAGCTCAAGCCAAGGAGCAAGGATTGGATATTAAAGTTGGTAAATTTCCTTTTTCTGCATCAGGCAAAGCCAGTGCAGGTGGCAATACAGAAGGGTTTGTTAAAGTTATTTTTGATGCTAAATATGGCGAATGGCTCGGCTGTCATATGATTGGCGCTGGCGTTACGGACATGATTGCTGAGGCCGTTTTGGGTCGAAAGTTAGAAACTACCGGCCATGAGGTTCTTAAAACTGTACACCCTCACCCAACCATGAGCGAGGCCGTCATGGAAGCCGTTGCCGATGCCTACGACGAGGTGATTCACATTTAAATTTACTATTAAATATAAAAAAACAAAAGGCGGTCAGAAAAAATGACCGTCTTTTTTTTTGATCTAAAGAAAACTTTGAAGGGCTAAGGAATAACTCTGCAAACCAAAGCCCAAAATAACGCCTCCGGCGTTGGGCGAAATAAAGGAGTGGTGACGAAATTCCTCGCGGCTGTAGGTGTTTGATATATGAACTTCAATGACGGGGGTAGAAATGCCTTTAACCGCATCGCCAATACCAACTGAGGTGTGCGTGTAAGCCGCTGCGTTGAGAATGATACCATCGTAAGAAAAACCAACTTCGTGCAGCTTATCAATTAACTCCCCTTCAATGTTGGACTGAAAGTAATCGAGTTTAAATTGAGGAAAATCTCCTTGAAGGGTTTCAAAAAAAGAGTCAAAGGACTGCGAGCCGTAAATGTCCGGTTCACGTTTACCCAACAGGTTAAGATTTGGGCCATTGATGATGATGATATTTTTCATGTTGTAAAAATACAAAAGTAACGAGAACAAAAAAAGGAAGCAACTGCTTCCTTTTTGATTGTAATCGAACTGATGGATTTAAAATGTGTAACCCACAGAAATTTGGAAGACAGAGTGTTTTGCTTTTTCGGTGTCGGAAGATTTTTTATAAACTTCTGATAAACCAAAATAATAGCGCGTTGAAAAATTAATCCCATTATTGAGCTTGTACCCAAGACCCAAGTTTAATCCGAAATCCGTTGAATTTAGAAGTTTTTTTACATCAACTCCTACACTGGCAGTATTGTTAGCTGCAGTAACTTTAGCAGAAGTTAAAAACCCAATGGAGGGGCCAAACTCCACACTAAAATTGGGCTGTGCATAATATTTGAGCATTACTGGCAAAACAATATAATTGTATTTTAATTTTGCTTCAACGGAATCTTCGGTTGTTGTAGCGCCTCTTGCTGAAAATAACAGTTCCGGTTGCAGGGATAAATTTTGACCAATTCCAAATTCGGCCGTTGCACCGAAATGAAAAGTGGTAAGACGGCTTAATTCACCCTCATCATCGTCGGGTGAAATTAAATTGGCAAAATTAAGTCCTGCCTTAACTCCAAAAACTGGCGATTTGGATTGTGCGAAAATACTTGATAAAGAAGTGGCTAAAAAAAGAGTTAATAAGAGATGTTTCATGATTGATTTGGGTTTAAAGATTATGTACAAATTTAAAGCATTTAATTTCGTAAAATCAAACTAAAATTTACTTTTCTTTATAAGTTAACATAAATGATTCACAACTACCAATAAAATTAGTTTAGCTTAATTTTAAAATTATGACAAAAAAAAGCGATGCCGAAGCATCGCTTTTATATAACTTAAGTTATAGATATTAGAATCTATAAATAGCAGCTAAAGTGAAAGTAGTTAACCCTCCTTGTGTATCATCAGCTTCGCTATTCCAGAAAATATCTTCACTTGCAGAATCTAATCTTAGTTCTGGTCTGAAAGTCAAATTCCCTACAGAGTAATTACCGGTTAAAGTTGGAGTAATTACATTGGTATCGTCCCCTTCAGAAGCCATAATATTAAAATAT
>CAJXUB010000032.1 GCA_913061125.1 uncultured Flavobacteriaceae bacterium
AAAGTGTGTATACGCCAAAAGCGTATCGAGGGTTCGAATCCCTTCCTCTCTGCAAGTTATAATTGTTTTTAAGATATAGATGACACCAATCACTTCTTGAAATTAATTTTTGTAGTGTATTTTTTTTTATATCTTTAGCAATCCATAACTAGAACTAATTAATTAATAAATTTAAGAATAGAACAATGAAAAAATTATTTCCAATTCTAGCCATTGCATTTACAATGGCATTCGGGTCTGTTAATGCTAGCACAACCACGAACATGAACACTACCACCATCGCTGTTGTGGACACCGTCCAGGACGACGTTGCAGCCGAAGAGGTTGAATCCTTAGGATTTCATCAAGAACTTAAAAAGCGTTTTATAGAAGGAGGTCCTGGTTTTATGGGCATCGTACTGTTATGCCTTATATTAGGACTTGCCATCGCAATTGAAAGAATTATTTTCTTAAACCTTTCCACAACCAATTCTAAAAAATTAATTGAAGATGTAGAAGATGCTCTTGCTTCTGGTGGCGTAGAATCGGCGAAAGACGTTTGTAGAAACACCAAAGGACCTATCGCCTCCATTTTTTACCAAGGATTGGACCGTGCTAATGAAGATTTGGATGCTGCAGAAAAAGCTGTCGTAGCTTACGGCGGAGTACAAATGGGACAATTGGAAAAAAACGTCTCATGGATTTCTTTATTTATTGCACTGGCACCGATGCTTGGGTTCATGGGAACCGTTATTGGGATGATTCAGGCCTTTGATAAAATTGAAGCCGCTGGAGACATGCAACCATCGCTTGTTGCGGGGGGGATTAAAGTTGCCCTTTTGACAACCGTATTTGGTTTGATTGTAGCCATTATTCTACAGATTTTTTACAACTATATTATCGCAAAAATCGACAGTATTGTAAACAACATGGAAGACGCTTCTATCTCTTTGATGGACATCCTTGTTAAGAACAAAAAATAAAACTTCATCACTAAAACTAAAATCGAATAATTATGGATTTACAAAAATTATTAAAGATTATAGCTGCAGTTGTTGGAGTTGTTTCAATCATATTTTTGGTTACCATCATTTCCACTGGGGACGATGCGATTAAAGCCGGTGAAGCAGAATCGAGTGTGAATACGTACATGTATGTGGCCTATGTTGTTCTTGGAATAGCAGTTTTGGCTGTAGTTTTATTTACATTAAAGAACCTTATCACCAATGCTGCTGGACTAAAAAACACCCTGATTTCAATAGGGGCCTTTGTTCTCTTGGCATTAGTCTGTTATTTTGCATTGGCTACCGGCGTAGAAACACCACTAAAAGATGGGTCCATCCTAACAGAAGGGCAGTCCAAACTCGTTGGTGCTGGATTATATCTCTTTTACGCTCTTGCGCTAATTGCTGCAGTAACAATGCTAGTCTTTGGAGTAAAGAAATCACTTAACAAGTAACTATGGCAAAACGATCTGCACCGGAGGTCAATGCCGGCTCCATGGCCGACATTGCGTTCCTACTGTTAATATTTTTCTTGGTGACTACCACCATTGAAAAAGATTCGGGGATAAATCGAAAACTTCCGCCTATGGAAGAAATTGATCCGCCAATCATCAAGCAGAAAAATATTTTTACAGTACTGCTCAATGGAAAAGACCAACTCCTTGTCGAAGAAGAATTAATGGAAATTGCGGATTTAAGAGAAGCCGCCGTAGAGTTTTTGGATAACAACGGCGACAAATCTTGCGATTACTGCCAAGGTAAAGGCGATCCAAGATCGTCTGACAATCCAGACAAAGCCATTATTTCCTTAAAAAATGAACGTGAAACCTCTTATGCTGCCTACATTTCGGTACAAAATGAATTGGTTGCCGCTTACAATGTTTTACGAAACCGACGTGCTTTGGAAATAGGCCCCAGCAAAGGGTTCCGAGGGATGAATTTTGTAGAAATGCAAAAGAATTATAAAGACGCGCGATTTGTAGGAAATAAAGAGAAACTCAAAGCTGTAATTGATCAGATCAAATTAGAGTTCCCTCAAAAACTTTCTGAAGTTCAGTAACCCAATTTTAAAAGACCATTAAAATGTCAAAATTTAAAAAGAAAAAAGACGGCGGCCTACCAGCCATATCAACAGCCTCTTTACCTGATATTGTATTTATGTTGCTATTCTTTTTTATGGTAGCCACAGTTATGCGAGAAAACTCGCTGAAAATACAAAACTCACTACCGGTTGCAAATCAAGTTGAGAAACTTGACAAGAAAAATCCAGTGAGTTACATTTATATGGGCAAACCCAGCTCCGGTTATGAGAAATTTGGTAGCGAAGCACGGATTCAATTGAACGACCAGTTTGCCTCCCTAACAGACGTTAGTGCATTTATCAGTGCTGAGCGTTCTGCTCTGCGCGAGGAATTAATACCATTCCTCACCGTAGCCCTGAAAGTGGACCGAGACGCCAACATGGGAATAGTTGGCGATGTCAAGCAAGAACTCAGAAAAGTTAATGCGCTAAAAATCAACTATACCACTGGAGTTGGTGATGTTGAAACCAATATGAATTAATTAGTTTATATATTCCAAAAAAAAGGTGTTCTTTACAAGAATGCCTTTTTTTGTACAAAAAAAACTATATTTAGGAATGCAAAAAAAACGATTTCTTTTTATCGTTATTTGGATGTCACTGTATGGAGTTTCGCAAAAGGATATTGCCAAAGAAATCGACACCTTATACAGAGAAGACCAGGTGTATTTTGGGGTGAGCTACAATGCCTTAATTGATGCCCCCGAAGCCCTGGCTCAAAACAGTTTTTCCCCTGGAATTACATTAGGGCTCATTCGCGATTTTCCAATAAACCAAAACCGAAATTTAGCCATTGGTTTTGGGATAGGTTATACCATAGACAGTTACAGTCAAAATTTAAAAATAACACCAAATGCATGGGGCAATTTTGATTATCAATTTGTAGTAAACACCTCGTTTCAAAAAAACAGACTAACCTACCATACTTTAGATATTCCGTTAGAGTTTCGATGGCGAACGTCCACCCCCGAACGTTATAAGTTTTGGAGAATTTACACCGGATTAAAAGCCAGTTACATAACCACCTCAAAGGCATTATTTGAATCGCCCACAGAAACGTTCTCTCTCAAAGATTTGGACCTAAAGCAGTGGCAATTCGGCCTAACTCTTAGTGCAGGATACAACAACTGGAACGGGTATTTGTACTATGGCTTGACGCCGCTTTTTGAAGACGCCAATGTGGATGATTCTACACTTGAAATTAAGCCCCTCAAGATCGGCCTGATATTTTATTTTTTATAGATTAAAGAAAACGTATACACACCTTAATTAAATCAATAGGTCACACTCAAAATCAACAACTGTAAATTCCCCTTTTAAAGGAGTAAAATTATACTAAAATTTAGTAATTTTGCGCCTTATCAAAGTGATTATGGACGATGTATTTCCAGACTATAATGGATTAGATTTACCAACGTTGGCCAGTGACATGCTCAGCTACTGGGATGCTCACGCTATTTTTGAGCAAAGCATCAGTTCTAGAGAAGGAAATACTCCCTATGTATTTTTTGAAGGCCCACCCTCAGCCAACGGCCTCCCAGGTGTTCATCATGTTTTAGCACGTGCCATAAAGGACATTTTTCCGAGGTATAAAACCATGAAAGGATTTCAAGTCAAACGAAAAGCAGGTTGGGATACCCACGGATTGCCCATCGAGCTTGGCGTAGAAAAAGAACTAGGAATTACAAAAGAAGATATTGGTAAATCAATTTCCGTTGAGGACTATAATGCGGCCTGCCGTAAAGCCGTCATGCGGTACACAGACGTATGGAACGACTTGACCCGAAAAATGGGCTATTGGGTTAATATGGATGACCCATACATCACCTACGACCCAAAGTACATGGAAAGTGTATGGTGGTTACTCAAAGAGATTTACAACAAAAATCTCCTCTACAAAGGATATACCATCCAACCCTACTCCCCAAAAGCAGGAACAGGCCTTAGTTCGCATGAACTGAATCAGCCAGGCACATACCAAGATGTAACAGACACAACGGTTGTGGCTCAGTTTAAGGCCCATCCAAAATCATTGCCAGAGGTCTTACAAAATCAAGGACCAATTTACTTTTTGGCCTGGACAACCACCCCTTGGACCTTGCCCAGTAATACCGCTCTAACGGTCGGGCCAAAAATAGAATATGTCTTAATAAAAACCTTTAATCAATACACGTTCAAAGCTGTGAATGTAGTTTTGGCCAAAGCCCTGGTCACAAAGCAGTTTTCCGGAAAATATATTCAAGTAGAATCCCCCCAAGCACTTGACCATTTCAACTCGGAAGACAAATCAATCCCCTATTTTATTTCCAAATCTTTTGTTGGAACCGATTTAGTTGGAATAACTTACGAACAACTTCTGGATTACGCCCTACCGCACCATCATCCCGAAAATGCATTTCGAATCATTTCTGGAGATTTTGTTACAACCGAGGATGGCACAGGAATTGTTCATACAGCACCCACTTTTGGGGCAGACGATGCCGCCGTTGCCAAACAAGCTCAGCCAGAAATCCCACCAATGTTGGTCAAAGATGATGATGGGAACCTTGTTCCTTTGGTTGATTTGCAAGGCCGATTTAGAAAAGAAGTTACAGATTTTGCAGGGCGTTATGTTAAAAATGAATACTACCCCGATGGAGAAGCTCCTGAAAAATCGGTTGATGTAGAACTCGCCATCAAGCTAAAAATTGAAAATAAAGCATTTAAAGTAGAAAAATACAAGCACAGCTACCCCAATTGTTGGCGAACCGACAAACCCATTCTGTACTACCCTTTAGACTCATGGTTTATAAAAATTACGGACGTTAAAGAACGACTGGTAGAGCTGAATCAAACCATCAATTGGAAGCCCAAAAGTACGGGTGAGGGACGTTTTGGTAATTGGCTAGCCAATGCCAACGACTGGAATTTATCGCGTTCGCGATATTGGGGAATACCATTACCCATTTGGCGCACAGAAGATGGAAAGGAAGAATATTGCATTGGATCGGTGGAAGAACTAAAAACCGAAATGGCCAAATCCGTCGAAGCAGGACTGATGACTCAAGATATTTTTGAAAACTTTGTTGTTGGCGATTTCTCGAATGCTAATTATTCCAAAATCGATTTACATAAAAATATTGTTGATGCCATTGTATTGGTCTCACCATCAGGCAAACCCATGCACAGAGAATCCGATTTGATTGATGTATGGTTTGACTCCGGAAGCATGCCTTACGCCCAGTGGCATTACCCGTTTGAACACAAAGCACTAATAGACCAAAATCAGGCCTTTCCAGCCGATTTTATTGCTGAAGGTGTCGATCAAACACGGGGTTGGTTTTATACATTACACGCCATAGGCACCATGGTTTTTGACTCTGTGGCCTACAAAAATGTCGTATCTAACGGATTGGTTTTAGACAAAAACGGTCAAAAAATGTCCAAGCGATTGGGCAATGCTACAGACCCTTTTGAAACCCTTGAGCGGTATGGTCCTGATGCAACGCGATGGTATATGATAAGCAACGCCAACCCTTGGGACAATTTGAAATTTGATGTAGACGGTATTGATGAGGTTAAACGTAAATTTTTTGGAACACTATACAACACCTACGCCTTTTTCACGCTATACGCAAACATTGATGGATTTAAATGTGCCGAGGACCTAATACCGCATAATGAACGCCCGGAAATTGACCGATGGATCTTATCAGAACTCAACTCCTTGATTCAAAAAGTAGACGATTATTACGCCCATTATGAGCCAACAAAAGCCGCTCGAGAGATTTCGGATTTTACACAAGAATTACTGAGTAATTGGTATGTTCGATTAAGTCGAAGACGCTTCTGGAAGGGCGATTATCAAACGGATAAAATTTCGGCCTATCAAACGTTATTTAAATGCATGATGACCCTTTCAAAATTGAGTGCGCCCATAGCACCATTTTTCATGGATCGGCTGTATTTGGATTTGAACAAAAACACCCATCAAGAGCCCCATTCTAGTGTGCATTTATCAGATTTTCCAGTTTCCGATTCAGCACTAATAGACAAAGCGCTTGAACGCAAAATGGCACTCGCTCAGCAAGTCTCCTCGCTGGTGCTGTCCCTCCGTGCTAAAGAAAAAATCAAGGTTAGACAACCGCTGCAAAAAATCATGATTCCTATTAATTCTCAAACGGAAAAAGAAGAAATTCTTGCTGTTGCCGATTTGATTAAGCATGAAGTGAACGTGAAACAAGTAGAGCTTTTGGAGGATGCTTCTGATATTCTAGTAAAACAAATAAAACCAAACTTTAAGGTTTTGGGCCCACGATTTGGGAAGGACATGAGGCAGGTGGCTTCGGCGATTCAAAATATGGATTCTAAAGACATTCAAGCCATTGAAGAAAAAGGGGAGTTGACCATTGAAATTAACGGAAAAAGTATTATTTTGGAGCGCGATGACGTTGAGATTTCTTCTCAAGACATCGAAGGTTGGTTGGTAGCAAACCAAGGGCCGCTGACGGTCGCTTTGGATGTTACCATCGATGCTTCATTGAGAGAGGAAGGCATTGCTAGAGAGCTTGTAAATCGAATTCAGAATCTCAGAAAAGACTCTGGGTTTGAAGTGACCGACACCATTGATGTGTATTTGCTTCATAACGATAACATGCACTCTGCCGTTCAAAATAATTTAGAATATATAAAACAAGAAACACTCGCACTTTCATTGCAAGAAACCAACCAACTTGACAAAGGGATAGAGATTAATTTTGATGATATTTCTACCAAATTATTTATACAACAACACCAATAAATTTGAAGTCCATGGAAACACCAAATAAATATTCCGACAAAGACCTTGAAGAATTCAAAACATTAATTCTAAAAAAAATAGAAAAGGCACAACACGATTTGGAATTAATAAAAAGTGCCTACATGAACGATTTAAATAATGGGACCGAAGATACATCGCCCACATTTAAGGCCTTCGATGAAGGCAGTCAAGTGATGAGCAAAGAGTCCAATGCCCAGCTGGCCATCCGCCAAGAGAAGTTTATTCGGGACTTGAAAAATGCTTTAATTCGAATTCAAAATAAAACCTATGGTGTTTGCCGTGTCACAGGGAAATTGATCAATAAAAAACGATTGGAATTAGTGCCTCACGCCACGCTCAGTATAGAAGCCAAGAACATGCAAAGATAGCATGTCAAAACATCACACTTTTGGTATTATTGCTCTAATTTTATGTGTCGACCAATGCACCAAATTGTACATAAAAACACACTTTGAACTCGGACAAGAGGTCGTTGTTTTCAGCTGGTTTAGAATTTTATTTGTTGAAAATGACGGCATGGCTTGGGGCGCCAAGCTTAGTGATTTTTTCAGTGTTATATCCAATTCAACAGCCAAACTGATCTTGACTGTATTTCGGATTATAGCACTCATTGGAATTGGGTGTTGGTTGTCCAAACTTCTTCGTAAACAAGCCCACAAATTCTTAACACTTGCTGTGGCTTTTATTTTTTCAGGGGCCTTGGGAAATATTATTGATTCGGTATTTTATGGGGTCATTTTTGACAATAGCCTGGGCCAAAAGGCCACACTTTTTGCAGAACAGGGTTATGCAAACCTGGGGTACGGTAAAGTTGTTGATATGCTCTATTTTCCAATGTTTAGCGGAATTTTTCCCGATTGGATTCCCATTGTTGGTGGCGATTTTTTTACGTTTTTTAATCCAGTATTTAACATTGCCGATGTGGCTATAAGCATTGGAGTTGGCCTTCTTCTTTGGCACAATAATTTAAGTTCTAAATCAAGAAAATCAACTAATCAAATTGAAAAATCCGATGCGGCGTAATGCAATAATCCAGTGCCACATCATTGGGTTGGATATCGTCGATTTTACTTTCAGCGTCAAAAAATGACAGTCCAATTTTGACAGCACTCGGGCATTGTTTTAAAAATCCATCGTAGAATCCTTTGCCATAGCCCACTCGGTGGCCGCTTGCATCAAAAGCCAGTAGTGGTACAAAAACAACTTCAATGGTTTTGGCATCAATTTCAATACCATCCAAGGGTTCTGGAATGTTCCACAAGTTGGGTTTTATCACGGTATTGTCTTGCAATAAGAAGTGGCTCATTTCACAGGTCAAGATGTTGCTTTTTGGAACCACCACATGCTTGTCTCTTCCAAAAAAAATACCAATCAACGGTTGGGTATCTACTTCCCTTAAATGCTCAATAGTTAAAAAAATATGAAAAAAAGAAGCATCCCAAATGGGGAGTTTTAAACTTTGATTTGCAATGAGCAAACTGGCCTCAGCGATGGCCTCATCACTTAGCATGTTACGGTTTTGTTTGTAGGTTATTCTTAAATCTTTTTTGTTCATAAACTAAATTTAGTGGAGATGCGAAATAGGGCATCGCCTTTGTACACAATGGGGTCTTCGTTAATATTAATAATATATCCGTCGCAATCGGCTTTGACAGACTGGTTGAATTTTCCGTAGGCATCTGTAATATAACCCAAAATAGACCCTTTGTCCACTTTTGAATTTAATGTTACAGAAGCTTTAAATAGGCCCGATGCTCTGGCTCTCAACCATTTGCTATCCTCAACAAATACAATCTCTTTTTTTGGTGTTGACACTTTAAAATTGGATCGTAACATCCCCAAATAATCCAAAATCCGCTTGGCGCCATTAACCCCCGTATTGGTAACTTGCCGATCAATATGATTTGATTTTCCACCTTCAAACAACAATATAGGAATGTTGAGTTTATCGCAGGCGCTTCGAAAAGATTTTGGGATTTTTTTTGAATACACCACGAACGGGGCGCCATACGCTTTGCTCCAATCTTTGAGTTGCGTATTGGCTTTTATTATTCTCACTTGTGGGGCATTAAAACGGCCAGCACCTCCAGTGTGGTGGTCCACAATAAAATCAACTTGAGGAATAATTTCATGCATTAATTTATAAGCCACCTGACTGGCCAGTGACCCGGTTGATGAGCCAGGAAATACACGATTAAGATCACGGCCATCGGGAAGTTCTCGGGTTTTATTAAGAAATCCAAAAATATTGATAACGGGGATGCAAATGATGGTTCCTTTTCTGGGGTTATTTATGCCTTTGGCGATCAATTGCCTAACGATTTCAACCCCATTCACTTCATCCCCATGAATGCCAGCAGTAAACAAAACGACTGGTCCGGGCTTTTTAGACCGATTGATGATCACAGGAACATCAACACGAGTTCTGGTGTGGAGTTTGGCCACGTGAAAATTGATCTCGCGCGATTCTCCAGCAGCAATATCCTCACCTAAAATATGCAACATAGAGTGGTGTTGATTCATTAGCGTTTATTTCTTTCAATAAAAGTGATAATGGCTTTGGCAATATTTTTTTGTGAAGCCCCTTCAATGCCTTCCAAACCTGGCGTAGAGTTTATCTCCATGATGAGCGGACCCCGATTGGATTGTAAAATATCAACTCCACAAATGGGAAGTTTCAGTTGCCTGGCCGATTTAATGGCGATTTTCAATTCTGATTCCGTCATTCTATAATACTCGTGGGTACCGCCACGATGTAAATTGGATCGAAATTCGCCCGGTTTGCCCCGTCGTTTCATGGCTCCAATAACTTGTCCGTCCACAATAAAAGCTCTAATATCGACCCCTTTAGCTTCTGCAATATATTCCTGAACTAAAGCTCTGGCCTGAAGCCCATTGAACGCTTCAAGAACAGATTCAGCAGCATTTTTGGTTTCAGCCAAAACAACGCCTAATCCTTGAGTCCCTTCCAATAATTTAATAACCACGGGCGTTCCACCCACTAGTGAAATAACCTCCTCGACATCTTTAGAATAGTTTGTAAATACTGTTTTTGGCATGTCAATTCCCCCTTTAGATAACCGCTGGAAGCTTCGGAGTTTGTCTCGCGATCGAATGATGGCGTCGGAGGATACGGTAGAAAATACATTCATCATTTCAAATTGGCGGACTACCGCACAACCGTAGAACGTTACAGATGCACCGATGCGAGGGATGATGGCATCCACATCGTCCAAATAGCGGCCTTTGTAATATATTGTAGGTTTTTCTTTTTCAATAATCAAATCACAATTTAATGGATCTACAACTTCCACATCATGGCCTCGATTTTCGCCTTCTTCCACCAGCCGCCTAGTGGAGTATAAATTTTTATTTCGCGATAGAATGACTAAGTTCATAGCACAGCATGAAAAATTAATAGCCAAGATACTAAAAAACTGGCTCGAATTTTTACAATCATTTGGAATTACTATACCTTTGGAATGATGTCCTCTTCAACGATTGAAATACAGCTAAAAACCCTTCCTGAAACCCCAGGAGTGTATCAATTTTTTGATGCCAATGATACCGTTATTTATATCGGAAAAGCAAAAAACGTAAAGAAACGGGTTCGGTCGTATTTCAATAAGGTTCATGATTATGGCAAAACCAACGTGTTGGTCAAAAAGATTAGTACGATCAAGCATATCGTTGTAGATTCGGAAACGGATGCTCTGTTGTTGGAAAATAATTTGATAAAAAAATACCAGCCGCGCTACAATGTTTTACTCAAAGATGACAAATCGTACCCTTGGATTTGCATTAAAAATGAACGTTTCCCACGAGTGTTTTCGACCCGCCGGGTGATTAAAGACGGCTCGGAGTACTTTGGACCCTACACCAACATCAAAACCGTTTACACCCTATTGGACTTAATAAAAGAACTTTTTTCGTTACGCAGTTGCAAATACGATTTGTCCGAAACTAAAATCAAAAACGGTAAGTATAAAGTATGCTTGGAGTTTCATTTGGGCAATTGCAAAGGTGCTTGTGAGGACAAGGAAACAGAGCTGGAGTACTTGAGTAATATTGCCTCGATTAGAGATATTTTGAAGGGGAATTTTAAAAATTCATTATCGATTTTTAAAACCCAAATGAAAACCCTAGCTTCAAATTTACAGTTTGAAGAAGCCCAGCTGTTGAAACAAAAAATCACCATTTTGGAAAACTACCAAGCCAAATCAACAGTAGTAAATCCAAAAATTAACAATGTTGGGGTATTTACAATTATTAGTGATGAAAGCTATGCCTACGTCAATTTTTTGCAAGTGGCTCATGGTGCAATAATTCGAGCACATACATTAGAACTCAAAAAGAAATTACAAGAAACGGACACCAATCTTTTGGCATTGGCCATTACAGAACTCCGACAGCGGTTTTCGCTTCAGTCCAAAGAAATTTACGTTCCTTTTCAGGTTGATTTAGGGGAAGATTTAAAGATTACCATACCAAAAGTAGGCGATAAAAAACAGTTATTAGATCTTTCGCTTCGCAATGCAAAGTACTACCGATTAGAGCAACTGAAGCAGG
Source organism: uncultured Flavobacteriaceae bacterium (assembly GCA_913061125.1). Taxonomy (GTDB): domain Bacteria; phylum Bacteroidota; class Bacteroidia; order Flavobacteriales; family Flavobacteriaceae; genus UBA3537. The sequence continues at coordinate 11,435 of CAJXUB010000032.1, forward strand.
TCAAAATAACAGATCCCGACCGCCACGTCAAGCGAATTATGGCTCAAATGAAATCCGACCTACGACTGACTGAAGAGCCCACCCACATTGAATGTTTTGACAACTCTAACATTCAAGGAACTCACCCTGTTGCTGCCTGTGTGGTGTTTAAAAACGGGAAACCCAGTAAAAAAGAGTACCGCCATTTTAATATCAAAACAGTGGAAGGCCCCGACGATTTTGCTTCGATGACGGAAGTGGTTTACAGGAGATACAAGCGGTTGTTGCAAGAAAAACAACCCTTGCCGCAACTAATCATAATCGATGGAGGAAAAGGCCAATTATCGGCAGCTCTAAAAAGTTTGGATGCGCTGGGGTTACGAGGCAAAATAGCCATTTTGGGGATCGCAAAACGTTTGGAAGAATTATTCTACCCCAACGATCCAATTCCATTATATTTAGACAAAAAAAGTGAAACCTTGAAAATCATTCAGCAATTGCGCAACGAGGCCCATCGTTTTGGAATTGAACATCACCGCAACAGACGCAGCAAAACAGCCCTCCAATCGGAATTGGAATCCATCCCTGGAATTGGCGATAAAACGCTGGTGCAGTTGTTGAAGGTTTTTAAATCAGCCCAGCGGGTATCCTTTGCAAAACTGGACGAACTGGAGGAAGTTGTAGGTCCTTTTAAAGCCCAAAAAATTTTTAATTTTTACCACAAATCTCATGAACCGTAATTTCAATTTTTTATTTATTTTTTTCTTATGTTTTACCTTTGGTTCAGCACAAGACACCCTACCGAAGAACCCGAAAGTGGGACTGGTTTTAAGCGGCGGTGGCGCAAAAGGTTTGGCTCATATTGGCGTATTGAAAACCATTGATAGTCTTGGGCTTCGTATTGATTACATTGGCGGAACCAGTATGGGTGCAGTCGTAGGGGGCTTGTACGCTTATGGCTATTCCGCCCAGCAGTTGGATTCCATTTTCAGACAAATTGATTTCGATGTGTTGTTGGGCGATAAAGTACCGCGGCCCTCAAAAACCTTTCAAGAACGTAAAAATGCCGAGAAGTATGCTGCCTCTCTTCCCATACGAGACTATAAAATTCAATTGCCGTCCTCCATTTCCAGAGGCCAAAATGTGTATAATCTTTTGACCAAACTTACAGTAGAAGCTCAAGATATTGATTTCCGAAAGCTTCCCATTCCATTTTATTGCATGGCTACGAACATGGAAACCGGGGAGCGCGTTACATTGAACCAAGGCAATTTGGCTCAAGCCATGACCATCAGCAGTGCTTTGCCCACCCTTTTTCAACCTATCGAACACGAGGGTAATCTTCTTATGGATGGCGGTATTGTGGATAATTACCCAGTAGAAATTTTAAAATCAAAGCAACTGGATTACATCATTGGCGTTAATGTCCAAGAGGAACTCTTGACGAGCGATGAGATTAAATCTGTTTCTGAAATTTTAACTCAAATTAATAATTTCAGAACTGTAGAATCAATGCAACACAAAGTCGCTCTTACGGATTTATATTTAAAACCAGACGTCAAAGGGTTTTCAGTGATATCCTTCAATAAAGGGGCTACGATAATTGAAAGAGGGCAGGCCTCCGTTAGGCCATTTCTGGGACAACTTTCTGCTCTGGCAGAGCGGCAAATAAAACAGCAACGCTTCTCAAAGCCAACACCTTTAGACACGCTTAAAATCAATCAAATTCATATTCTTGGGAATGATAAATACACCAGTGCTTATGTGTTGGGGAAGTTACGATTTCGACAAGGGGAAACGGTAAGTTTTGAGCAATTCAACAATGGCGTAAATAATTTGTTGGCCACCAATAATTTTGACAGTTTTCGGTACAAATTTTCGGAGAGTGAAAACGGCCGATACAACCTTTTTGGACAACTTAAAGAGTCAGAAACAACCAGTTTGGTAAAGTTAGGGGTGCACTACGATAAAGTTCTTAAAAGTGCCATTTTGTTGAATTTCACTAAAAAACAACTTTTACTGAAAAATGACGTTTTATCCTTGGATTTCATTTTTGGCGATAACTCACGTTTTAATTTGGATTACTACATCGACAAAGGGTACTATTGGAGCATTGGATTAAATTCAAATTTTACACGCTTTCGGTACGATATCAGCCCCATGTTTTTTGACCACTCCATTCCAGTTACTTTGGACGAAAGAATAGGCACCACGATCTCGGATTTTACCACTAGTTTTTTTGTTGAAACATTAATCAAAAAAGATTTTTCGTTCAAAATAGGAACAGCGATTAAACGTCTAAAAATTCAGGTACAAAACCCGTCGTTGACCGCCTTATTTCAAAGCGATAAATATCAAATAGAAGACAGTCAACTTTTCAGTCTAAATGCCTCCATGACGTTTGATACTCTGGATGACATTTTTTTCCCAAGCCGCGGGTTTTTGTTTGAAGGCCACGCCGATTTATACCTCTCGGGGTCCAACTATGACGATTTTTCCCAATTTTCTATCCTAAAAACCAACATGGCCAAAGCATTTTCTCTATCTGACCGTTTTTCGCTTTTATTGGGTACGGAGGGCGGTTTTAGAGTGGGGTATGACAAAGTTTCAAGTTTAGATTTTGGCTTGGGGGGCTATGCTTATAATCACACTAATAATAACCGTTCCTTTTATGGGTATGATTTTTTTAGTAGTTATGGCGACAGCTTTGTAAAAGCTTATTTTTCAGTAGATTATGAAATTTACAAACGGCACCACATAAATTTTTCTGGGAATTTTGCCAACATCGGCGATGATATTTTTTTAACCAAAGAATGGTTGTCGCTAGCCAGTTACAGCGGCCTGGCGTTGGGGTATGGTTTGGAAACAATTTTTGGCCCGATAGAGGTTAAATACCACTGGTCTTTGGATAATAAATTTGGGGAGTTCTTAGTCAATTTGGGGTACTGGTTTTAGAAATCTCCCAGATTTTTATTACATTTGTGTATGACCCTTTTTTGGAACGATTTATTATTGTTACTCCATTTTCTTATCAAGAGAAATCCTGAATAAGCACTCTCATGCGCCCTGCATGAACTAATTTTTCAACTTCTTTTTTTCGCTTATTTTGTTTAACATTAAATTTATCCACAATGCCATTTTATCATAAACTAGGAAAAATTCCTCCCAAAAGGCACACTCAATTTAAAAAATCCAACGGAGATTTTTATTACGAACAACTTTTTGGTACTATTGGATTTGACGGTATGGCCACCAATTCCTACCACGAACAACGCCCAACTCAAGTTAAATCAATCGGCAAACAATACAGTGTGGCACCAAAAATTGCCAAAATCAATAACATTCAATCCTATAAACTGCACGGTTTTAAGATTCCGCCAAAACAGGATTACTTGGAAAGCCGGAAGGTAGTTCTAACAAACTCAGATTGTAACATTATTCTGGCCGCACCACAATCCTCTCTCACAGAGTATTTTTATAAAAACACGGATGCCGATGAACTTATTTTCGTACACAAGGGAAGTGGAACGTTGCGCACCATGTTTGGAAATTTAGATTTTGAATACGGCGATTATCTGATCATTCCAAGAGGGATTATTTATCAAATTCAGTTTGATACTGAAGATAACCGACTCTTTATTGTAGAATCCTACAGTCCAATCTACACCCCAAAACGCTATCGGAATTGGTTTGGTCAACTGCTCGAGCATGCACCATTTTGCGAACGCGATATCAGACGACCAGAGGAGTTAGAAACCTATAATGAAAATGGAGATTTTACAATAAAATTAAAAAAACAAAATGAAATCATTGAAATGGTATATGCCTCGCACCCCTTCGATATTGTGGGCTATGACGGATACAATTACCCCTATGCCTTATCAATTCATGATTTTGAACCCATCACAGGGCGAATTCATCAGCCACCTCCGGTACATCAAACCTTTGAAACCAGTGCTTTTGTGGTGTGCAGTTTTGTCCCAAGACTTTACGACTACCATCCCTTATCCATCCCTGCGCCATACAACCACAGCAATATTGACAGCGACGAGGTTTTGTATTATGTGGATGGCGATTTTATGAGTCGCAATGACATACAACCAGGTCATATTTCGTTACACCCTGCCGGCATTCCTCATGGGCCACACCCTGGTGCCATTGAGCGCAGTATTGGCCAAAAAGAAACTCTTGAGCTGGCCGTGATGGTGGACACTTTCAAGCCGCTTCAAGTAACCGAAGAAGCCCTAAAAATTTCTGATGATGATTACCACAAATCGTGGTTAGAATCCTAAACCAAAAAAAACTTTAGTTATGAAGAAAACATTAAAATCTGTAGACTACGGTCTTGAAAAAATTTTTGATGGTGCCCAAGATTTTTTACCACTTCTTGGAACCGATTTTGTTGAATTTTATGTAGGAAATGCAAAACAAGCAGCACATTTCTACAAAACTGCATTTGGCTTTCAATCCTTAGCTTACAAAGGATTAGAAACGGGCTCAAAAGACGAAGTGAGTTATGTGCTAAAACAAGGTAAAATCAGGTTAGTTTTGACTACACCTCTAAATAGTAAATCACCCATAAATGATCACTTAAGAAAACATGGTGATGGCGTTAAAGTGATTGCCCTATGGGTGGAGGACGCCCACAAGGCCTATGAAGAAACGACCAAACGAGGGGCAAAATCCTATTTCGAACCTCGTATTCATCGCGACGAACATGGAGAAATAGTCACTTCAGGCATTTACACCTATGGTGAAACCGTCCATGTTTTTGTTGAACGAAAAAATTATAATGGCGTATTTTTTCCAGGGTATATTCCATGGGAATCGGACTATAACCCCCCAAATGCTGGACTAAAATTCATCGACCATATGGTAGGTAACGTCGGTTGGGGTGAAATGGATGTTTGGGTAAAATGGTACGAAGAAGTAATGGGGTTTGTTAATTTTTTGTCTTTCGATGATAAACAAATTCATACCGAATACTCCGCCCTCATGAGCAAAGTGATGAGTAATGGCAACGGGCGGATTAAATTTCCCATTAATGAACCAGCAAAAGCTGAAAAGCGGTCTCAAATTGAAGAATATTTGGATTTTTATGAGGACTGTGGCGTTCAGCATTTGGCGGTAGCCACGGACGACATCATCGCCACGGTTAAACATTTGCGGTCCAATGGAGTCGAATTTTTACCACCACCACCGCAGGCCTATTACGATGCCATTCCTGAACGGCTTGGAGAGCATATGAGCATCATGAAAGAGGATATTTCGGCGCTGCAAGAGTTATCCATTCTTGTGGATGCTGATGAGGAGGGGTATTTGCTCCAAATTTTTACAAAACCTGTTGAAGATCGTCCGACGTTATTTTTTGAGATCATACAGCGAATGGGAGCTAAAGGATTTGGTGCAGGAAATTTTAAGGCCTTGTTCGAGTCCATAGAGCGCGAACAGGCCAATAGAGGAACGTTATAATTTTAACCTCAACCAAATTCATCTGCAGTTGTTTTAAATTATGGAATAATAATTGCAATTTTGTGTTGGTATCGATTACATTCAATAACGAGATGAAAAAATTTTTAGCCACTCTCTTTATGTTGATGAGTTTGATTCGCATTCATGCTCAAGATAATTCTTCGTTTCAATCGGGGGAGTGGTTAAAATTTAAATTGAGTTACAGCGGTTGGATGAAAGCGGGTAATGCTACTTTGGAGGTTAAAGACGCCGTTTATAACGACCAAGATGTGTATCATGTGGTGGGCAAAGGTTGGACTACGGGTGCCATCAAATGGTTTTTTAAAGTGGACGACCGCTATGAAAGCTATTTTGATAAAAAAACAGGATTACCCTACAAATTTGTTCGAGATATTTACGAAGGCGGTTACACCAAAAATAGAATCATTGAGTTTGATTACACCAACAATCTGGCAAGTATCAACGACCTAAAAGAACAGAAAAAAACAACGGCTCCAATACATTCTAACATTCAAGATATCATCTCCGCTTATTACTATCTTCGCGATCATTACGACACCAATTCCATTGAAAAAGGCGATGTTGTAAAACTCAACATGTTTTTTGATGGGGAAATTTTTGCATTTAGACTTAAATTTTTAGGGCGAGAATCCATTAAAACAAAATTTGGAACAGTTGAAACCTTAAAATTTCGACCCTATGTTTTGGCAGGGCGTGTTTTTCAAGAAGAGGAAAGCGTGACGTTGTGGATTAGTGCGGATGCCAATAAAATCCCGTTAAAAATTAAAGCCAAC
>CAJXUB010000033.1 GCA_913061125.1 uncultured Flavobacteriaceae bacterium
CGACCTCTTGACTGCCAGTCAAGCGCTCTAGCCAACTGAGCTACATCCCCAGATATCATTATAAATTCCAACGACAGGATTTATAATGGATTGCAAACATAGGATTTTCTTAAGACTTTTTAAACCCAAGTACGCTCAATTTTTTAAGCTAGAAGTGACATTGCCCCCAATTTGTGTATTTTTGAACCCATGTCCAGGGCCTTAAACACAACCATCACCAACAAACAGATTAATCGGCTGGCTGTTCCGGCTATTGTTGCTGGAATTTCTGAACCGATTTTATCTCTGACCGACGCAGCCATTGTTGGCCATGTTCCAATAAACGCCACCGAATCATTAGCTGCAGTTGGAATTGTATCTTCATTTTTATCCATGTTGATTTGGGTGTTGGGACAGTCCCGTTCGGCCATGTCATCCATTATATCGCAATATTTGGGTGCCAATAAATTACCGGAAGTTTATAATTTACCAGCCCAAGCCATTGCCATTGTTGGGCTGTTCAGTGTAGCCATTTGCCTTATAACCGTTCCTTTCTCAACCGCCATTTTTGAATTTTACAATGCCTCAGGAATATTGTTGGATTATAGTGTAGAATATTATAACATTAGAATTTTGGGGTTTCCATTTACACTATACACTTTCGCGGTTTTTGGAATTTTTAGAGGGCTTCAAAACACATACTACCCCATGATTGTTGCCATTATTGGTACGGTTTTAAATATTGTTTTAGATGTCATTCTTGTTTATGGAATAACAGATGTCATTCCTGCACTAAACCTTAAGGGAGCAGCCATAGCCAGTGCCGTTTCGCAATGTTTGATGGCCGTTATGGCAACCGTACTAATCGTAAAAAAAACCACAATCCCGTTGCGGCTATCCTTCCCTGCAAATAAAGAACTCCCCAAGTTTTTATTCATGATTGGGAATTTGATTATTCGGACTTTGGCATTAAATCTGGCCCTGTATTTTGCCACAAGTTTTGCCACAGATTTTGGTACGAATTACATCGCAGCTTACACGATTGCCATCAATTTATGGTTTTTTGCAGCTTTCGCAGTGGACGGTTACGCCAGTGCTGGAAACATCTTATCAGGAAAATTATTTGGAGGCGGACAAATCCAAGAATTGGTTCTGTTAAGCAAACGGCTCACCAAAAAAGCGATGATTGTTGGCCTCATTATGGCCGCAATAGGAGGCGTATTCTACAGACAGATAGGTGCCATTTTTACAACGGATTTAAAGGTTTTAGCAGAATTCTACAAGGTGTTTTGGATCATACTAATTATGCAACCGTTTTGCGCAATGACTTTCGTTTTTGACGGGATTTTTAAAGGTTTGGGACTGATGAGAGTGCTCAGAAATGTTCTGTTAATCTCAACTCTCGTTGTGTTTATTCCGTCATTACTTTTGGCCAATTATTTCGACTTAAAACTGCACGGAATATTCTGGGCTTTTACCATATGGATGGTGGCCAGAGGTGTGCCTCTTGTTATAAAATTTAGAAAACAATTTTTACCCACGGAGCAAAAGTCCTAACTTTGTTCCAGTTTACACATGTAAAGCAATTCATTTCCAATGAGTCTAATACGAATAACCAAACAATTTTCATTTGAAACAGCACATGCCCTACACGGTTACGACGGCAAGTGTAAAAACCTTCACGGTCATAATTATTCATTACATGTAACCGTTATTGGCAAACCACTTTCAGAAGCAACTGATCCAAAGTTTGGAATGGTCATAGACTTTTCAGAAATAAAAAAAATTGTCAAAGAAACTATCGTAGATCAGTTTGACCATGTAAGCGTTTTTAACCGAAATTCTCCACAACTTGAACTTGCAGAACTGTTGGAATCCAGAGGGCATAAAATTCTGCTTGTAGATTATCAGCCCACAACCGAAAATATGGTTATTGATTTTGCTGAAAAAATTATTCCCCACCTCCCCAATCGTGTCAAACTACATTCCCTTAAACTTCGAGAAACAGCCACAAGCTATGCCGAATGGTTTGCCAGTGATAATGACTAATTGCCATGAAAACCCTCCAACTTCCCAAAGGGAAAAACATATATTTTACTTCCGACCACCACTTTGGTGCACCCTGTACTGAGGCATCAAAACCTCGGGAGCTTAAATTTGTGGACTGGTTGGATGGAATAAAAAAAGACGCTGCAGTATTATTCATCTTAGGCGATTTGTTTGATTTTTGGTTTGAATACAAACGAGTCATCCCCAAGGGTTTTACTAGAGTTTTGGGAAAATTGGCAGAGCTGAGCGATGGCGGTGTCGATATTCACTTTTTTGTAGGTAATCATGATCTGTGGATGAACGGATATTTTGAAGAAGAATTGGGTATAACAGTGTATCACAAACCGCAAGTTTTTACGATAAACCAAACCCAATTTTTCATAGGACATGGCGATGGGCTTGGCCCAAAAGACAAAGGGTACAAGCGCCTTAAAAAAGTGTTTGTGAATCCTTTTTTTCAGTGGCTGTACCGCTGGATCCACCCTGATTTTGGGGTTCAGTTTGCGCAATACTTGTCCTTAAAAAATAAAATGATTTCGGGGAAAGAGGATGTGAAATTTCTAGGCCCTGATAACGAATGGCTGGTACAATATGCCAAAAGAAAATTAGAAAAAAACCACTACGACTATTTTGTGTTTGGCCACCGCCATATGCCGCTCGACATCGACCTTAGCCCGTCCTCAAAATATGTCAATCTTGGGGATTGGATTACCCACTTCACCTACGGCGTGTTTGATGGAAAATTACTATCTTTAAAATCCCAAAAATAAATTTTCCCCATTTTTTCAAAACTTTTCCTTCAGAAAAACGTAAACCATGGAATTTCTTGGGATCCCCTTTTTTGATGACGACTTTTATAAAATGATTCTTAGACTCGCTATTAATATGTTGTATTTGACGGCTATTATTCGAATGTCATACTACCGCTTTTCAAAAAAACCAGACTATTTATTCACCTTTTACTTGGTGGGAATAGTCGTATTTTTCTTATGCTTTACGCTTAAAAAATATGAACTAGACTTAGGTCTAGCCCTTGGTCTTTTTGCTATTTTTGGAATTCTTCGGTACCGTACTGACCCCCTCAAAGTTCGAGAAATGACCTATTTGTTTGTGGTCATTGGGATTTCAGTGATGAATGCGCTTTCCAATAAAAAAATGAGTTACATCGAAATTGTTTCTGCCAATACATTTATTGTTGGGGCAGCATATTTTCTGGACCGGTACTGGAGTATGCAAAGGATTACTCCAAAAGATAAAATTGCACCAAAAGATTTTGGGTCAAAGGATATTATATACAATTCTCTAGATAATATAAAACCTGAACAATACAGCTTGTTAAAAGAAGACCTAGAAAAGTCGCTTGGCGTTGAGATTTTAAAACTCGACATTGGTGAGGTGGACTTTGAAAAACAAACTGCAAGAATAAAAATCCGTTACAAAAAATAACAATGAAACAATCGCAAATTTTACACTTTCTGTTTGTATTGACTATCTTAATACAACTCTCCCCGCAACAAGTCTTTGGGCAAGAAAATAACGACTTGGAAGGATGGACCGCCGTAGAGCTTGATGTTAGGGCAACCAAAAAATTGTCCTTTTCAATTTCTGAACATTTGAGGTTACGCAATGATATTTCCACCACAAAAAATTACTTTACGCAATTAAAAGTGAATTATGAACTTTTTAAGAATTTTGAGCTTGGCGGTGGTGTGCGCTACATTACCAAAAATGACGATGTGGGCGGGAACCAAGGTCTCCGATCATTGTTCCGCTATCAGTTTGATGCGTCATACCAACACAAGGTTAATGCGATAACCGTTTACACCAGGTTTCGGTATCAAAATAAAAATCGGCTTGGATTGTCGGAAAGTGAAGGTGATGTTCATAAAGAGCAAATTCGATTTCGGCTTGGAGTTGGCTACACAATTAAACCCATTAAAGTTAAGGTTAGATTGTCTTCAGAGTTATTTAATGAGACCGAAAGTTTAAACTCTGAAGGTGGAATAAACCGCTATCGGCATGTTTTAAGGTTTTCAAAACGAGTGAAAAAAATTGGCCTGTTTGCTCTCTTTTATGGTCTTCAAGATGATACCGAGGGTAACAGCAAAATTTCCCGACAAATTTTAGGGTTTAAATATTCATATAGATTTAAAATCTAGAAAAACCCTCAAGAACTTTTCTCGTGCTTAGCGAGATCTTCCTCCAAATCTAGACTCCTAAATGAGGGCGACACAACTGCCGTTGTGAGGGCTGTGATTAGGGTCATGGTGCCTCCAAAAACAACCGCTGTTACGGTACCCATTAATTTGGCGGTTACACCGCTTTCAAAAGCGCCTAACTCATTGGACGATCCCACAAACATGGAGTTAACAGAGGATACCCGGCCGCGCATATTATCTGGGGTTTTTAACTGGAGTATCGTTTGACGTATAACCATCGAAACGCCATCAAAAACTCCGCTAAGAAATAGGGCCGCCACAGAGATCCAAAATACTGTTGAAAGTCCAAATGCAATAATAGTCAGACCAAAACCAAAAACAGCAGCCAACAGTTTAAGCCCTGCTTTTTTGCTAATGGGAATGTACGCTGTTGTTAGCATCGTTAAAAAAGCCCCAACAGCAGGTGCTGCGCGTAAAATTCCAAACCCCTCTGAGCCGACCTTTAAAATATCTTGAGCAAAAACCGGAAGCAGTGCCACAGCCCCTCCAAAAAGTACCGCTATCATATCTAAGCTTAATGCCCCTAAAATGGCCCTAGTTTTAAATACGAATTGAACGCCCTCTTTTAAACTTTGAAGAACAGGTTCGCCAATTTTTGGGTTTAAGATGGGCTTTTTTGAAATTAATAATGCCAAGACAAAAGAGACGCAAACCAGTACAAAAACAACACACAACGACCAATGGACCCCAATCCAATTAATGGTAAAGCCCGCCACCGCAGGCCCTAAAATAGAGGCCATTTGCCATGTTGAACTGCTCCATGTAGCCGCATTTGGATATGCTTTTTTTGGTACAATAAGGGCCACTAATGAGAAAATCGTGGGGCCAAAAAAGGCGCGTAATAATCCCCCGAAAAAAACAAAGGCATAAATCGCGTAGAGAATGGCATTTTTACTCCAAGTCTCTGCGATGGAATCTTGCGACAAAAAAAACAGCCCCAAACTAATCAAAGAAAATAGCCCAATACACCACAAAAATAAATCGCGTTTTTCGTTTTGATCTACAATATGACCCGCAAAAAGGGCCATGCTCAAAGCGGGGATAATCTCCATCAGACCAATAATCCCAAGCGACAAAGGGTCTTTGGTTAGTGAATAAACTTGCCATTCAATTACAATAAATTGCATGGACCACGCAAAAACCAATACGAAACGGAGTAAGAGAAAGATGTTAAACTCCTTAAATCTTAAGGCAGCATATGGGTCTTTTTTTGACATTGTTATGGTTTAATATCTTTTAATTTGAGTTGTAATTTTACCCTGCCATCCCATTCATTTTCTTCAACAGAGTAGGCGATGCTAAAAGCCGCCCCATTTTGGGTCAATTCTAACTTATCACCCAACCCAAATCCAATGCAATCAATAGGGGGTTCGTTCTGTTGTTTCACACTAATTTTTAGGTGGGTGCTGTCTTGACCTACACGTTTTCCAAATCCTGTTTCTATCACCTCATTCGTGGTAAATGTTGGGGTCATATTTTGAGGCCCAAAAGGGGCAAACTGTTTTAGAATTCTATAAAATTTTGGTGTAATATCAGGAAGATTTAAGGCCATGTCAATGGACAATTCAGGGGTTTTTAAATCATCTGGTAGTGTTGTTTTTACTTCTTGTTCAAAAGCGTTTTTAAAGGCCTCATAATTGGTGGGGTTTAGGGTTAACCCAGCAGCATACTTATGCCCCCCAAATTGTTCAATGTAGTGGCTGCACTGTTGCAACGCTCTATAAACATCAAACCCTCTAACTGAACGCACCGATGCCGTTAAATTATCTCCACTTTTAGTAAACACAACCGTAGGGCGGTAGTAGGTTTCTGTAAGTCTTGAGGCAACAATCCCAATCACTCCTTTGTTCCAAGATTCATCATAAACAACAGTAGTGGCCCTGTGGGGTTCATTTAAAGATTCTATTTGTTGAAGGGCTTGGGTGGTGATATCCTGATCTAAAGCTCTTCTATCGGTGTTAAAAGTTTCAATGTCTTGTGCCGCTTTTGCGGCTGTTTCTGTATTCGGTTCCATCAATAAGGATACAGCATAATTCCCGTGTTTCATACGCCCGGCAGCATTAATTCGTGGGGCAATATTGAAAACTACATCTGTAATGGTTAAGATTTTCTTATTGATATTTTGGATGAGAACTTGTAGGCCGGGCCGCGGGTTAGAATTTATAATTTGTAGTCCAAAATACGTTAGTATTCTGTTCTCCCCAACAATGGGGACAATGTCGGCACCGATGGCTGTAGCGACCAAATCTAAATACGGTTTTAGGTCGTCAATGGATTCATTAAAGGTTCGCCCCAGCGCTTGAATCAATTTAAATCCTACCCCGCACCCGCAAAGTTCTTGAAAAGGGTAAGAACAGTCTTGACGTTTGGGGTCTAAAACGGCTTGGGCTTCAGGAATATTTTCACCAGGACGGTGATGATCGCATATGATAAAATCAATATTTTTACTTTTTGCGTAATTCACTTTATCGATGGCTTTGACGCCACAATCCAGAGCAATAATCAAACTAAAATCATTATCAGACGCGTAATCAATTCCTTTGTAAGAGATGCCATAGCCCTCATCAAATCGATCGGGAATGTAGGTGGCTACTGAGTTGCTTTTGGTGGTCAAATACGTTGCCATCATGGCCACAGCGGTTGTTCCATCTACATCGTAATCTCCATAAACTAAAATTCGTTCTTTGTTGAGTAAAGCCAATTCAATTCTTTGAACGGCCTTATCCATATCTTTCATCAAAAACGGGTCGTGCAAGTCGCTGAGTTTGGGCCTAAAAAAAGTTTTTGCTTGATCAAAGGTTGTTATCCCTCGCTGAACCAGCAACCTTGCAATTGGTTGCTCCACGCCTAACGATTTGGCCAAATTTGAAACGGTCGTTTTTTCTGGAATAGGTTTAAGCGTCCACCGCATTTTTAGGTGTTTTGAAAATGAATCGCCGTATGAAGCGTCGAAAATTGCCTGAACATTTCCATTACTCCGCAATATTTATCAATTGAAAGCTGAACCGCTCTTCGGCATTTATTTTCGTTTAAATTAGTCCCTGAAAAATGATAATTAACAAATACTGTGTGGTAATATTTTGGATGGTCGTTGGTGAGCTCCCCTTCGACATCAATTTGTAAATTATAGTCCGTAATTTTCATTTTTTTGAGGATATCAACAATATCAATTCCCGAGCACCCAGCCAAAGCGGACAGCATCATGGCTTTTGGCGATAGCCCTTTTTGGGGAGAATTATTGTCAGAAATGGTATCCATCAAGGTGAGGTTACCGCTTGGGTTGTCGGATTCAAAAAGCATTCCGCCTTTCCAGTGAGTTGTAGTTTTGTGGGCCATAATACAATTATTTTTTGTTACTTGTTATTCAAAAATACCACTAAAAAAATAAACTATGCCGCTTGTACAACCACTAAGTCCGAATCATGATGTAGAAACTCAAAATTTAGCAACTTTTTTTAATGAAACTTTGGGATTTTGTCCCAATTCTGTTTTGACGATGCAACACCGGCCGGCTATCAGTAAGGCATTCATTAATTTGAACAAAGCAGTGATGGCCAACCAGGGTCGCGTCACTTCAGCTTTAAAACGGATGATTGCTTGGGTGAGCAGCAATGCTACGGGATGTCGATATTGTCAAGCTCACGCCATTCGAGCAGCGGAGCGGTATGGCGCAGAGCAGGACCAATTGGAGCACATTTGGGACTACAAAACCCACCCCTCATTTAGCGAAGCTGAACGGGTGGCCTTAGATTTTAGCCTGGCAGCATCTGTAATTCCAAATGTTGTGGACGACGCTTTAAAAAAGCGCCTTCGCAAGTACTGGAGTGATGGGGAAATTGTTGAAATGTTGGGGGTTATTTCGCTATTTGGTTACCTCAACCGTTGGAACGACTCTATGGGCACCAGTATTGAAGACGGTGCCATAGAAAGTGGTCGTAAGTTTTTAGGGAAACACGGATGGACAAAAGGAAAGCACCTGTAGAGCTGTTCTGGACTAGGCCCCTGAAATGACAATAACAATCTCCCCTTTGGGTGGGTTTTTTGTATAATAATCCAAAAGTGATTTGGCAGTCCCTCGCTTTGTTTCTTCAAATACTTTGGAGAGTTCCCTTGAAACGGAAATGATTCGTGATTGGCCAAAAAAATCACAAATTTGTGTCAGGGTTTTTATCAATTTATGAGGACTTTCATACAAGACTATGGTTTTTTGTTCTTGACTTAGCGCTAGAAGGCGTGTTTGACGGCCCTTTTTTGGGGGTAAAAATCCTTCAAAAATAAAACGATCGCAAGGTAATCCGGAATTGATCAGGGCTGGAATTAGGGCTGTTGCGCCTGGCAAACATTCAACAGGGATGTTGTGTTTTACACAAGCTCGGACCAATAAAAATCCGGGGTCTGAAATGGCTGGCGTACCGGCGTCACTAACTAAAGCCATATTGACTCCGCTGGAAAGTTGGTCCAAAACGGTGCTTAAAACTTTATGCTCGTTGTGCATGTGGTAAGATTTCATTGGAGTAGATATATCAAAGTGCTTGAGCAATTTGGCTGTGGTTCTGGTGTCTTCAGCTAAGATTAATTCAACCGCGCTTAAAACCTCTAAAGCTCGGAATGTCATGTCTTTAAGATTTCCTATAGGTGTGGGTACAATGAATAGTTTCATGCTATGGCTGTGTTTATCAAAGGTACAATCTTTGCAGTATTTTTTATGAAAATCTTAAGAGTAAATCTCAAGATAAAAATTGTAATTGAATTAAGTTATACTTAACTTCGAGCCCTAAATTTTTTCTTATGAAGACCTTTTTCTTACTCCCACTTCTTTCATTGTTTTCACTTCATTCTTTTGCACAACAGGGCATTAGCTACAGTGGTGGTACATCGACTAAAATGGACTATGCCTTTTTGAGTTTGAAAAATGATAACGACATGGGTGTTAAAGGATCAAAATATTTGAGCGATAATTTTATTAGAGCTACAATTTCAGACTTTGAAGAGAAGGTTTTTGCAGTGCGTTACGATATTTTTAATGATCAAATGGAATTTCAGGGGGGTAATAACCAAATTTACATTATGAATAAAGAGGAAAAAACCCGAAAAATTACATTTTTGGATTCCAATGACACTTACAGCATCTTTGATTACAAATCAGACGAGGGCTCCACAAGGTCGGGCTATTTTACAGCTTTAAGCGCATCAGGAAATTTTAAATTATTAAAAAAGAATAAAGTAATTTTTATTGAAGAAAAAGCATCTGCAACAGGATACGACCCCCCAAAACCTGCGATGTACAAAAAGACCAAAGACCGCTACTACATAAGTATCGGTGATGCCCCTGCAGTGCTGGTCGATACCAATAAAAAACGATTTGTAACTTTATTTAAGGGCCAAGAAAAAGACGCTTTGAGTTTTATCAAAAAAAATAAAATCAAACTCTCCAACGATGCGGATCTTATAAAATTTGTGAATTATCTGAATTCTAAATAACTTTATATTAAATTTTAATCTGTAACCCCTAATTTACCTACATCATGGAACAATACCTCGAGTCTGCTAAGACTCTCTTGTGGGCCTACGGCCCAAACATTCTATACGCCTTGTTGCTCTTAATCATCGGGCTGTTTTTAATCAAAAAACTGCTGGCTTTCTCAAGAAAAATAATGCAATCGAAAGGCCTCGATGAGACCTTGCAAAGTTTTCTTTCAAGCCTAATATCAATCGGACTGAAGATTTTACTGTTGCTTGCAGTTATTTCAACACTCGGCATCGATACCACCGCTATTGCTGCCGCATTAGCCGCAGTTGGTTTGGGCATTGGCCTTGCCCTTCAAGGAGCATTATCTAATCTGGCAGGTGGGGTATTGATCATTATTTTTAGACCTTTTAAACTTGGAGATCTGATTGAAGCTCAGGATGAAATTGGTGTGGTTAAAGACATCTCATTTTTTACAACTCAAATTGTAACGCCGGACAACAAGAGGGTAATTATCCCAAATGGAACTTTGGCTAACAGCAACATAGTCAACCTTTCGGCAGAAGGCAAACTTCGAGTCGATTTGACCATTGGGGTGAGCTACGATGAAAACATCGAACAAACCAAACAAGTTTTGATGGACGTGCTAAACAATCATCCTAATGTACTATTGAATCCACCTCCCACAGTTGATGTTCAAGAACTTGCAGAGAGCTCCGTAAATTTTGCCGTTCGGCCTTGGTGTGCCGTTGGTAATTACTGGACGGTCTATTTTGGAATAACCGAACAATGTAAACTGGCCTTAGACAACGCAGGAATAGAAATCCCCTATCCACACTCCGTAGAAATACAAAAACAAGCTTAGTGTTTCCTGGATGGGATGGCTATAAAATCCTTTAGATAAAACGGTTCAAAATAAGCAAGATCCTCAAAGTCCTTGCTTTGAAATTTATTAAATGACAGACGGCACATTTGTTGTGCCGAGGGTAATTCAGTCAGAAAAATTGAATTGGGATGGGTAATAACCGTTTTCGTTTTTTCTGTGGCGTTGCCAACAAAATAAACGGGGTTGAATTCTAAAAATTCACTGAAAGAATTCTGCTCTAGAATATTGGCAGAAGTTTCTTTAATACTATTAAAATTACAATCAAAAACTGCGGCATACACTTCCATTCGGCGGGCGTCGAGCATAGGAATAATGTAACCGTTTTGGGCTCTAACTTTGTGGGCTAAACTTTGTAGTGTGGAAATGGCGATAAGTGGAATTCCTAAAGCAAAACAAAGTCCTTTGGCTGCAGAAACTCCTATCCGAAGCCCCGTGTAGGACCCTGGCCCTTGACTTACAGCTATGGCGTTGAGGTCCTTATGACGGATTTCCGCACATTTTAAAACCTCATCAATATAAACATGGAGCCGTTCGGCATGGGAATAATGGGCGCTGTTGTCTTCTTTGATATGGTAAACATCCCCATCTTTGGACAGTGCAACTGAACAATTTGTAGTGGAGGTTTCAATATTTAAAATATAGGCCATTTACAAATTTAATGGTTTCCCTAAATAAAAATCAAGAACTTTAGTTTTAAATATAAAATCATATTTCGACCGTATGAGAGTGGATTGTGCCCGAACCAATTGGGTGCGGTTTTGTTCCAAATCTATGGCATTCAATGCGCCAATGTTGTAACGCTCTTGCGCATTATCAAAAGAGAGTTGTCTGGCTGCAACCGATCTTTGGGACGAAACATAGGTTTTGAGAGCTGCTTTTGCATCTGTAAAGGCCCGTTGAATATTGCTCTCCAAATCTATTTTGGCCTGTTCTAAGGCCAGTTTTCTGTTCTCAATTTGAATGGTCGATTTGGCTAAATTTGTTTTGTTTTGAAATCTTGAAAAAATGGGAATATTCAAACTCAAATTAAAACTGTGCCCTTTGTTGTCGTTAATCTGTTGGAAAAAAGAATTGTCTTGAGATAAATTGGAAAAATTTGCGCCTGTATTTAGTCCATAGCTAAAACTCAAGGAGGGGTAAAATCCACTCTTGGAAATTTCTCGCCCAACCTCGGCAGATTCGATATTTTTCTCTGCCACTTTAATTTCACTTCTATTTTGAAAAGCATAGTTCAAAATGGGCTTTATGTCATTGTACATGACGGCCTCCGAGGGGTCGTCCAACTTAATGATTTCAACATCAAATCCTTCAAACGGTACTTGAAGAACTTGAGAAAGCGACAAAAGGGCTAAAGTATAACTGTTTTGAGCCACAGTTAAGCTCTGCTCATCGTTAGCCAACGTGGCTTCTGCATCAAACACATTGGCTTGAGGTTGAGTTCCTGCTTCTACCAATTCTTTAACACGATCGAGTTGGTCTACCGAAAAATTAAATTGGGCTCTAGCGATATTGAGATTTTCTTTATTAAGAAGAACATTCAAGTAGGAGTTTACCACATTAAGAGCCACGTTGTCTCTTATCCGTTTAAATTCTTCTTCGTTGGCTGCTTTATTTATTAGAGATTGCCGATAAACATTGGTGTTTCTAAACCCATTGAATATGGTTTGGGAAACGTTAACTCCTAAATTGGTGGAGTGAAACGTTCGATCTACAAAGTTGCCATCAAAAACTTCCACATTCCCAAGATTTAGACGTTGTGAACCACTGATGCCAAAAGATGGTAAAAAATTCCCTTTCGCTGCCAAAATATCTTGATCGTTGGTCAGGAGAGCATTTTCACTTTGCTTAACGCTAATATTATTCTCTAAAGCATGGGTTATACATTCTTGAAGGGTCCATCGTTGTTGCGCTGAAGCCATTGAAGAGCCCAACAGAATCAAAATTAAAAGTAGGTGTTTCATGTTACAATAGTTGTTATTATTCATCATCATCGTCCTCGTCTTCATCTTCGTTGTTTTCTTCTGAAGCTTTATTCCAAACTTTAATTTGGTCTGATTCATCAATCCCATCAATAATTTCTACATTGATGCCGTCTGATATTCCAATTTCAACATTTTTCTTTCGGAATGTTCCGTTATCGTTTAAAATTTCAACAAAAGGCTTTTCGGTTATTCTATTGAATTGCAATAATGCTTCTTTGATGGCCAAAATACGGTCTTTGCTTTCCACTTCAATTTCGGCGTTGGCACTGTAGCCTGCCCTAATTTTGTTGCTGGATTCAACCTCTACATCGGCTTTAATTGTAAATTGTACGGCCCCATTTTCTTCAATACCCTTGGGAGCCACAAAGGTCAATTTGGCCGGAAACTCTTTCTCGTTAATGGCTCCTAGAATTACGGCTATGGTTTTTCCTTCTTCAAGTTTTCCGACTTCAGATTCATCTACTTTACCCTCAAAAATCATTTTGCTCATATCGGCAACGGTAGCGATGGTGGTTCCAGCATTAAAGTTATTGCTTTGAATAACTTGATCGCCCTCGCGCACTGGAATTTCCAAAATGGTTCCGGAAATTTGGGCCACAATATTAGTATTTGCCGAGCCACCACCCGAAATGGATCCTTGTCTTATAATTTGATAATCATTTTGAGCTTGTCTGTAATTCTCTTGCGCTTGATTTAAGCTTAATTCATTGTTTTCAAAATCTTGCCTAGAAATAACTCCTTTCTCATACAAGGCCTTATTGCGATCAAAAAGTGTTTTTGCATTGTCGTACGAAAACTTGGTCGTTTTTATTCGACTTTGAGCACTGACCAAGGCTTGCTCGTTGGGAACCACACGAATTTTAGCAATCAAATCGCCTTTTTGGACCACATCGCCTTCTTCCACATAAATGGTGTTTACAATCCCCGAAATTTGAGGTTTTAGTTCTATTTCCTCTTCAGGATTAAGTTTGCCTGTGGCTACAATTTTGGTGTCCAAAGTGGTGTAAAACGGTTGCTCTGTTTTGTATTCCACAATATCTTTTGTGTTCGAATCTTTAAAGTATTTTAATACAACAACAAATAGTATTAATAATACGATTCCCAAAATGATTTTAATTGATTTCTTCATGGTTATTATTTAATTTATTCTTCTCTTAATGCTTCTATGGGCTTGACACTTGTGGCTTTAAATGCTGGAATCAAACCAATTAATGTTCCTAAAATGACGAGTATAATGAGGGCCACAAAAACTACTGAAATGGATACTGAGGCATTGACCAATGTGGCGTCGTCGCCTTGTCCCCACACTCTGTCAATGGCAATAAGAATCCAACCGCCCGTTATAATTCCCAACAGTCCTGAAACAAGGGTCAAAAATACCGCTTCAACTACAATTTGTCGTTTAATCTCGAACGGTGTGGCACCCAGAGCGCGACGAACGCCAATTTCTTTGGTGCGTTCCTTAACTGTAATCAGCAGAATATTACCAATGGCAAACACCCCAGCAATCAGGGTAGCAATCCCTACAAACCAAGTCAAAAACTGCATCCCTTTTAAAAACCCCGTAATTTTTTTGAATTCTTTCCCCAAATTAAAACTCCCAAAAGCCCTCTTATCACGGGGATGAATTTGATTTAAATTACGAAGCAGCAGTTTTGTGTCCTCTTCAATTTGTTTGATATTATACTCAGGTTTCCCCGTAATGACCATCCACCCTATGCGATCGCCTTGGTTATAAATTTGTTGGAAGGTGGTAAAAGGGATGTGAATATCGTCCGTAGGGCCCATATTTCTATCCCCATTTTGAAAGACCCCTATAACCTTAAAATTTGAACTATTCATTTGAATGTAAGTTCCAATGGGGTTTTCGTCTTTTTCAAACAATTGCTTGTAGATTTCTTCTGAAATGACGGCAACTTTCTTGTTGAAATCGATGTCATTTTGATTGATAAATCGGCCACGAATCATTTTCTTTTTTTGAATTTTATCCAACATCGGATAATCGCCACTAATGCCAAAATTCCCCGATAAGAAATTTCGAACAACAAGGCCCTGATTTCGATTTCGTGGTACAACCAGCTCTACTCCCTCAACATTATCTTTAATTTTATTGGCGTGAGTCAATTTAAGTCTAACACGTTTGCCTTCCTGAAATCCTTTAAAAGGCATACTGGTACTTTGCCCCCAAATAAATACACTGTTGGTTGCAAAATCGCCAAAGAGTCTATTAAACGAATTTTCCATCCCGCGAGCGGCACCAAGTAGTGCAATGAGTAATAAAATACCCCACCAAACACCGATCATAGTGATGACAGTGCGAACTTTATTTTTGCTCACACTATCATACACTTCTTGCCATGTGTCTCTCTCAAATAAAAACTTCATATGCTATTCGTCTCTTAGTGCTACAATGGGTTTGATGTTCGAGGCCTTTCTGGCGGGAAGATAACCCGCAATAGCGCCTGCCGTTATTAAGGTCAAGGTTGCTGCTATAACTAAAGATTGACTAACACTGGGGTCTGTTATAAAATACGTTTTTAGACTGGGTCCCACCCAATTTAATAGCCCTACACCTATAAGCAATCCCACATATCCTGCCAATGTGGTAATTAGGATAGATTCAATTAAAATGATTGAAATTATGGATTTCGGAGGAGCACCCAACGCTTTTCTAATTCCGATTTCTTTGGTGCGTTCTTTAACAATAAAAATCATAATGTTACTGATGCCTACAATTCCAGCAATTAGGGTTCCCATTCCAATAATGAGAATTAAAATGCCCAGTACAGAAGTCATTTGATTGATGCCTTTGTTTTGCATGGCCATGTTAAACACACGAATGGCGCGCTGGTCATTTTTGGCAACTGTAAATCGTTCTTTGAGTTGTTTTTCCAATTTTAACCCAAAATCAATAGCTTCGTCGTAATTCAGGGACGGGTTATAGGTTAGGTTAATTTGATCGATATAATCGTTATTGCCATAGATGGTTTGTGCTGTTGTTAGGGGCATGTAAATAAAACGCTCTTCATCATCGCCGCCATCGTCTTTAAAAACACCCACAACTTGATAGGGAATGCCGCTGAGGTTGATGTACTTGCCCAGAGGGTTTTCTTTGAGAAATAAATCTTGTCTCACCAAATCGCCAATCACAATGGCCTTGGTTCGAACATCCATATCCCGCTGATTGATGTAGCGCCCCTGGGTGATTTTTGTTTTTTCTAAGTATTGATGATCGGGGTGGACCGCGCGAATGGAATAGTTGTTTTTTTCGTTTTTGTAACTGGCTGCAGCATTGCGGTAAATGCGTGCTGTGATAAATTCAATATTGGGTTCAAAATTCGTTTTGACATAGTCAAAATCTTGATTTTTAAATTGAATTCGGCGTCCTGCCTGAAGGCCTTTGTGGGCCTTGGTGGTCCGCCCAGATCGAATAAAAACAGCGTTGGAAGCATCATCCACGAACGCTTCAGAAAAGGTGTTATTTAATCCGTTGGCCAAACCAAATAAAATGGTAAAAAGCAAAATTGCAAAAGCAACCGTAAACCCCGATAACAGACTCCGAGTACGGTTTTTGTTTATGCTTTGAATTATTTCTCGCCAAAGATCAATATCAAACATGGGCTGTGGCTCTTACCTGATTTACAAAATTGTCTTCCATAATAATACCGTCCTTAAGACGAACAATGCGCTTGCACATGGCTGCTATATCTTCTTCGTGAGTGACGATTAGAATGGTTTTTCCCTCATCATTGAGGTGTTGTAAAAAGGCCATAATGTCGTGAGAGGTCGTGCTGTCCAGAGCCCCTGTAGGCTCATCGGCTAAAAGAAGTTTTGGTTCTGAGGCCAACGCTCGCGCTATGGCCACGCGCTGCTTTTGACCCCCAGAAAGCTCACTTGGCAAATGACTGGCCCAGTCCAAAAGACCTACTTTTTCCAAATGAAATTTGGCCTTTTCAATGCGTTTTTTTCGCTTTAATCCCTGATAATAAAGAGGTAGGGACACGTTTTCTAGAGCGTTTTTGTAATTGATCAAGTTGAAAGATTGGAATATAAATCCTAAAAATTTATTTCTGTAAACAGCTGCCTTTTTTTCAGTCAAGTTTTTAATCGGAACCTCATCAAGAATATAGTCCCCTTGGTCTGCTTCATCTAGCATTCCGATGATGTTTAATAGCGTTGATTTTCCAGATCCCGAAGACCCCATGATAGCTACCATTTCACCTCGATCCACAGACAAATCTATGCCTTTAAGAACGTGCAATTTAGAATCTCCAATGGGATAGGACTTATGAAGTTTTTGGATTTTTAGCATTTGATTGTAATGGTATGTGAGAATAAGACGTTTAAAACCAACATTTGTTACAAAACACGATTTAAATTTTTCATTCTTTTTTTTTAGTATATTGGTGGGTCAAATATTGGTTGCTGCCCCCTTAAAATCAAAAGAAACAAACATAACAACCTACTTATGTCTATCAATTCTTCCAAAACTAAGTTGCTGCTTAAATTTAGTCGCCGATTAAAATTTTTTAGATTAAAACAAAAATTATCTCAAAAAGAGGTTGCTCTCAAGTGTGGTATGGATTTTAGCAGCTATACCAACATTGAAAATGGAAAACGCAATGTGACGCTTGTGACGCTTCAACGAATCCTAGTGGCTTTAAATATAAATTTTAAAGAGTTTTTTAATTTCTAATTGATTTTAGATGATTTTTTAAGTTTTTTGTACACCAAAAATGCGACTCCTCCAACCAAAACGTAAGGAATTATCATCAGGTAAACAATACCATCGTTAACTCCTTTGGCGGTTTGTTGTCCAGCTTCACTTTCCAACACGGCACGGCACATGGCACA
>CAJXUB010000034.1 GCA_913061125.1 uncultured Flavobacteriaceae bacterium
CCAAACCTGGCGGCACTTCATTCAATCCCCTGCTTATTTTTGGAGGTGTTGGATTAGGAAAAACACATCTGGCTCACGCCATCGGGGTTGATATTAAAGATAAATATCCTGAAAAAACAGTGCTTTACATTTCTGCCGAAAAATTTACCCAACAATACATCGAGTCGGTCAAGAAAAATAACAGAAACGACTTCATTCATTTCTATCAAATTATTGATGTATTAATTATTGATGATGTTCAGTTTTTATCTGGGAAATCAGGTACACAAGACGTCTTTTTTCACATCTTCAACCACTTGCATCAAAATGGAAAGCAGGTTATTTTAACCAGCGATAAGGCACCCGTTGATATGCAAGATATCGAACAGCGTTTGCTCTCTCGATTCAAATGGGGACTATCAGCAGAACTGCAAAAACCCGATTTGGAAACACGCATTTCCATAGTCAAAAACAAACTGTATCGCGATGGGGTTGAAATGTCCGACGAAGTGATTGAATATGTGGCCAAAAATATCAAAACCAACGTACGAGAATTGGAAGGTGCTATCATATCACTCATCGCACAATCCTCGTTTAACAAAAAAGAAATTACGCTAGGTTTAGCCAAAGAAATTGTAGAAAAGTTTGTTAAAAACACCAAACGGGAAGTGTCCATCGATTACATCCAGAAAGTTGTATCGGATTATTTCCAAATGGATGTCGAAACCTTACAATCCAAAACTCGAAAAAGACACATTGTACAAGCCAGACAATTGGCTATGTTTTTTGCAAAAAAATTCACGAAAGCGTCGTTAGCCAGTATTGGGTCACAAATCGGACAACGCGATCATGCGACCGTTTTGCATGCTTGTAAAACTGTAGATAACCTGTCCTCTACAGATAAGCAATTTCGAAAATACGTTGAAGATCTGACCAAAAAACTTTCAGTTTAAAACGCAATCATGACTAAAATTTTGATGGTTTGCTTGGGAAATATTTGTCGATCTCCCCTGGCGGAGGGATTGCTCAAATCCAAATTACCACAAACCCATTTTCGGGTAGATTCAGCTGGAACGAGCGGTTATCATGCTGGGAGTTCTCCAGATTTTCGCTCCGTGGAAGTGGCTAAGCAACATGGGTTGGATATTTCTTCGCAGAAATCAAGACAATTTAGTGGTTATGATTTTGAAATTTTCGATCAAATTTTTGTTATGGATAAATCAAATTATAATGCTGTTATCCGTCTGGCCAAAAATGAAAAAGAGCATCATAAAGTAGCCCTCATTTTGGACTATCCTGGGGCTGAAATTGAAGAGGTTCCTGATCCTTACTATGGCGGCGACCGTGGGTTCGAGTACGTGTATGACTTGCTCAACAAGGCTTGCGATTTTCACAGCAATCAACTCATGAAACAATGATGCTTGGTAAATTATACCTCATACCAGCCACGCTGGGCGATGTGGCCCCTCTAGAAGTGATGCCCATTTCCGTTAAAAAAGTAATTGAGGAAATTGATATATTCATTGTTGAAAACGAAAAAGCTGCACGTGGTTTTATAAAATCCATTTGCCCAAGTAAAGCGCAACCAAGTTTAACTTTATTTCCATTAAATAAATTTACTGATCCCAGCGAAATTCCCCATTATCTAGCCCCTTGCATGGAGGGGCAATCGGTCGGTCTAATTTCTGATGCCGGATGTCCTGGGGTGGCCGATCCTGGTGCAGAGGTAGTCCGATTAGCTCACGAACAGCGTATTCAAGTGGTACCACTAGTGGGGCCATCGTCGGTTCTGTTGGCCATGATGAGCTCGGGGATGAACGGACAAAATTTTGCGTTTAATGGGTATTTACCGATAGATAAATCAGCTCGAAAATCGAAAATAAAACAACTCGAAAAACGGGCTTTAGAAGAACAACAAGCGCAATTATTTATTGAAACGCCTTATCGAAATAATAAAATGTTGCAAGATTTATATCAAACGCTTCATCCTGAAACACGACTTTGTGTGGCCTGCGATTTGACACTTTCAACAGAATTTATTCAAACAAAACGGGCTAGTGAATGGAAAAATTCGGCTCCAGATTTACACAAGCGTCCGACGCTATTCATTTTACAAAGGGACTAAAGCAATGCGGCTTTTGGGTGTTTGTGAGCAACAATAAACGACGTGTCGTATGATGAAAATTTACGCATATAAGAAGCAACATTTGTTCCAAAAGCATCTGTGAATCCTACAGCACCGAAACTTCGCAAATAGCGTTTAACACTTCCTGGGCCAGCCAAATGGGCTGCAGCTAAAATTCCAGATTCTGTAACAATTGTACCGTTTATTGTATGACCAACAAAACGTTTTATATCCCGTCTTAAAACCCATTTATTGCGCTTTGCATTGGCTAAAAATGCTTTTTCTTGCAATTCGGGATTTTTTAAAAATGATTGGGTGTTGTGAATTCCAATCAATTTCAATGTTGATGGTCCAAATTGATATTTCCCTAAATATCCTAATGTATTAACTACATCGTAGCGGCCTCGAGATTCTTTAAATGCCAAAGCTTCTTTAAATCCAACATACGATCGGTCCAAAACAATATAATTAATAAAGGCATCGGAGTCGTTGGCTTGAAAAGTGGCAACGCTGGGTTCGTCGTAAACCAAAGTCAGCGTTGAATTGGCATCCAACTCAGTAATATTAGGATTTGGCATCGTCATTGCACTTTGCAACAGGGTACAAAACAACACCAGTGCTGTGAAATGTCTCAAAACGATTTTCTTTTTCATACCTGAAATTTACGCCTTTGGCAAAAATCGGTGCAAAGATACGGAATATTGTAATTATCTGATTTTCAGTAATTTACATTACTTTCTTATGCCTTTACGGTTCAAGTAGTTTTGATAGCGTTTGGCATTCCGATTGTGCTCTGAAAGTGTTGTGGCAAAACGATGAAATCCTGGCCGCCGAAAGTCTGCTGCAAAGTAAAAATAATCGTGTTTTTCAAAATTAAGAACCGCATCGATGGTATGCAAATCGGGCATGGCAATGAGACCTGGAGGAAGGCCTTTGTAACGGTACGTGTTGTAGGGGGAATCGATTTTTTTGTGCTTGTTTAAGACCCGTTTTATGACTGTTTTTCGGTAGGCCTCAGTTTGATAAGCTGCGTATTTCAGGGTGGGGTCCGCTTGCAGAGCCCAATTGTTTTTTAGCCGATTCAAATACACCCCAGCCACTCGCGGTTGTTCGCTTCGCTGTTTGGTCTCCTCCTGTACAATGGCCGCTAAAATTGAAACTTGGATTGGAGATAAACCCAAGGTTTTGGCTTTTTCCAAACGGTTGGTGTTCCAAAACGCTTTATAATTCTTTAATAATTTTGATCTAAAAGATTCTGCAGAACTGTTCCAAAAAAATTCATAGCTGTTGGGCAAATACATCGCGAGAGCGGTTTGGGTTGTAAAGCCATTGGCGTTTAAAAATTCATCGTCCGTAAAAGCTTGCATCAAGCTAAGACTGTCCGCTTCGATTTGTCCTGAAATACGTTCAGCCAATTGAGGCAAACTGTGCTGATTATTGAACGCTACTGTAACGGGCAAGTTTTCACTTCGAATGGAATTGATAATATCATTGTTTGTCATGCCTTTGGAAATTCTGAAACGTCCTGGCTTAACATTGGAACTGTACTGCTTTTGTTTGGCCAAGGCGTCAAAGGTTTCCATGTTCAAAAGAAGCGGTTCAAGATCCTCTCGAACATCTTGATAAGAAGCATTTGAGGGAATAAAAATAAATGCTTCTTTAGAATTGAAAGCAGTATTTGGCACAAGCATAACAGAGTAAATGTAATACGAAAACATGGCCACTCCAACGAGCCCAATCCCAAGTACACCAAAGACTACTTTTTTTAGATTCATTACTCTTTAGTTGTTATGGAATACTTTCCTTCAAAAACTTGTTCTGCAGGGCCCATCAACCAAATGTCATTGAACCCATCATTTTTGGCACAAAATTGAACCTTTAGTGCTCCGCCTGGGGTATTCATTGTGAGGGTTTGAGATTGAGTTTTCCCTGTGGCATACATGGCAATGGCGGCGGCTGTAGCCCCGGTACCACAAGAAAGAGTTTCGGCCTCTACCCCGCGCTCGTACGTTCGAATGGCAAACTGATCTGAATCAATTTGTTCAACAAAATTGACATTTATTCCTTCATTTTTATAGTGCTTGTTGTAGCGTATTTTGGCCCCTTCCTGGGCAACGTCAATCTCATCAATTCTAGATCGAAGGGCAACATAATGGGGAGATCCCGTGTCTAAAACTACGTCGGATTTATCATGATTTATTCCTGAGACGTGACTCATTTTCAGTGCCACTTCGTTGAATCTTATGGTGGCGTCATGGGGGCCATCGATGGCCAAAAATGCAGCAGTATTGTCGATGATTCCCAGATGTTTTGAAAAGTGTACTATACACCGACCACCGTTGCCACACATGGTGCTTTCGCGACCGTCAGAATTAAAATAAATCATTTTAAAATCATATCCTTTGGTGTTTTCTAACAGAATCAATCCATCGGCTCCTATGCCAAAACGTCGGTCGCACAAGGTTTTGATGAGTTTGGTATCATTTTTGACGAAGAATTCTTGACGGTTGTCCACAACTATGAAGTCGTTCCCAGTGGCTTGGTATTTGAAAAATGTAAAAGTCATCGACTTGCAAATATAGCAATATTGGGGAGATTTGGTGTGTTGTAAACGTCTGTTAAATTTCAGTGATACACTCAATAAATTACTACAAAAAAAGTTATACGTTTGAATTAAATCATTATTATCATGAAAAAACTTGTTTCTATTTTGGGGGCATCAGCTCTTGGTGGTGTGGTCGCCCTTGTTGTTTACACGAATTGGTTTGGAACGGAATCTGTGGCGCATCAAACGCCAGTTTCTGAAACCCCAATTGCATTTCCAGTGAACCACCTTGCTGTTGGCAGTGGTGGAACGAATATTGATTTTACAACTGCTGCAGAGAAAACACTTCACGCGGTAGTCCATGTCAAAAACACTACCATAAGCAAGGGATATACCACGTTTGAGGATTTGTTTTTTGGTCGCCCACAAAGCCGACAACAAGTGGGGACCGGGTCTGGAGTTATCATTTCGCCAGATGGCTACATTATTACAAATAACCACGTTATTGCTGGCGCACAATCCATTGAAGTCACCACTAACGACAATAAAACCTATACGGCAGATCTTATTGGGGCTGATGCAAGTACCGACATTGCGCTTTTAAAAGTGGATTCTAACGAACCGTTGAACTACACTACTTTTGGAGACAGCAATACCACCAAAATTGGAGAATGGGTACTGGCCGTTGGAAACCCGTTTAACTTGACCTCAACAGTAACCGCAGGAATCATCAGTGCGAAATCGAGAGATTTGTCTGGACGAAATACTCAATCGTTTATTCAAACCGATGCTGCTGTTAACCCGGGGAATTCTGGGGGTGCATTGGTCAATATTCACGGGGATTTGATTGGAATTAATACGGCCATCACTTCTCAGACGGGATCTTACATTGGGTATTCGTTTGCGGTACCAAGTAACATCGCTCGAAAAGTTGTGGAGGACATTATGGAATTTGGAAATGTTCAAAATAGTGTGCTTGGTGTCGTTGGAACAGAACTCAATAGTAAATATTCTGAAGAACTTGGAATCGATGAAACTGAAGGGTTTTACGTTAGTGATGTTCAAAAACAGAGTGGCGCCGAAATTTCTGGAATAGAAAAAGGCGATATTATAAAAAGTGTCGATGGTGTGAAAATTGCAAAATTTTCTGACCTGAGAGGATTTTTAAACACCAAAAGCCCTGACGATGTGGTGGAAGTAACTCTTTTGCGAAATGATGAAACTAAAATTTTAAACGTGAAGTTGGAAAAATTAACAACCATTGACCTCCCCATCATTGGCACACTCAAGGAACTTACGGCAGAAGAACAAAAACAACTGAATCTTGATTATGGCCTGGAATTACAGTCCTTGTCATCAACCTATAAAGAAGAATGGATGGCCGACGGTGTCGATGAGGGAAGCATCATAACAGCCATTAATGACATTAAGGTTAATAGTATTTCGGATGTTAAAAAAGCACTTAGCGAATACTCCGATAAGGTTTACAGAATTTCTGTGGTAAAACAAAATGGTGAAAAAATGGTGTACCGCTTCAGGTAAATATTTTACAGATGAGAATGATAAAAATCACTTGTCTTTCAGGTGATTTTTTTTTGTAAATAATTTACGAAAACGTTATAGTTGTTATACTTTTGCATCAAATTAAACTCTAATATAACACACCCTATGACTACATCATCTGCTTACGATAAAGAACTTTTTCTGCAAAACAATTATCGAAAATCTGCTGTTGAATTGATTAAAATTATCCACAACCTGTGGTACGAATATGCCATTGAACTGATTATTTTTAGACATCAACTTATAGACAAAAACGTGAACGAAATTTTACGACTTCACGACTATGCGGGGCAATTTGTAAACAAACCCATTTCCATATTTGATACGGTTGAAGTGGCTCAAGCGATTAAGAATCTAAAATTACCACCCTCTAAAATCGACATTGGAAAACTAACCTACGAGTACCACAAAAAAGCCCCCGAACACAATGGTATTTTTTCATTCATTTCAAATCAACTAAAATTTAGACACTCTCAAAAAAAAACAAACCCCAGAGATGTGGTGTTGTACGGGTTTGGGCGGATTGGGCGTTTGGTGGCCAGACAATTGATGCTGAACAATGGTAAAGGCAGTCAGTTGCGATTACGGGCTGTGGTAACTCGAGGAGAAATTTCCCGTCCAGTGTTAGAAAAACGGGCTTCGTTGTTGCGCAATGACTCTGTCCATGGCGAATTTTCTGGAACCGTTGTTGTTCATCCAAAAGACCAAGCACTTATCGTTAATGGGACAACGGTACATTTTATTTCCAGTATAACACCAGATCAAATTGACTATACGTTGTATGGAATTGAAAATGCCTTAGTCATAGACAACACAGGGGCGTTTCGGACCGAAGAAAGTTTACAAGGCCATCTAAAATCCAATGGGGTATCCAAAGTTTTATTGACTGCACCTGGACAAGGCATTCCCAACATTGTGTATGGCGTCAACCAAAAGGACTTTGCCCCAACGGCACACAATATTGTTTCTGCTGCATCTTGTACAACCAACGCCATTACCCCAATTCTAAAAGTGATTGATGATTCGTTTGGCGTGGAGTGGGGCCATTTAGAAACGATTCACGCTTACACAAACGATCAAAATTTGGTGGATAATATGCACAAAAAATACCGCCGTGGACGAGCCGCCGCACTCAATATGGTCATCACAGAAACAGGGGCAGGAAAAGCCGTGAGTAAAGCCCTACCTGAACTGGAAGGGAAATTGACCTCCAATGCCATTCGAGTGCCTGTTCCAAATGGTAGTTTGGCTATTCTTAATTTAGAATTATCAAAAAAAACTACGTTAAAAAACCTCAATACGGTTATGAAACATCATGCGTTGGAAGGGCCATTGGTAGAACAAATTAAGTATGAAATTAGCGACGAATTGGTATCCAGCGATATTGTCGGAAGTAGTGCACCGGCCATTTTTGACAGCAAAGCTACCATCATAAGAAAAGGTGGAAAAAATATCATTCTCTACATCTGGTATGATAACGAATATGGCTATAGTCATCAAGTTGTTCGCTTGGCCAAATACCTAGCAGAAGTCCAACGCTTTACCTACTACTAATTGTAACATCAAGGCATATCCTTTATATTTGTGATTAAATTTATGTGATATGCGCATCGACATCATCAGTGTGGTACCGGATCTGCTTAAAAGCCCTTTTGAGGCCTCCATTCTAAAACGAGCCGTTGAGGCCAATTTGGTAGAAGTTCATTTGCACAATCTTAGAGATTACACCTCCGATAATTACAAATCCGTGGACGATTACCAATTTGGTGGTGGAGCTGGGATGGTCATGACCATCGAGCCGATAGATAAATGCATTTCTAAATTAAAATCAGAGCGAGAATATGACGAGGTGATTTATATGACCCCCGACGGAGAAGTCCTCAACCAAGGGATGGCCAACCGGCTGTCTCTCAAAGGAAATCTTATCATTTTATGTGGGCATTATAAAGGAGTCGACCAGCGTGTTAGGGATCATTTCATTACCAAAGAAATTTCGATTGGGGATTATGTGCTTTCTGGTGGCGAATTGGGTGCGGCCGTACTTTGTGATGCCATTATCAGATTGATTCCCGGCGTTTTGGGCAATGAAACCTCTGCCCTCACCGATTCATTTCAAGACAACCTTTTGGCCCCTCCGATTTACACCCGGCCACGATCCTACAAGGGCTGGGAGGTTCCTGAGTTACTCTTTAGTGGGAATTTTCCAAAAATTGAAGAATGGCGCGAAGCCCAAGCCCTTGAACGAACCAAAACTCGAAGGCCAGATTTGTTGCAAGAATAATTGAAATAAAATTGCAATAAATCAATTATTACGTATATTTGCACCCACTTTCGGGTCAACCTCTAGCGATAATCGTACATGTTGTTTCGAAATAATTCATAACATAAACCACTATGGAATCCTTAATTAAATTCGTACAAGACGAGTTTGTAACCAAAAAAGACTTTCCTGAGTTTTCTGCAGGAGATACCATTACTGTATATTACGAAATTCGCGAAGGCCAAAAAGTTAGAACACAGTTCTTTAGAGGTGTGGTACTTCAACGCCGCGGTTCAGGCACATCCGAAACCTTCACCATCCGAAAAATGTCGGGAACAATTGGCGTGGAACGTATTTTCCCATTGAATATGCCAGCATTGCAAAAAATTGAAGTTAACAAACGTGGAAAAGTCCGCCGAGCAAGAATTTTCTACTTCAGAGAACTCACTGGTAAAAAAGCGCGAATTAAAGAGCGAAACAGGTAATTTCTTCAAAATGTATATTAAAACGCTGAAATCTTTTCGGCGTTTTTTTTTGCCAAAATTTTAAGGATAAGACAAAAAAAACGAGTCCCATTTAAAATGTTACAAAAACGTTAATTTTACTTGATTTTTTGGTGTCAAAATACTTCTGAATCCGTATATTTGTGCGCTTTTATTGCCTTTTAAAGGCAGCATTACTAAACCATCATAATAAGCTCCCACTATGGCTCAAATAGTATACACGATTACGGATGAAGCTCCCGCTCTAGCCACCCGATCCTTTTTGCCCATTGTTTCTACGTACTTAAAACCTTTTGGAATTTCTATTGAAACCAAAGACATCTCTTTGGCTGCACGAATTTTATCCGCATTTCCAGAATATCTAACTGAAAATCAGCAAGTTGAAAACGCTTTAGCTGAACTGGGAAAACTGGTCAAACAACCACAAGCAAATGTGATTAAACTACCCAATATCAGTGCTTCCATTCCACAACTCAAAGAAGCAATCGAAGAATTGCAATTGCAGGGATTCAAGTTACCAGACTATCCCGACCAGCCCCAAAACGATGATGAAAGAGGAGTGAAATCCAGGTATGATAAAATTAAAGGAAGTGCCGTCAATCCTGTGTTACGCGAAGGAAATTCTGACCGAAGAGCACCAAAAGCCGTGAAAAATTTTGCAAAGAAAAACCCACATACCATGGGGGAATGGACAGCCGATTCCAAAACACACGTTGCAACCATGAAGTCTGGTGATTTTGCTCATAACGAACAATCAAAAACTGTGAAAGAAGCCACATCAGTACAAGTTGTTCATACAAATAAAAAAGGACAAAAAACCATTTTAAAAGAACGCATTGAGTTGCTTGAGGGCGAAATTTTCGATGCAACCGTTATGAGCGTCAACGCTCTAAAATCATTTTTGAAAACAGAAATTGAAGACGCCAAATCATCTGGTGTATTGCTCTCTTTGCACATGAAAGCCACCATGATGAAAGTTAGTGACCCCATCATTTTTGGACATGCCGTTCGTTTATTTTTCGAGGATGTGTTTACAAAATACGAGTCTCTTTTTGAAACTCACGGCATCAATCCCAATAATGGGCTTGGACATATTCTTGAGAAAGTCCAAGACCTAGAAAGTCCCCTTCGCGAAACCATTCAAGCAGACTTTGCCAAAGCTCTTGAACGAGGGCCTGATGTGGCTATGGTTAATTCGGATAAAGGCATTACCAATTTGCATGTTCCGAGCGATGTTATTATTGACGCCTCCATGCCAGCCATGATACGAACTTCCGGTCGGATGTGGAATGCCAAAGGTGAACTTCAGGATACCAAAGCCATTATTCCAGATAGCAGCTATTCTGGAATTTATTCTGCCACAATAGATTTTTGTAAAACACACGGCGCATTTGACCCCACTACTATGGGAACCGTTCCTAATGTGGGGCTTATGGCTCAAAAAGCTGAAGAATACGGTTCTCACGATAAAACTTTTGAAATTGAGGAAGAAGGCACCGTTGAAGTTATCGATGCCAAGGGGAATGTATTAACCTCACACCTTGTGGAACAAGGCGACATTTGGCGCATGTGTCAAGTGAAAGATGCTCCAGTACAAGATTGGGTAAAACTCGCCGTTTCACGAGCCAGAGCATCGCAAACTCCTGCAGTTTTTTGGTTGGATGATGAGCGATCGCATGATGCTGAATTGATCAAAAAAGTAAATATTTACCTTAAAAATCACGATACTAACGGCTTAGAATTTCACATTTTATCCCCTGTTGAGGCAACTAAATTCACTTTAGAACGAACCAAAAAAGGGTTGGATACCATTTCAGTTACCGGAAATGTTTTACGCGACTACTTAACCGATTTATTTCCAATTTTAGAAGTTGGCACAAGTGCCAAAATGCTCTCCATTGTTCCATTGATGAATGGCGGCGGATTGTTTGAAACTGGAGCTGGAGGGTCGGCCCCAAAACATGTGGAGCAATTTCTAGACGAAAACTACTTGCGCTGGGATTCTTTGGGAGAATTTTTAGCGTTGGCCGTATCGTTGGAGCACTTTAGTCAAGTCCACAACCACCCAAAAGCGGCGGTTCTTGGAGAAACTCTTGACGAGGCCACGGAGCAACTTTTGGTTAATAAAAAATCGCCCTCCAGAGCACTCGGTGGACTGGACAATCGTGGGAGTCATTTTTATTTGGCTTTGTATTGGGCTGAAGCTCTGTCCGCTCAAAATAAAGATCAAGAATTAAAATCAACTTTTGCAGCTTTAGCCCAAAAACTAAAAGCCAACGAGTCTAAAATTTTAGATGAATTGCTTTCCGTTCAAGGCGAAACAAATGACATCGGCGGTTACTACCTTCCACAGAAAGACAAAGCAGACTCGGCCATGCGCCCAAGCCAAACATTTAATGCCATTTTGAAATTTTAATTTCAAAATCAAAATTATGTTAAAACCACCTATCAAAGGTGCTTTTTTTGTTAGTTTTACGCTCAAACCTACAGTCATGAATTTCAGATGTTTCTACCTACTCCTGTTTCTGTCAATCAACCTATTTGGGTTTTCACAAAGCCGATACACCCTAAGTGGAACCGTTTCTGAATCTCAAGGTCAAGAAACACTCATAGGGGCTAATATCATATTTCCGGAAATAAACACAGGAACAACAACCAATGAATACGGGTTTTACTCGATTACATTAGCAGCTGGCACTTATGAGGTTTTGGTCAGTTTTATGGGCTACGAACCCTTCACGCAGACCGTTGTTTTGGATAACAATAAGACTTTGGATTTTAGTATAACCGAATCGGCAGATGCTTTGGACGAGGTAATTTTGGAAACCAACGTAGAGCGTGTTGATATAAAAACCCCACAGATGAGTGTTAATGCATTGACAGCCAACACGATAAAACAAATTCCTGTTGTTTTTGGCGAAGCCGATGTCATTAAATCCATCACGCTTTTGCCAGGGGTATCCAATGGTGGTGAGGGCTCTGGCGGGTTCAATGTGAGGGGCGGTTCTACAGATCAAAACTTAATCTTATTGGACGAGGCGACTTTATTCAATTCGTCGCATTTATTTGGATTTTTCTCTGTATTTAATCCCGATGCCATAAAAAATATTAAACTCTACAAAGGGGGCGTACCAGCGAAGTATGGCGGACGTGTGGCTTCTGTGTTGGACATTTATCAAAAAGAAGGCAATAAAAACGAATTTCATGGCAACGGTGGTATTGGTTTAGTCGCCAGCAGAGTGTTGTTGGAAGGCCCTTTGAAAAAAGGACAAGGATCGTTTTTGTTGGGGGGTCGATCGACCTACGCCCATTTATTTTTGCCTCTTTTTGATATAAAAAATAAGGCCTATTTCTACGATTTAAACACCAAATTGAGTTATCGTCTCAATGACAATAACAAAATCTATTTGTCGGGTTATTTTGGTCGCGATGTTTTTAACGTCTCCAACAGCTTTGATAACACCTATGGAAATACGGTTGTAAACTTCCGTTGGAATCATTTATTTTCAGATCAATTATTTTCTAATTTATCGCTGATTTATTCGGATTACTACTACGGATTGGATCTTAATTTTGTGGGTTTCAAATGGAATTCTGGCATTCAAAACATGAACATCAAATACGACTTGAAACACTACCTCAACGATCGTTTTAATTTGGAGTATGGGTTGCATAGTACCTATTATGTTTTCAACCCTGGAGTTATTCAACCAAACGGACCAACCTCTGGAATCAACAGAGAAGAACTCACCAAGAAATATGCCTTTGAAAACGCACTTTACATTGATGTCAATCAGCAACTAAGCGAAAAACTTTCTTTGCGCTACGGAGCTCGATTGAGCAGTTTTTTGCGGTTGGGTCAAAACGAATTAAACACTTACGAAAATGGCGCTGCTGTGGCCTTTAATCCAGATTTGCAGATTTATGAATCTGTAGAACCCAATGGCAGTATTAGCACGTCCAAGAGGCGGGTCGAAAAATCGTTTTTTAACATAGAACCCCGACTTGCAGTGTCTTATGCGTTGAATGACGATACTGCCCTGAAAATCAGTTACAACAGAATGGTGCAATATCTGCATTTGTTGTCCAATACGACATCTCCCACACCCTTAGATGTTTGGGCACCAAGTGGGAAATACATTCAACCTCAACTCTTAGATCAGGTGGCGTTTGGGTATTTCAAAAATTATGCGAATTACAGTTTTGAAGTTGAAACATTTTATAAAACCACCAAAAATCGTCTTGATTATATTGATGGCGCGAATTTAATCGCTAATAAAGCCATTGAGCAAGTACTTCTAAATGGGCGCTCTAGGGCCTATGGTTTGGAACTTTTGCTGCGCAAAAACAAAGGACGTTTTAAGGGATGGCTCGCCTACACCTTATCAAAAACCGAACAGCAAACCCCTGGTTTTGGAGCAGGAGATCCAGGAATAAACAACAGGCAATGGTATGTTACTCCATTTGATAAAACTCACGATGTATCCGTTACGGCCAGTTACGATTGGACCTCCAAATGGCAATTAAATGCAAATTTTTTATTTCAAACAGGACAACCCACCACCTACCCAAACGGGCAATACAACTATAACGGATTGGTTATTCCTACCTATGAAGCTCGAAACTCTAGCCGACTTCCGGCCTATCACAGATTGGATGTTTCGGCAATTTATACCCCAGAACGAAAAAAACAGAAAAAGTGGCGCGGCGAATGGGTCTTTAGTATTTACAATTTATACAACCGAAAAAATGCTCAATCGTTAAGTTTTAGAGAAAATAAAGCCCGTCAATTTTCTCTTTTTGGAGTCATTGGCGCTGTCACTTATAACTTTAAATTTTAAGTCATGAAAACCCTATTTTCAATACTATTAATTGGACTTATCGTCTTATCTTGTGAAGAGGTTGTAGAATTAGATTTGAATACAGCCCCACCACGATTGGCCATCGATGCACGCTTAACAAAATCTCAAAACGAGCTAACCGTACAATATATTAAATTGAGTTTAACCCGAGGATTTTATAATACCCAAACCACACCAGTGTCCAATGCCAATGTTCAACTTCTGGATTTAACCAACACCACAACTTACAACTTTGAACACGATAATGCTAATCCAGGCGATTATTTTAACTTGGATTTTACCCCAAATTTAAACACCGATTACAAACTCCAAATTTCGTACAACAACCAGATTTACGAATCGTCTGTGGAGCAGCTCATACCCACAGTTCCCATTGATCAATTGGTGCAAGGTGACGGGACTCTATTTGATGAGGATGAAAAGGAAGTGTTGGTTACCATCACAGACAATGGCAACCGAGACGATTACTATATTTTTGATTTTGGATACAATTTGTTTTTAGCTACCAAAGATGAGTTTTATCAAGGAAATACCTTTACATTTTCTTATTTTTACGATGAGTTAGAAGCCGGCGATACCGCCGAGATTTCCGTGTATGGCGCTGATGAGGCCTATTTTAATTTTATGACCGCCATAATTGAACAAACCGAAGAAAACGGGGACCCGTTTGAAACAACCCCAGCTACAGTACGTGGAAATTTATTTAACACCACCGACCCAGACCATTATCCGATGGGGTATTTTAGCATTGGTGAAACCTACTCTTCCAGTCTTTTATTGGAATAACAAAGTCCTGCAAAAAGACTATTTTTGTGTATGGCTTTCATCAAAACCACAGAACAAGACTCGCACTACAACGACCTAGAAAAGCAATCCATCAATCAATTGCTGAGGCATATCAACACCGAAGATGAATCGGTACCTAAGGCCGTAGCCAAAGTTTTGCCGCAAATTGAAATTTTAGTAAAACAAGTCGTGCACCAGCTCAAATCTGGCGGACGATTATTTTACATAGGAGCTGGAACCAGTGGTCGCCTTGGTATCTTAGATGCCTCCGAGTGCCCACCAACTTTTGGTGTTCCACACGGTTTAGTCATCGGCCTTATTGCAGGCGGAGATACAGCTATTCGAAAAGCCGTCGAGTTTGCAGAAGATGACACAGAACAAGGCTGGAAGGATCTTCAAAACTGCAATATTAGTCCCAAAGATTTAGTCATTGGAATTGCTGCCTCTGGAACGACACCTTATGTGGTAGAGGCTTTAAAAAATTGCAATATACACAATATTCCAACAGGTTGTATAACCTGCAATGCAAAAAGTCCTTTGGGCAAAACAGCACAATACCCCGTAGAGGTAGTGGTTGGTCCAGAAGTAGTAACAGGGAGTTCTCGCATGAAAGCTGGGACAGCTCAAAAACTTATATTAAATATGATTACCACCACAGCTATGATTCAATTGGGGCGGGTTAAAGGCAATAAAATGGTAGATATGCAGTTGAGCAACCACAAACTTGTGGACAGAGGCACTCGAATGCTAATGAACGAACTCGATATTTTTGAATCTGAAGCAAAACATTTACTCGATAAATACCAAAATGTTCGTGCTGCAATAAACGCTTTTAGATCAATTAAATGAAACCAAAACGCACCAACAGACCACTTTTAATAAAAGGCCTAAAAACTATGGGGTTTACCCTTTTGGCATTATTTATAGGCCCATTTCTGTTACACGCTGGATTATCAAACCCCGAAAAACCGCTTTATCTCCCTCTGGTGATGACTGGAATTGGAGTCTGTCTAGCAGCCATCTACCTTGGGTTTAGAGGGATAAAAATCATTATGGACAGTATTTTCAAATAATCCAAAACACCACAGTAACTGAATGACCCGAACAGAAGGCATAAAACGAATACCGAATTTGACCTCAATTCGTTTTATTTTGGCCCTTTTTGTCATGCTGTATCATATCCCCCAATTCAGCAACAACAGAAGTTTTCCTTTTTTTAATGATTGGGCTCTATTCCATAGAGGTTCAGAGGCAGTTTGGATGTTTTTTTCTTTAAGTGGATTTTTAATACTAAAACAGCTTTATGTAGAAAAAAAAGCCACAAACTCCATTAATATTTTGGCCTTTTACAGACGACGTATTTTGAGAATTTTCCCACTGTATTACCTCATCGTAGCAATAGGATTTTTGTATTATCAATTCGTTTTACCAGGGCTTGGATTCGAATTTGAAAGTCATTACAACCTAGTCACTGGGCTAATCCTCTCCCTCACTTTTTTTGCTAATATTTTTAGCACCTTTGCGCCAGGTGGAATTTTGGAAATTTTATGGTCAATCGCCATAGAAGAGCAATTCTATTTGTTTGCAGCACCCTTGTGTTTTCTTCTAAAACCAAAAAAAATCATCTCATTTTTGGGATTGTTTTCGGCGGGGTACTTTGTGCTGTATTTCTCGCCATATTTTGAACATTTAAGACCCTACAACATGCTTTTTTTCTTTTTCTCATTTGGAGGATTGTGTGCTATTTTAATGGACAAAACTTGGTTTTATAAAACGATTTTCAGAACGCGCTACCTAATTTTTACACTGGTGGTCATGGTTTTTACAACCCCCATATTTAAAGGCGCCCTCACACTACCAATCTACACCCTATTGAGTTTTGTGTTGTTTGGCCTTTTTATCGCTGCAATGGCCCAAAAACCGATCCGTTGGCTGGAAAACAATACCCTAAATTACTTAGGCAAAATTTCTTATGGCCTATATATGTTTCATGCTGTTGTTCTTCAAGGTGTTGGCTTACTGTATTTAAAAATAATTTCTAAATTCGAACTCAATAATTTTGTTAATATATTGATTATTAACGCTTTAGTTATTACTTTTACCATAATCATCTCGCATTTTTCATACGCCTATTTTGAGCTTTATTTTCTAAAGAAAAAACGAAAAACATGAAAAATATCAGGTTATTCACAATCATAACGCTAATAAATTTTAGCTGCAATACTGCTGACGTTAAATATTACAATCAAGCTTATTGCAACACGCCAGAAGATGCCTTCAAACTCATTCACAACGATTTGGAGCGGAGTTATTATGTTTATGAACCCGACAACCCCACTACCACACCACTTCCAGTGATTATTAACTTTCATGGTTATGGAGGTACCATTGACAATTATATTCAAGAAGCCGATTTAAGACCATTGGTAAATACCAAAAATGTCATTGTTGTTTATCCGCAAGGATCTTGTTTGGAAGGCGTTCCGCATTGGAACGCGGCCCTACCAGGACCAGACAATAAAAGTACAACAGACGATTTAGGGTTTGTAGAAGCCCTCATTGGTCAATTATCTGTAGATTACAACATTGACCTCGATCGAGTTTACGCCTGTGGGTATTCAAACGGCGG